>JBKQMT010000071.1:0-47783 GCA_052146595.1 Acidimicrobiales bacterium
GGTGGTTTATCCGGCAACAGGGCTGGTTCTGGCCCTGTAAGTGGGGGTTCGCGTCCGCCCCCCCGAGGGTCCGCGCGGCCGTACGGCCGCTCGTTTCGCGACGCAGGCCCAATCGGCCGGCGGGCCAGCCAGCGCGACGACGGCCGGCGACTAACATGAACACGCTTCGCTGGCCGACGTGCCAGCCGGAGCCCTGCAACGTGAGGCAATCTTCGGGAGCAACCTCGCGTGATGCATGGCCCCATCGTCTAGAGGCCTAGGACACCACCCTCTCAAGGTGGAGACACGGGTTCGAATCCCGTTGGGGCTGCCAGGAACCGTCCTCTGGTGTGGTTCGGGGACACACGCCCGACCCAGAAGCCCACCTCGAGGTCCCCACTCCGCCCGACCGATGTTCTCCTAGGGTTCAGGCAGGTGGGTTGATCACTCTCACCTCCAGCTCAGACCTGCGCCCGATCAGGACGCTTTGGACCATCTGGCGGGGAAACAGACCGTGCTCGACCACGCCGGGAGTGGCCGCGAACCGAGCGGCCAGCGCAACCGGGTCGCCGACCTCACCCCGGAAGTCGGCGATGACGCCGCCGTCGGGGCTGGCCGGGACGTCGCGCAGTGTGGTGGAGGTCAGTCGCCGCAAAGTGGATGTCAGCCCGAAGGACAACAACTCCAGCGGGATCGGCGAGTGAAGACGCTCGACGGGCTTGGTCGAGTCTGCGATGACCACGAAACGCTCCGCTGTCGCCGCCACTAGCTTCTCGCGGGTATGAGCACCTCCCCCGCCCTTGACCAGCCACCCGTCGGGAGCGATCTGGTCGGCACCGTCGATGGCGATGTCCAGGTGGTCGATCCTTGCGAATGCCTCCACGCGAATCCCGAGCAAACGGGCCGCGTCCTTGGTGTGACGGGACGTGGCCACGCACTGCAGGGACAGATTGCGGCGGGCGAGCGCTGGCAGGAGGTAGGCGACGGTGGAACCGGTGCCGAGCCCGACCGACATGCCGTCTTCGACGAGCTCGGCCGCCGCCTCGGCGGCAAGCTTCTTCTCGGCCTCGACTTCACGGGTCATCCACGTCCCCCTTTTCCCGACAGCGGAACGGCAAGCTCGCGTCGCCTTCCCGGACTCGGCTCCTGCCCAGCTCTCATAGCGAGGTTAGGAAGTCATGAAGCGCACCGGTCCGCGATCAGTATCAAGAGCCGCGCCAGGTCTCGACCGGGTCTGGAGGATGGGTGCGACGCGCCTCGGAACAGGCAACAGGATTCCGGACTTCACCATCCGTCCCTTGCGGAGCTTTTTCACGCAAACTTGAGAGAGGTGCACGGCCCCATTTGCTTAACCTCGCAAGGCAGCCCGGGGTCGTGCACCATCTATCTCTATCGGCAGTGGTCAGTCGGTCCTTGAACGCTCGTCTGAAGCCGTTCAGGTCGGCGATGATTTGCAGAACCAAGCCACTGGCCATGATCGCTCAAATGGGAGTGGGAGCGACGTGAAGCCATTGGGGCAAGCTGTTTCCCGGTCGCGCCCGACGGTCGGCGCATAACCCGGGACCGACCTTGAGCCGAGCCCCGGACGTTGCGCAGGCCGGTAGGTCATGCAGGCTCGCATGACGAGGAGCGAAGCACCAGGATTCTCTTCAGTCCGACGGCCAGGCTCGCGCTCGCCTCACGGGCGGCGCCTCGGCGCTGTCAACGCTATCTTTACAAGAGACAGGATGCAGGAGTGACTTGGGATGACGAGCCGGGCGGAGCGTGAGGTGATGGGCCTCATGCTGACGACGAACGCCGAGCTGGTCGCGTCGGTGCTGCGGGGCGGAGAGGACTCCGAGGGCGATTCGGTCGTCACCGCGATCGCGACTACGCGAAGCCTCGGGCGCATCGTGGAGGACACCATGCACGCCCTCGTCCAGCAAGCCCGCGCCGAGGGTCACACATGGGCCGAGATCGGCGAGCTGCTCCACGTCACTCGTCAGGCGGCCTTCCAGCGTTTCGGGACCACGAGCACATCGGACACGGTCCCCGCCGAGGACATCCCGCCGCTCGAGGGGGCCGAAGACCGCGCCATGAGGATCTTCACAGCCTTCGTCGAGCGGCGCTTCGAGCAGGCACGGACGGACTTCAGCGCGCGTATGCGCGAGGCGGGCTCGCCCCAGCTGCTCACGTCGGCCCGCACGAAGATGGAGCGGCGGTACGGAGCCTTCCTGGAGTTCGGCACGCCTCTGACGTCGGTGCGTCACGGCTGCACCGTCGTTGATGTGCCGGTCGCCTTCGACCGGGGCGACCTCGTGGGGCGATGTTCCTTCAACGTTGACGGCGAAGTCGCAGGGTTCGTCTTCGTTGACCCCGACGCGCCGTAGCGGTCGCTGGCCGGAAGGCTTCGCTCGGCAGCGGAGCAGCGGGGGCCGTCGCCGCCATCGGGCTCCGGATCGCGTGGGAGCTGCCAGTTACGGCCCTTGAACCCGGCAGGCGGGGTAGATCCAACCGGCGGCCGCCATGTCTGCATGTCGCTGGTTGCTCGCACGGGCACGAAGTGACTTCCGGCCCTACCCCAACCATAACAACCGTCTTAAGCCTATGGACATGCGCATTGGTGACGCCGCGGCGATCGATTCCCGCGGTCTCGACGCCCTCATCAGGATCTTGGGCGCGCTCGGATACGACACCGTGGGGCCGGTCGTGCGGGACGGAGCGATCGTGCCGGGCCCGGTGGCCGGCGTGGCCGATCTCCCTGTCGGCTACCGCGACGAGCAGGCTCCAGGTCGTTACCAACTCAAACGCGTTGAAGACGACGCGCTTTTCGCTTGGGCCGTGGGACCGGGCTCGTGGAAGGCCGAGCTCTTCCCGTCGACCCAGGAACTGTGGCGGGCCAAGGTGGACGGCGACCAGGTCAGCTTCACCAAGCCGGCCAGTCCGGCGGCACCCATGGCCGTCATCGGTGCCCGGCCGTGCGAACTGGCCGCCCTCGGCGTGCTGGACCGGGTTCTGCGAAACGGTGAGGTCGCCGACCCGCGTTACGTCGCCCGCCGGGACGGGGCCTTCTTGGTGGTGGCCGAGTGCGGTGTTCCGGCCGCCACCTGCTTTTGCGCCTCGATGGGAACCGGGCCTGGGACCGAGGAGGGTTTCGATCTGGCCCTGAGCGAGGTCGGCGACGCTGACAGGCGGCGCTTCGTTGTCAGGGTGGGCACAGAGCGCGGCGCCGAGGTGTTGTCGTTGCTCGCTACGACGGCGGCGACGCAGGAGGACCTCGCCGCGCGACGTGAGATGCTGGCAAGGGCCGCCCATGCCATGGAACGGCACATGGACGTCGAAGGCCTACCGGCCCTGTTGGCGCGTAATCTCGAGCACCCCCGCTGGGACGACGTGGCCGAGCGCTGCTTGGCGTGCGGCAACTGCACCCTCGTGTGCCCGACCTGTTTCTGCTCGGCGATCTGGGACTCCACTGACCTGGACGGCAACGTCGTGCGCTCGCGCTCTTGGGCGTCGTGCTTCGAACTGGCGCACTCGTATCTTTACTCCGGCCCGGTGCGCGTCTCGAGGCGGTCGCTTTACCGCCAGTGGATGACCCACAAGCTCTCAACGTGGTGGGACCAGTTCGGCACCTCAGGCTGTGTCGGTTGCGGCCGCTGTATCACGTGGTGCCCGGTGGGCATCGACATCACCGCAGAGGCGGCGGCCATCCGGAGCAGCGATGGAGTCGGCCGCCCAGGCCCCGCACCCGAGGAGGGCACAGTGTCAGACGAACCGCCAGAAGCGGTCCGGGTGTCGTCACCCACGGGGGCAGCAGATGAGTGAGACCACCGCTCCCCTGATCGGCGACCATCCGCTGCTGGCCGACCTGCCAGGCGACTTGGCCGCGACCGTGCGCGGCTGCGCCCGCAACGTGACCGTGAGGACCGGGGAATTCCTGCTGCTCGAGGGCGACGCCGCGGACGTCTTCTACCTGATCCGCCGCGGGCAGGTGACCCTGGAGACCCGTGCCCCGGGGCGGCCACCGTTGGTGATCGAGACCTTGGGCCCCGGGACGACGATCGGGTGGTCGTGGCTGTTTCCTCCCTATCGCTGGCAGTTCGACGCGCGTGCGACCGAGCCGGTCGAGGCCATCGCCGTGGACGCGATCTGCCTTCGCGCAAAGGTGGAGGCCGACCCGGCGTTGGGCTACGAGCTCACGAAGAGATTTGCCTCGGTGATGCTGAACCGGTTGCAGGCTGCACGGTTGCGCCTGTCGGTGCTGCACCGCGGGGAGAGAACCGGGAGGGTTTCCGAGGCCAAGCGGCAACTGGCCCGGCCTCGGATGGTGGAGCCGCCCGTCGAAGCTGCGGTCGAAGCACCGGCGGCGTTCGTCCCCGAGCCCTACCGCATCGTGGCGAAACACGAGGAGGCCGAAGGGGTCTTCACCTTGTCTCTGGAGCCGATCGGCAACCATCCCCGTGAGTTTCGTGTCGGGCAGTTCAACATGCTCACCGCATTCGGCGTGGGTGAGGCCGCCATCTCGGTGAGCAGCGCACCGGGGACGCCCGGTCGCGTGGAACACACGGTGCGCGACGTCGGTACCGTGACCCATGCCCTGTGCAGCGCCCCGCTGGGCTCGGTGATCGGAGTCCGCGGGCCTTTCGGCACGGACTGGGGTATCGAGGACCTTGCGGGCCAGGACGTGGTCATCATGGCGGGGGGAATCGGGCTGGCTCCCTTGCGCGGAGCCATATTCGCCCTGCTCGACTCCATGGCGGCCCAGCGAGCTGCGAGAGCACGGCGGGGAGTCGCTGGATCAATCGGGCGCGTCGTCGTGCTGATCGGGGCCAGATTGCCGGAGCAGATAATTTTCACCCGGGACATCTGGCGCTGGCGTGAGCAAGGTGCCGAGGTTCACGTCACCGTCGACTTGGCCGACGAGAGCTGGACCGGGCCGGTCGGCGTAGTGACGACCCTGCTCGCGGCAGAGGAATTCAATCCGGGGACCTCGGCCCTCGTTTGCGGACCGGAGGTGATGATGCGTTTCAGCGCCCGGGCCCTTATGGACAAGGGTCTGCAGCCGGAGAACATACGGATCTCGCTTGAGCGCAACATGCAATGCGGGATCGCCCTCTGCGGGCACTGTCAGCTTGGTCCGCTGTTGCTCTGCCAGGCAGGGCGGGTCATCACCTACTCCAACGCCCTGCCCCAGCTGCTCTCGGTGCCCGAGCTATGAGCCCGGCCGCACGCCCGAGCGTGGCTGTTTGGAAGTTCGCCTCTTGCGACGGCTGCCAGCTCAGCATCCTCGACTGCGAGGAGGAGTTGCTGCAGCTGGCCGGTACCGTTCGCATCGCCCACTTCCTCGAGATGTCGAGGGCGACGGTGAAGGGCCCCTACGACCTGTCGCTGGTCGAGGGGTCGATCACCACCCCGGACGATGTCGAGCGCATACAGCAGGTGCGTCGCGTCTCCCACCGGTTGATCACCATCGGAGCATGTGCCACCTCCGGGGGCATCCAGGGCCTGCGCAACTTCGCTTTGGCGGGCGAGTACACCTCTGTCGTCTACGCCCATCCCGACTACATCCACGCCCTGGACACCTCGACTCCGATCTCGGCGCACGTGCCCGTGGATCTCGAGCTCTACGGCTGTCCCATCGACCGCCATCAGCTGCTTGGCGTTATCACGGCCATCCTCGCAGGACGTCGCCCGAGGATCCCAGGGCACAGCGTGTGCCAGGAGTGCAAGGGCCGTGGCACCGTATGCCTGCTCGTCTCGCGAGGAACACCGTGCCTAGGCCCGGTGACCCGGGCCGGGTGCGGCGCCCTCTGCCCGGCGGTCGATCGGGGCTGCTTCGGCTGTTTCGGCCCAACCGACACCGCCAACACGGCGTCGCTGGCAGGCCAGCTCCGCGGGCAAGGGATGACGGCGGTGGACGCCTCGCGCCTTTTCCGCACGTTCAACGCCGGCGCACCGGCCTTCCGCGCGGAGTCAGTGGCCCAACAAGCTCCGACTCCGGCCACCGCTCGTGGCTCCGTCCGGGCAAAGTCAGCAAAGGGGGACCGATGAGCCACGGTTCGGGTGCGGAGCGCACTATCAGCGTCGAAGGGTTGGCGCGCGTCGAGGGCGAGGGCTCGCTCCGGGTGGAGGTGCGCGACGGCACGGTGACCGATGTCGCCCTGGAGATCTTCGAGCCTCCCCGTTACTTCGAAGCCCTCCTCGTAGGCCGTGACTTCACCGAAGCTCCTGACATCACGTCGCGCATTTGCGGGATTTGCCCGGTCGCCTACCAGATGAGCGCCTGTGCCGCCATGGAGGACGCCTGCGGGGTCATCGTCGACGACCGGATACGTGCCCTGCGCCGGCTCCTTTATTGCGGGGAATGGATACAAAGCCACGCCCTTCACGTCTACCTCCTGCACGCCCCCGACTTTCTCGGCTGCGCCGACGCGGTGGAGCTGGCCGAGCGCGACCGGGGAGCGGTCGAGAGGGGCCTCGATCTCAAGCGCATCGGCAACCTGGTCATGGAGACGGTGGGAGGCCGGGCGGTGCACCCCGTCAACGTCCGTGTCGGCGGCTTCTACAGTGCTCCGTCGCCGGAGGCGATCGCAGCCCTGGCAGAGCCGTTGTTCCGTGCCCGCGACCAGGCTCTGGCAACAGTCGAGTGGGTGGCGGGCTTTGATTTCCCAGACGTGGAGGCCGACTACCGATTCGTGGCTTTGCGTGAGGGTGGCCGCTACGCCATCGAGTCCGGTCGGCCGGCTTCCTCGGACGGACTCGACCTGAGCCCGGCCGGACTGGCTGAGCTGGTAGTCGAGGAGCACGTGGCCCGCTCCACCGCTCTCCACGCCCGCCTCAGAGGGCGTGACCCTTACCTCACCGGTCCTCTGGCGCGCTATGCCCTCAACTCGGCGACGCTGCCGCCTCTTGCCGCCGAAGCGGCGGCGGGAGCCGGCCTCGGCCCGGTCTGCACCAACCCGTTCCGCAGCATCGTGGTGCGTGCCGTCGAGCTCGTGTTCGCATGTGACGAGGCCTTGTCGCTGGTCGAGTCTTACGAACCACCCGACCCGCCCGCGGCGACCGTGGTACCGCGCGCGGGGACGGGCACAGGTGCCACAGAGGCCCCCCGGGGCCTGCTCTTCCATACTTACGAGATCGACGGGTCAGGCACGATCCGCAAGGCCCGCATCGTGCCCCCCACCTCTCAGAACCAGCTCACCATCGAGGCGGATCTGCGCCGGGTGGCCCAGGATGGCCTCGAGCTGGGTGACGACGAGCTGCAATGGCGTTGTGAGCAAGCAGTGCGCAACCACGACCCGTGCATCTCGTGCGCTGCTCATTTCCTTGACGTCACCGTCGAGTCGTCGTGACCGGTGGCGGAGCCGAGCCGCCGGGCGCGTTGCCGGCGGACTCCAAGCTCCCCCGGGTCGTGGTAGCCAGCCTGGGAAACGAACACCGTCGCGATGACGGGGCGGGACAGGTCGTGGCGGCCGGTGCTGTTGAGCAGATTGCTGGTGTGCGCCACGTGGGGCCCCAGGTCGACCCGCTCGACCTTCTGGGACGTTGGGACGGGGCCGACCTGGCGATCGTGATCGACGCCACTTGCGCCAGGGGTACCCCTGGCGATGTCCGGGTCGTGGACCTTAAGACGGGAGGCGAGAGCCAGGGCGCGACAAGCACCCACGGGATCAGCCTGTCCGGCGTGCTGCGCTTGGCTCAAGCCGTCGGCCAGGCGCCCGCGCGGGTGATCGTCGTGGGCATCGAGGGGGCTGATTTCGGGAAGGGGATAGGTCTCAGCCCAGCCGTCGAAGCCGCCGTGCCCGTGGCTGTCCGTAAGGTCGTCGAGCTGATCGAAGAGGCCCGAGAATGTGCATAAGCCGACTGCACCGAGTGCTCGGAGCGGCAGGTCCCGGTGCGGTCGAGGTCGAAGACGTCCAGGGCGGACGTCGTCGCGTCTCGCTGCTCGCCCTCGACGGTCCGGCGCCACTTGTCGGCGAGTGGCTCGTGGTCCACAGCGGGTATGCGATCGATCGCGTCGATTCGACCGAAGCCGAAGCCGTGGCAGCCGAGCTGCATAGGGGTCCGGTCCAGACGACGCCGACCGGCACCGGACCGGCCTCGTCTGTGGCGACGGGTCTCGACATCTGACAGGCACCCGGGCCCTCTGAGCACCAGGGTGCCTCAGGCACCCGGGCCCCTCTGAGCACCAGGTGGGCGCTCAGCATCTCTGCTCCTTGGTTGTAGTCGGTTGGGCTCGCTCGAAGGCCCGGTGAGGAACTCTGAGGCCCAGGTCAAGGATGTCATCTGGCGGGTCAGCGCGTGTGCACCCGGTCGTCCGCACACCTCGCCCGGCGACGACTGGCGCCTCGCCGGTAAGCTGCTGCGAACTGAGGAGGCTTGCGCAAAGCTTGGAGGGGGCAAGAGATGGGCGGGGTACGAGTCCTTGTCGGTACACGAAAAGGCGCCTTTGTGCTGTCGTCGGACGCCAGGCGCGAGTCCTGGGAGATCGCCGGTCCCCATTTCGCCGGCTGGGAGATCTATCACGTGAAGGGTTCTCCCGTCGACCCGAACCGGATCTACGCCTCGCAGTCCACGAGCTGGTTCGGGCAGTTGGTGCAACGCTCCGACGACGGAGGAGCGACTTGGCGGCCCGTCGGCAACGACTTCCGGTACGAAGGCGTGCCCGGAACCCACCAGTGGTACGACGGCACGCCGCACCCGTGGGAGTTCGCTCGGGTCTGGCATCTCGAGCCAGCCCTGAGCGACCCCGACACCGTCCTCGCCGGCGTCGAGGACGCGGCCTTGTTCCGCTCGACCGACGGCGGTCTGAGCTGGCACGAGCTGGCGGGACTGCGTGGCCACGGTTCGGGACCAGCGTGGCAACCGGGCGCCGGTGGCATGTGCCTTCACACGATCGTCCTCGACCCGAGCAATCCCGGCCGGATCTTCGCCGCGATATCGGCCGCCGGTGTGTTCCGTACCGACGACGGTGGAGAGACCTGGCGCCCGGTGAACCGGGGCCTTCGTTCCGAGGGCATCCCGGACGCGCAGGCGGAGGTCGGCCACTGCGTCCACCGTCTCGCCAGGCACCCTTCTCGTCCTCAGGTGCTGTACATGCAAAAGCACTGGGACGTCATGCGCAGCGACGACGCCGGGGAGTCGTGGGTGGAGGTGAGCGGTGACCTGCCGACTGATTTCGGTTTCGCGATCGACGTCCACGCGCACGAGCCGGAGACCGTCTACGTCGTGCCCATCAAGAGTGACTCCGAGCATTTCCCGCTCGAGGGCAAGCTGCGCGTGTACCGCAGCCGGGCTGGCGGCAACGAGTGGGAGCCGCTCACCAAAGGTCTCCCGCAGGCGAACTGTTATGTGAACGTGCTCCGCGACGCGATGGCCGTCGACTCGCTCGAGTCCTGCGGCGTGTACTTCGGCACGACCGGCGGTCAGGTCTACGTGTCCCCCGACTCGGGAGACAACTGGACGGCTATCGTACGGGACCTGCCGGGTGTCCTGTCGGTCGAGGTGCAGACTCTGCCATGATCCGGGTCGTGCTTCCCGCACACCTGCGCGAGCTCGCGCACGTCGACCGTGAGGTGGAGCTCGACGTCGTCGGCCAAGCCACCCAGCGGTCCGTGATCGACGCGCTCGAGGCCAGCTACCCCGTGCTGACGGGGACTATCCGCGACCCCGTCAGTCAACGGCGCCGCGCCTTTGTGCGCTTTTTCGCTTGCGAGGACGACCTTTCCCATGCATCACCGGACGCGCCGCTTCCCGACGCGGTGGCGACGGGCGCCGAGCCGTTCTTCGTCGTCGGTGCCATGGCGGGCGGCTGACGAAACCGATGCGCTCTAGGCGGTGACGCAAGGCGGGCCGAGAGCGGCCGGGCCGAGCTCGGCGTCTATTGGACGCTTGTCCAGAAGGCGCCGCCGTAGGCGTAGGTGTCCCCGGAGGAAAGGTTGATCAGGTAGGCGCACATCCCGTGCCTGCCGGAATGATCTGCGCCGAAGCGGGCGAGCAGCGAGTAGTTGGAGGAGACGGACCGGTTGAGCCACAGCGTCAGCTCGTAGGTGCTCTGGAGGAAGACCCTTGTGCTCTCGGCGGCATATGTGCTGGCGCACCCGGATTGTTCGTTGAATTGCTCCCACGCGACCACGTAGTTGGCGGCGCCGCTCGCATGGCCCGAGACGGTGTAGTCGAAGTCGGTGCCGATCTTGTTCGTCTTCGGCCCACTGAGCCTGAGCGTGCTCTCCGCAGAACGCGAGCCAGCCGTCGAGGCTTGCGAGGTGACCGCCGGCACCGCTGTCAACATCACCACCGCGGCAGAGATCAGAAGCCCCCGTCGCAGCATTCTCATCCCCATTCTGTTCTCCCCCCTTGTCCCCACGGAGCGCCGTGGATGGTGGCAGTGCTCGACCCGCGGCCGGTCTTGGATTTCAGGGTGATTTGTACCACGCCGGGGTTGCCCAGCGGAAGCGAGCCTTACTCGCCCTTGGGTGTCTCGATACTGACGCTAAAGGGGCGGCAAAGCCGCGCCGACAAATTGGTGCACGACCCCCTAATGCCTTGCGAGGGAAGCTGGGAGCCGTGCACCGTCACAAAGTCTGGCGCGAAGTGGTGGCCGAGCGCTGTGATACTACCCGGCAACGCTCTGACAGAGACTGCCCGGGGCCACGACGGGCAGTCTCGCAGGCGGGGCCCCGAGCAGGCGGAGGCCGATCTACGCGGCCGCAGAGGCCGAACTTTCAGGCCAGCGTGTATTCGGCCGACACCTTGACCTCGGCACCGGTCATCAGCCACATCCGCCCCGGCTCTGCCAGCAGCGTGACAGCACGACCGTCCTCCAGCTGCCCGTGGTGTGTCAGTGCGGCCGACGCCACGGTTCCGACGGCGACCTCGGCCACAGCCGCCCACACGGCGGCGTTGTTGACATGGCCGGCGACGTCCAGGTCCGCGCGCCGGATGGGCCACGGTCGCGTTGTCGCACCAGTGCGCGCAGGCGCGGCAGGCACGTGACCCGATACCCGCCGCCCCGCGGTCGCCTGGCCGTACACGTCATGGAAGTCTTGGCCGAGGCGTGATGGGCGCCCGGAAGAGTCCAACGGCACCCACAGCGCGACCGCCTCGACCATGGGCGTCGAGTCGAGCTCGAGGTCGGTGCGACGCTCGGCCCAGGCCGGACCGGTGCCCCCGCACCAGGTCGTGAGCGTGACGAGTTCCCCCAGTTCCGGCCACCGCCCAGCCTCGGCCACTCGCACCACTGTGCGGCGGACCACCCACGTCTCTTGTCGATCCAGCCCGGATTCGGCCCAGTCGTCGCTGGCGGCGTCTTGGAGATAGCGGGCCAACCCGTCGAGTCGCAAGACACCGTCCTGGCCGGCATCGCTCAGCCGTACTCGGCGCTGGTGGGCGTAGCGACGGCCCACTGTGGGACGGGAGACGAAAACGGTCATCGGTTCTGAAGTTCTAGCCCGACCGTGCCGAGCGCGTCGCCTCTGGCAAGCAGCCCCGCGTCACAGGACGTTTCCAATCGTCGAGGTGCGAGAAGCGACCGGTCGGTCGGCACCGCCTCGGACGGCGCTAGAACGATTAGGTTGGCGGCCGGGATGCGCAGGGTTGGGGCGGTGATGGACCTTGTCGCAGTTGTCGTCTTCGTGGGGATCGGCCGATCTGTCCACGCCCACGGCCTCGGCCTCGCCGGGGACGTCTCGACGGCGTGGCCCTTCGTCGCCGGCCTGGCCTTGGGCTGGATCGTGCTGGCCGGCCTCCGGCGCGACGGGTCGTCGCTGTTGGGCGGTCTCGTGGTCTGGATCTCAACTGCGGCAGTGGGAATGGTCTTACGGGTGATCTCGGGTCAAGGGATCGCCGTGGCCTTCGTCCTTGTCACCTTCGGTTTCCTCGGGGTCACAATGCTCGGCTGGCGGGCCCTCGCCGCGCGGCTGCTCAGATCTCCGACTTGATGAGCAGTGCCATGGCCTGTGCACCCGTGCCACCGATCGGCATGTGGACGCCATCGGAGTAGAACCATTGCGGATTCTCGTCGGCGAGCTTGTTGAAGTCCGCGAGGCGGTCGCGGGAGTAGCGCGGGACGCACTCCTGCAGGGTCGCGTTCACGGACTGCGACCAGGAGTAGTGCGGGGGAAGGTGCACAGTCACGAAGACCACTCTTGAAGCGCCGGCGAGAATGTTCATCATCGCCGTGAACATCCCAGGGCTCACCGGGCCGTTCGTGCCGAGGTCGACGACGACGATTGCCCCGAGGCGACCCTCCGCCTTGAGCTGCTCGGCGAGCAACATGCCCTCGTACCATTGCCGGCTGACGGCGGCCTCGACATCTATCCCTGGGATGTCGGCCTCGAGGTCAGGGGCCGCGTCGAGCATCACCGAGTCGCCGATGGCCGTGACGTGGCCGGCGATGAAGCCCTCGGCGGGGGCCGGGAGCCCTACCGGAGGCGGAGGGCTCGTCGGCACGAGCCAGTAGCCGTGGCCGTCCGGTGCGGCGGCCATGGCGACAACGGGGTTCTTCCTGACCACCGAGGACGCCGAGCCGTAGAAGTGGGCGTCGCCAAAGTGGAACACGCGGCCGTCCGAGGTAGCGAGCCAGTAACCGCGCCCGTCCGGTGTGGCCGCCATCGCCACGAGGCGGTCCTTGACGAGATCACCGGACGCCGAGCCGTAGAAGTGGGCATCGCCAAAGTGGAACACGCGGCCGTCCGAGGTAGCGAGCCAGTAACCGCGCCCGTCCGGTGTGGCCGCCATCGCCACGAGGCGGTCCTTGACGAGATCACCCGATGCCGAGCCGTAGAAGCTGGCGTCGCCAAAATGCAGCACCCGGCCGTCCGAGGCGGCGAGCCAGTAGCCCCGCCAGCCCGGAGCGGCCGCCATTGCGACGACCGGCGTGCCAGGAGGAAGGCTGCCGGCCGAGCCGTGGGAGGCGGCGCCACCGAATCCGAAGACGGCGCCGCTGCTGGTGGCCAGCCAGTACCCCTCGTGGACGCCGGAGGCGACGATGGCCGCGATGTGGACCCCGGGAGAAGCGAGGGAGCCGTAGCGCCTGGCATCGCCATAGCGGAACACCTTGCCGTTGGCGGTCGTGAGCCAGTAGCCGCGGCCGTTCGGGCTGGCGGCGATGCCGGTGACACCGGAGCCGAGGTCCGATGGTGGGATACCCCCGAAGTAGCGCGCCGAGCCGAAAGGGATCGGCTGGCCGGCGACGTCCTTGATGTTCCGTGGGACGCGATACGAAGGGGGCGGGGCGGTCGTGCTGACCGGGTGGCTCGGGGCTCGGGTCGTCGGCTCCGCGCTCGTGCAAGCCGTGCCGACAAGCAGGGCAGCCAGACCGAGGAAGGCGAACAGCTTGACCCGGGTTCGGTCATTTGCACTCGGTGGTCTCGGGTCCCGCATCGTCCGAGACGATAGCCATCCGTCTCGAGAAACGACACTCAGCTGTCGGCGTAGAGCTCGCTGATCACATCAGAGTTGTGATCGTAGACGACGCTTCTCCTGACCTTCATCGTCGGTGTGAGCTCGCCGGCTTCGGCCGTCAAGGCACGGGCGAGGACGCGGAACTTGCGGATGCTCTCGACGTGGGACCGTTTCGCGTTGACCTGGTCGACGGCGGCCTGGATCTGGGCACGAAGATCGGGTTCCGCCGCGAGAGTCTCCAGATCGCCGAGCTTGTGGTGCTGCCGCGCCCAATCGGTGAGCCCTTCGGGGTCGAGGGTGACGAGGGCGACGAGGTATCTGCGGCCTTCACCGACCACGATCGCCTCGGAGATGAGCGGGTGGTTCGTCAGGTCGGACTCTATGCCCTCGGGGGCGATGTTCTCGCCTGCGGCGGTGATGATGATGTCTTTCTTCCGGCCCAGGATGCGGAGAGAGCCGTCGGCATCGAAAGCGCCTGTGTCGCCGGTGTGCATCCAACCGTCGGCGTCGATCAGCTCGGCCGTGGCCACAGGGTCCTTGAGGTAGCCGAGGCAGACGTTGCCGCCCTTCAGAAGGATCTCACCGTCTTCGCCGATCGTGACCAGCATTCCCGGAAGCGCTGTGCCGACGGTGCCGATCCGGACCTGACCGGCTCGATTGGCGGCCGTGGGCCCGCAGCCCTCCGTCTGGCCGTACATCTGCAACAAGGGGAGCCCGACGGCGTGAAACCACCGGATGAGCTCAGGATGGGCGGGCGCCGCCGCCGTGGCGACAACGTGCGCCCGGTCGAGGCCGAGCCTTTGGCGCATCATTCTCCCGAGGGTCACGTCCAAGGCCCGATAGGCACTGCGGGCCGGTCTTGTCATGGGGGCGGCTTCCTGCTCGGAGGAGACCTTGCGCATTCCGAGCCTGACATAGCTCTGGACAGCGAGACGCAACGGGAGCGGCTGGGCCCGCACTTGCCTCTCCACCGTTTCGCGAAGCTTCTCCCAGACCCGAGGCACAGCCAGGAAAGCGCTCGGACGACACGCCGGCAGGTCTTCGGCGACCGTGGCCAAGCTGCGGGCGAACCAGGTCTCGCCCGCGATGGCGATCGGCATGAGCTCGCTCATCATCCGCTCGGCGATGTGGCTCAGCGGCAGGAACGACAGGAGGCGCTCGCCCTCGCCGATGTCGTAGACCGGGGTGACGTTGCGCAGCGCCGACATGATGTTCGCGTGCGTGAGCATGGCGCCTTTTGGTGTGCCGGAGGCACCGCTCGTGTACACGATCGTGGCGAGTTGTTCAGCCCGGACATTGCGACAGCGCTCGTCAACGGCGTCGGGATGACGGCTCAGCCGGCTGGCCCCGGCGCTCCTCAGCGCGTCGAAGCCGACGATGAACGAGTCGCCGGCGCGCCGCGTCCCCTCGGTAAGAATCACCCGGCTGAGGGAGGGCAGCTCGTCTCGCACCTCGATGAGCTTGCCCAGGCGGGCGTGGGTGTCCACAAAGCAGACGGCGGCCTCCGCGTGACCGAGGATGTACGCGACCTGTGACGCCGAGCTCGTCGGGTAGACGGGCACAGTCACGCTCCCGTTGAGAAGTGTCCCAAGATCTGCCAGATGCCATTCCACGCGGTTGGCTGACAAGATCGCGACGCGCTCGCCGGGGACGACGCCGAGCTCGGCCAGGCCGCCGGCGATCTGGCGGGCTGCCAGCAGGTACTCGGCCCAGGTGACGACCTTCCACTCCTCTTCGATCGAGCGTCCGGCCGGGCAATATCGCATCGCCGGGCGGTCCGGACGGCGGCGCCCATTGGCGACCAAGGCGTCGACGATCGTGGCGCCCTGGTAAGCAGGCACCCCGACGGCTCGCCCCCCGGAGCGCTCGCGATGGCCCCAGCTGGGCAGGAGGGACTTCATACCCACCGCCCCATCATGGCCTCGGGCGGTGCTCAGGAGTATTCCTCGCAGGCTGTGGCCGCGGTGCAGTTGGAGTAGTCGTCCCTCACCACCCTGTCGATCTCCTCGATGATCGTCGGGTCGGTCGTGATGATGCCGAGCTCGCGGTTGCGGTCCGTCGAGGCGCTCGAGAAGTTGATGCTCCCGACGTAGACCCTTTGCGTGCCGAGCCCGGCATCGGCGATCGTCGTCTTGGCGTGGACGTAGAGGTCGGACGGATCGTCCTCGTAAAGGTGCACGTGACCACCGGCTCTCACGATCACGTCGAAATCGCTGTCGAAAGAGCTGTCGGTGGTCATCGTGATTTCGACCTTCACGCCACGTCCGGCCGCCGCCGCGATGGCGTTCGTGATCGCCGAGTCGTTCATCTCTTCGTTCTCGATCGACAAGGTGTGTCTGGCCCCATCGATCACGGCCAGCATCTGCGCCTCAGACCCGGGGCTCCACACGAGGTCGGCACCGTTCGACGGCGTGATCGGCCTGTGCGCGAAGTCAGCGTCGAAGACAGCTTCGATGGCCGAGAGGTCCCTCGCGTCGGTGTCGAAGACGCCGAAGTCGCGGGTCGTCGTGTAGTACTCGGAGGTGAGGTTGGCCGTGAGGATGAGCGACTCGGTGCCGTCCACCGTGATCGTCTTTTGGTGCGTGGCTTCGTACTCGGTGTCGGCCCACACGACCTTCACGCCGCCTGCGGTCAGGGACTCGAAGGCCGCCAGGTTGCGGCTCCGCTCTCGGTTGGTGTCGAGGAGGACGCGAACCTCCACGCCGCGCCTCCGATCTGCGATGAGGTCTGCCTCCATGGTGGGGTCGGCAAGCTCGTACATCGTCATGTCGACGGACCTTCTCGCCGAGAGCACGAACGCGTAGACGGGCTGCATGCCGGCGGCGGAACCGAGCTTGGAGGGCTCTACGATCAGCCCGACGAGGCCGGACCCGACACTGGGGCGGGTTTGGGCCGCAAGCTCAGGCTCCGCGGCGCCGGCAGCAGTGACAAGTGCCAACACGGCCGCAACGGCAACGACGAAAAGGCGGCTTCGCCTGACCAGGGCTGTCCGCGTCATTCCCGACATCCGAGTCGTCGTCTCACACGCGGGTCACCGGCATCGTCGGTCAATCACCTACCGTGCCGTCGATGCGCTCGCGGATGAGGTCGGCATGCCCATTGTGCCGGGCGTACTCCTCGATCATGTGCACGTAGATCCAGCGGATGTCACGCGGCTGGCCGAGGTGGCCGCGGCCGTCTACGACGTCGTCCAGGTCTTTTTCTCGCACCGCGTCCCGGGCCGCCTCGACCTCCCGACGGAAGGTCTCGAGGTCGGCCTTCGCGTCAGCGTCGTCGACATCATCGAAGTCCGCGCTCTCGTTGTCCTCGGAGTACTCGAAACCGATCTGCTCGTTGGCGGCGTGCATGCGGAACCACCAGCGCTCGACCTCTGCCATGTGGCGGACAAGTCCGAGCAACGACAAGCAGGACGGCGGTACAGAGCGCGTCTTCAGCTGCGCGGCGCTCAGGCCGGTACATTTCATCAGCAGAGTTTCGCGTTGAAAGTCCAGCCACTGCTCGAGGGATTCCCGTTCGCCGGCGATGCGGGCTGGGGCAGTGCGCTCGACGCTCGGGGCGGTCCACTCACTTGTCATAGGGCCGGACCCTAGTCGCCTCGGGCGGGCACGGTCGGCGGCGTTCCCCTAGGGCGGAGAATGTCGGCTCGACGCCGACGACCGGTCGAGCGCGGCGTCATGATTGAACGACCAGGAGGAAAGATGCCGAACGATCTTGACCACGTCCGAAGCCTTGCCAAGAAGGACTCCCTTGCCGTCGCCACCACGACCCGATCCGACGGGACCGTCCATGCCTCGATCGTGAACGCGGGCGTCGTCGAGGACCCGGTCACCGGGGACACGTGCGTCGCCTTTGTGGCACACGGGTCCTCGCGCAAGGTTTCGCACCTGCGCGCCAGTGGCAGGGCGACCGTCGTTTTCCGGCATGGCCCGGACTGGGTTGCTGTGGAAGGCCCCACCTGGCTCTTGGGGCCCGAGGACGGGCCCGAGGACATCGGTGCCGCACAGCTTGCCAGGACGCTCCGGAGCGTCTTTGTCGCCGCGGGCGGGACTCACGAGGACTGGGACGAGTTCGACCGGGTCATGCAGGCCGAGCGGCGGACAGCGGTGTTCGTCACGCCCGAACGGATTAGCGGCAACAGCTGAGGCTCACGACTCGGGAGTTCTGTGCGCCCGCCATTGGCGGATGTGGGCCCTCTCCTCCCATACGGCGAGACAACCGCCGGCAAGAAGGAGGACCGCGGCCGTCGTCTCGGTGACAAGCGACGTCGTCGCCCAAGGAGCGCTCATGGTCGTCCGAAAGCCGAAAAGGCCGGCGTTGACCGCCACGATCTGGCCGACCATCGTCCCGATGGTAAACAGGGCTCCGAGCAGCGAGATCGAGATGCGCCTGATCAACGCGACCGACAAGGCGAGCATGATCCCGAAGACTCCCTGCACGAAGAACAGCGGGCCGATCGTGCGGATGTTCCGGTAGCCGCTCGCCCAAAGATGCAGATGGATGACCGCTGAGGCCATGAGGAGCGCGGCTCCGGCGACGATGATGAGGCTCGGCAGGGGCGCCGTTGGCCGGCGTCCCGCGCCCACGACCCGTCCGGTGCGAACACTGTTGTCGACGCTCATGCTTCCCCCACGTTCAGCCACCTTCCCGTGCTCAAATCGTAGCTGGATTCTGCGCGGGACGGGCACGGATAGTGTCTGGTCAGCCGCTTAGCGTGAGGTGAACGGTCGGCTCCTGACGTAACCTGCCCCGCCGGCCGCGTGACCAGCCCTGGTCCTCGACCGCCGCCTTGGACCGGTAGTCTCGTTACGAAGGCGGCGCGTGGCGTCGGGCTTGTCGTGTCTCGTGTCTGGAGGAGGTAAGAGCCATGTGTCTGGGGATCCCCGGTGAAGTGGTCGAGCTCCTCGACTCGAACCGGCACTTGGCGACGGTCGACGTAGCCGGTGTGCGTCGCAACATCAATGTCCTCCTCCTCGAGGACGAGGGCTTGGCCCCGGGCGATTGGGTGCTCATCCATGTCGGCTTCGCCATGGCCAAGATCGACCAGGCCGAAGCGCAGTCGGCACTCGAGTCGCTGAAGGAGATGGGTCAGGCTTACGCCGACGAGGTCCAGGCCATGACCGAGTCGCAGATCGCCTAGCGGCCGCCCTAGGCCCAGCGGTGGCGCCGGCAGCAAAGGCTGCGGCCTCGGCTGCCGCTTTCGTGCCGGGGCGTCGGCTCAGGCGTCGCCGGTGCCACAGGGATCCTTGCCAGAGGAAGGGACGTCATGCGTTTCGTCGATGAGTACCGAGACCCGGCGGCAGCACGCGCCTTGGTGGCCCGGATCGCTGAGCTGGCAGGCGAAGGTCACTACAAGTTCATGGAGATTTGTGGCGGCCACACTCACACGATCTACCGGCACGGCATCGAGCATCTTCTCCCGACCTCGGTCGAGCTCGTGCACGGCCCCGGTTGCCCTGTGTGCGTGATCCCTATGGGTCGTATTGACGACGCCATCGCCGTGTCCAGGGCGCCGGGCGTGATCTTCACCTCGTTCGGCGACATGATGCGGGTTCCCGGTTCGAGCGGCAGCCTGCTCGGCGCCAAGGCGCAAGGGGCGGACATCCGGATCGTCTACTCGCCCCTCGACGCGTTGCGAGTCGCGGCCGACAACCCGGACCGGCAAGTCGTGTTCTTCGCCGTCGGCTTCGAGACCACGGCGCCGTCTACGGCGGCAACCGTGCTGAGAGCGCGGCACGACGAGGTGATGAACTTCAGCATCTTCTCGAACCACGTCACGATCGTGCCTCCACTCAGGGCCATTCTCGAGTCCCCGGACCTCCGCCTCGACGGCTTCATCGGACCAGGCCACGTGTCGACAGTGGTCGGCCAGCGCCCATATCGCTTCGTCGCCGAGGAGTACGGCAAGCCTCTCGTCACCGCCGGCTTCGAGCCGCTCGACATCCTCCAGGCAATCGAGATGCTCTTGGCCCAGATCAGCGAGGGCAGGTGCTGCGTGGAGAACCAGTACACGCGCTGTGTGAGCGAGGCGGGCAATCCCCGCGCACTGGCCATTTTGGACGAGGTCTTCGAGCTCCGACCGACCTTCGAGTGGCGCGGCCTCGGTTTCATCCCGCAAAGCGCCCTGAAGCTCAAGGCGGAGTTCGCCCCGTGGGACGCCGAGCTCCGTTTCGAGGTGCCGGGCGTTCGTATCGCAGATCCGAAAGCCTGCCAGTGCGGCGAGGTGCTCAGAGGCGCCTTGAAGCCCTGGGAGTGCAAGGTGTTCGGCACCGCCTGCACTCCTGAGACGCCGATCGGCACCTGCATGGTCTCCGCCGAGGGTGCGTGCGCTGCCTACTACAACTTCGGGCGCCTGCACCGGGAGGTGGCCGTCACCATCGGCGGCACCGGCTAGGAGGGCGAGCCCAGGGCGGCGATGGCCGCCTGGCCGATGCTGATCCCGCCGTCGTTTGGCGGCACTGACTTGTGCACGAGGACGGTGAGTCCCTCGGCTCCAAGGGCGTCCTCGACGATGTCGCTGAAGCGCGCGTTCTGAAACACCCCTCCACTGAGCGCCACCGTGTCGAGGCCGTGAAGGCGGGCCAGCCTCTCCCCGAGGGCGGCTGTGGCGAGGCCGAGGCCCTCGTGGAAACCGGCCGCGATCAGCGACCGGTCCGTGCCGCGTTCGATCTCTTGCAGCACCGTCGCGACGAGCGGCGACGGATCGAGCACGTCGAGATCGCCAGGACCGGCGCCTTCGACGATGTCGGCCGGGTACCTCGGAGCCGACTCCCGGGACACGGTCCGTGACAGCATCTCGAGCTCGATCGCGGCCTGACCCTCGTAGGTGACACGTGACCGCAGGCCGACGAGGGCGGCGACGGCGTCGAAAAGACGGCCGGCGCTGGTGGTAAGCAGTGGAAGGCGCTTCCCGTCGTTCGCAACGGTGAGGGCGAGGACCTGGCTCCAGCGAGGATCGAGGGCCTCGCCCAACCGGGCGGCGGCGTCCACGCCCAGGGCGAGTGCCGTCCAGGAGAGTGCCATCCGCCATGGTTCACGGATGGCCGCCGCCCCGCCCGGCAGAGCGACGGGGCGCAGATGGCCGACCCGTTCGAAGCCGTTGAAGTCGGCGACGAGAAACTCGCCTCCCCACATGGTTGCGTCGGTGCCGAAGCCGAGACCGTCGAAGGCGATCCCGAGCACGGTGCCTGTGTGTCCGTGCTCGGCCAGGCACGAGGCGATATGGGCGTGGTGATGCTGCACGGCGCACGGTTCGAGGTCGAGCTCGAGGGCATATTTCGTGGAGAGATACTCCGGGTGCATGTCGTGGGCGACAACCTCGGGCTCGATCCCGAACAAGCGGCACAGATGCACCGTCGCTTGCAAGAAGGCCTCGTAGGTGGCGAGGTGCTCGAGATCACCGATGTGATGGCTGCACACGAGCGAGGATTCCTTGACCACCGAGACGGTGTTCTTGAGCTCGCCGCCCACGGCGAGCACCTGGCGGTACGCGTCGCCCGGAAGGGGCAACGCTTCCGGGGCGTAGCCGCGCGAGCGTCGGACCATCTGCAGGCGACGGCCTGAGGCTCGCACGACCGAGTCGTCGCAACGAACGTGAATCGGGCGGTCGTGTGCCAGCACGCCGTCGACCATGGGCCCGAGCCGGGCGACGGCGTCCTCGTCGATGTGCGCGATCGGGTCGTCCGAGCGGTTGCCGCTGCTCATTACGAGCGGTCGGGCCACCTTGGCCATGAGCAGGTGGTGCAACGGCGTGTAGGGAAGCATCAGGCCGAGGTCGGCCATTCCCGGTGCCACGCCCTCGGCGACCGCGGCCTGCGGCCTGCGCCGGGCGAGCACGATGGGCCGCGCGACAGAGCCGAGCAGGGACTCGGCATCGGGATCGAGCACGCACAAAGACCTCGCCATCTCCAAGTCGGCCACCATGAGCGCAAAGGGCTTGTCGTCTCGTGCCTTACGCCGCCGGAGCTCTGCCACGGCGGCGTGGTCGGTCGCGTCCGCCGCCAGGTGGTAGCCGCCGATGCCCTTGATGGCGACGATCCGACCCGAGCAGAGCGCGTCGCTCACTGCCGCCAGCGCGGGGCCGGACTCGGCCAGAAGTCGACCCACCGGGTCGTAGAAGGCGATGCGCGGGCCGCAGGCGGGGCAGGCGTTCGGCTGGGCGTGGAAGCGCCTGTCGGCCGGGTCGTCGTACTCGGCTTGGCACCGGGCGCACATCTTGAAGCGAGCCATGGTCGTGGCCGGGCGGTCGTAGGGGACCGAGATCACAATCGTGTAGCGGGGCCCGCAGTTCGTGCAGTTGGTGAACGGATATCCGTACCGGCGATCGCTCGGGTCGTCAACCTCCGACAGGCAGTCCTCGCATGTGGCGCTGTCGACGCTGACGGCAACGTTCGGGACGCGGCCCGCGGCGCTGTCGATGATGTGGAAGGCTTCGTAGCCGCCCTCGGCGGGCAGTGTCTGCCAGTCCACCGAGGCGACCTTGGCGAGCGGCGGAGGAGCTTCTCCGAGCAGCCGGCACAGCTCCGCCACCTTGGCCTGGTCGCCCTCGATCTCGATGAGGACGCCGTCGGAGTCGTTGAGCACGAAGCCGACGAGCCCGAGCGCCACGGCTTGGCGGAACACGAAGGGACGAAAACCCACACCTTGCACCGTCCCGGTGACCCTCACGAGCCGGCGCTCGGTGAGCTGACGCAACTGGCTCACGGCTGCTAGCAGATCCGCGGCAGAGGATCTCCGACCAGCATGTCGACGATCCGTGTCCCCCCGAACGACGTGCGCAGGACGACGATGCCTTGCGGCTCTTCGCGGATGTCCCCGATGAGCACCGCGTCGGCTCCGAGGCGATGGCTGCGCAACGCGGCCAGCGCCGCATCGGCTTCTTTGGCGGCGACGACGGCCAGGAGCTTGCCCTCGTTGGCGACATAGAGAGGATCGATGCCGAGAAGGTCGCACGCTCCAGCCACTGCGGGTTTGACGGGCAGGGCGGATTCGTCCAACACGACGGCGAGGCCAGTGTCGTGGGCAAGCTCGTTGCACACCGTCCCGACACCGCCGCGGGTCGGGTCGCGCAACCAGCGAGTCGAAGGGGCTGCCGCGAACAGCGCCTCGACCAGCTCGGTCACCGGGGCAGTGTCGGACTCGAGGTCGGCCTCGAGAGCCAGGTCACCTCTCGCCAACATGACCGCCATCCCGTGGTCGGCGATGGTGCCGGAGATGAGGATGCGGTCGGAGCGCTGGACGAGGTCAGCTCCCAGCCGCCGGCCTGCAGGGACGACGCCGATCCCGGCCGTGGTCACGTACAGACCGTCGGCCGCGCCCCGGCCCACGACCTTCGTGTCGCCGGTGACTATCCTCACGCCGGCGGCGGCGGCGGCTTCGGACATGTCCGCGACCACCTCGCGAAGCTCGCTTACGGGAAAGCCTTCCTCGAGGACGAACGCGGCCGAGAGCCACTGAGGGCGGGCGCCCATGACGGCGAGGTCGTTGACCGTCCCGTGGACCGCGAGTTGACCGATCGATCCGCCAGGAAAACGAAGGGGTTTGACCACGAACGAATCAGTGGTGAACGCAAGTGTCTCACCTGAAGGCAGCGGAATGAGGGCCGCGTCGGTGAGCGGGGGCCTCTCGAGGCCGCCGAAGGCGTCCAGGAAGACGGCGTCTATCAGCGCGGCAGAGGCCTTTCCTCCCGCACCGTGCGCCAGGGTGACGAAGTCGTCCCGGAAACGGGGCCGGCGACGCCGGAAGGCCTCGATCCTCTCGAGCACCGCTGCCTCGCGCCCGCTCGGACTCTCGCCCAGCGGCTTGTCCTCGGTCAAGGTGCCTCCTCGGGTTCGCGGCTTTCCGACAAGACAAGGCTCATCGCGACGCCGGCGTGGATGAGCACGAGGTCACCCACACGGGCCTCGTCGACCAAGCTCGTGTCCACCGTTTCGAAACCGGAGGGCGTGCGGACCCGTGCCTGCCCGTCGGAGCGCACCGAGACCACCTCGCCGACGCGTCCCTCGTCCGAGCAAGTGATGCAGACCTCGTCGTCGCACCCGCCTTGGGCGCTCTCGAGGAGCCCGGGACTCCCGAGCCGGGCGAGGGTCATCTCCCGGAGCTGACGGCAAAGAGAAAGGAAGCGGGCGTCGCCCGAGCGGCTCGTCTCGTCGTCATCGGTCCAAAGGACATAGTCGGCCGCTCCTGGCAATGGCCTCGGGCCGGCGCCGACCCAGATCGTCAGCAGCCCCCACGCCGCGGCCCGTTGCCTGAGGTCAGCGATTGACGGCTCACTGGATCTCGCGACGACAAGCAGCATGTCGCCCGCACGGGCGTGCGTTCTCAAGCCTTCCAGCAAGTGGTCCCCGGGAACAGTGGCGGCGGGAAGGGCGCGTCCTGCCGCGAGGACGGGCCGCGCTAGCTCCGTGGCCAACTGCGCTGCCTCAGATGGCCGCGTGGGCACGGCGCACCAAAGGGTCCCACCAGAGACGAACCGGCGCGCCATCGCGAGCGAGGCTGCGGCCAGGTCCGCGGCGTCGGGACCCGAGAGTTCCTGGTTGATGGCGTTCATAGTCGCCGCCTCAGTCTAGGCGCAGGCCTTTCGCGGCGGTCGGGCCGCGTTCTGACCGAGACCGGACCGTGGCCGCCCGCGTACCTGTAGCGTGCCGCCGATGACCAACAGCGCTGGCCCGGGGAGTCCCCGTGTAGCAGACGGGCTGCCCTGCTCGACCTGGGCCCGTGAGCAGCGTCTCGATCCCATCGGCACGGCGGGCTGCTACCGGGGTTACCTGCTCGTCGAATGGCCGCTTCCCTGGCCGCGCGACATGAGCGAGGACCCAGCGCTGGCGCCGGTCGTCGAGTCCGCCCGGAGCGCCGGGATGCGCTTTCAGGCGCTGGTACCGACTTCGGCGGCCGGGCCGTGCCACGTCGTCGCCTACCGATGGCCGGCGGCGGGCGGGGCACGATTCGCGCGTAACGAGCTTGCAGTCGAGCCGGGCGAAGCGATCGCAGCCGCGCTGGCGGTGCTCAGCGAGCCGACCGGCCGGGACGAGCCACCCGGCCGGGACGAGCCACCCGGCCGGGACGAGCCGGTCGACGTCCTCATCTGTACTCATGGCAGGCGAGACCGGTGCTGCGGCTCGCTCGGGACGGCGCTCGCCCAGGAGCTCTCGACCGATCCGCACCCGCTCGGGCAAGGCGTGAGGGTGTGGAGGACGAGCCACACGGGAGGGCATCGTTTTGCGCCGACGGCAGTGGTGCTGCCCCAGGGCACGGCATGGGCATTCTGCGACAGAGCGGCGCTCACAAGGATCGTGCAGCGCAACGGGCCGGTGGACGACCTCCTGCCTCGCTACCGGGGTTGTAGCGGGATGAGGTCGCAGGCGATCCAGGCCCTCGAACGCGCTGTGCTCGGCGAGGTCGGGTGGCGCCTCCTCGACATGGCGCGCTGGGGCGCTGATGTGGGGGGCGACAGGATCGAGCTCGTCGTCGAGGATCCGAGCGGGGAGCGAGCGGTCTGGGGAGCGCACGTACGCGGCGAGATGCTCCCCGTGCCGGACTGCGGCCAGCCGCCCGAGCTTGCGACGAAGAGAGAGGCTCAGTGGGCAGTGGAAGGCTTGCGCCGCCGCTAGGACCTCTTTCGGACGGGGGGGCGATGCCCGGAGCGCCTTCGTAGGCGCGACCTCGGCCGCACGCGCGGAGCCTTAGTCTGAACTGGCATGAGACTCGCCACTGTCCGGACGGCCGCCGGCACCCGCGCGGCTCGGGTCGAGGGAGATCGCGTCCTTGTTCTGGAGGCGCCCGATGTCGGTGCCCTGCTCAGGTCGCTGGACGCGGCCTCGGGCATTGACGCAGCGGCGTCCCTGGAGCCCATCGCCGAGCTCTTCTTGTCGCAGGCGTCCTTCGCCCCGCTCGTACCTCACCCGGAGAAGATCTTCTGCGTCGGAATGAACTACCGCTCCCATATCGCCGAGCTCTCCCGCGAGGCGCCGAGCTACCCGACCCTGTTCGCGAAGTTCGCCTCGGGCCTTATCGGGGCGTACGACGACCTCGTCCTTCCCTCCGTCAGCCAAGCCGTCGACTGGGAGGCGGAGCTCGGTGTCGTCATCGGCCGCCGTACGCGGCGTGCCACGCCAGAGCAGGCCCGTGACGCGATCGCCGGGTTCACCGTCGTCAACGACGTCTCGATGCGCGACTGGCAGAACAGGACGACTCAGTACCTCCAGGGCAAGGCCTTTGATGCATCGACCCCAGTCGGTCCGGTTCTGGTGACTGGCGACGAGATCGGCGACGGGACCGACCTGGAGGTGCGCTGCGAGGTCGACGGCGTGGTGATGCAGCGCGGGAGAACCTCGGAGATGATCTTCGGCCCGGCTGCCGTCGTGAGCTACATCAGTCAGTTCGCCGCGCTAGATCCCGGCGACCTCATCTCGACGGGGACCCCTGCGGGAGTCGGTGCGGGACGCAATCCGCAGGTCTTCCTCGCTCCGGGTCAGGTCCTCACGACTTTCGTCGAGGGGATCGGCAGCTGCGCCAACCGTTGCAAGGGGGTTGATCTGACAGTTCTATGATGTCATAATGACATCGTGAACCTGTCAGCAATTGTCGAGTCCCTGCAAGAGGATCTGTCCAACCTCGCCGAGCTCGGCGATGACGCCGTGACGGAGGCGGCTTCGCGACTCGTCGGCGCGATGGGTGGCCCAGCGACGGTGAGGCTCCTCGAGCTGCTCGGGGAGGCGGCTGCCGAGCTGGGAGAGCAATTGCGCGAGGGGAGAGTCGAGGTTCGAATCTCTGGTCGGGACGCCGAGCTCATCTATGTGGAGGATGCCGGAACGTTCGCCGAGGCCGAGCTCGGTGACGACCAGTCGGCGCGGATCAGCCTCAGGCTCCCCGAGCAGCTGAAGACGCGGATCGAACAAGCAGCGGCTCGAGAGGGCGTCTCGGCGAACACCTGGATCGTGCGTGCCCTGAGCCGCAGCGCGTCGACAGGAAGACCCGCGCAGTCGTACAAGCGTCTTACCGGCTACGGCTGGGCCTGAGAGGAGGCATCGTGAGCGAGATCAACGGGACCGAGGCGGGGCAGAGCCCAGAGCCGCAAGATTCGGTGGAGCGCAGCTTCGAAACAGCCGGGGAGGTGAAGCTTCGCGTCGAGAATGCCGCCGGCCAAGTAGAGATCGAGACCCACGATGCTCCGAGGACGGAGATCAGGCTCGACTCGCTCGACCCCGCCGCCGCTGAGCTCGTCAGACGTGCGCGCATAGGCGAACGAGCCTCAGCGCGCGGACATGAGGTGACGGTCGAGATTCCACGCGCCCGGGGAAGAGGGCGGTTCTTCCTAGGCGGCGAGGCAGCAGTCCGCGTCTGGGTGAGGGTGCCGCCCGACACCGAGCTCGACGTCTCAACGGCTTCGGCTCCAGTCAGTGCGCGGGGCAGGTACAAGGTGGCCAACATCCGCAGTGCCTCGGGCGGGATCGCGGTCGAGGAGATCACCGGGCAGGCCAGGATCCGAACGGCGAGCGGACGCCTCGATTTGGGAACCGTGGGCGACGAGGCCGACGTCCAGTCGGCCTCCGGGGACGTGAGGATCGGCGTTGCCGCTTCTGGCGGGAAGGTGTCGACGGCTTCCGGCGACATCGAGCTCGGTCGGGTGGGAAAGCCGACGCGTGTCCACACCGCCTCGGGGGACGTGCGTCTCGGGGAAGTGCTCGCAGGCGCCAGCGTCGAGTCGGTGTCCGGCGATCAGCGAATCGAGCGCGCATCGACCGGCGACTACGTCTTGCGTGCGGTCAGCGGCGACATAGTCGTGGCGGTCGCCCCGGGGTCGCTCGTGCGCTTTGATGCCGGGTCGATGTCGGGGAAGGTGGCCAGCGACATCGAAGTCGAACCGTCCCGGGATGCCGTCGGCGGCCCGAGTGACGTCCCGGAGCTCTTGATCCAGGCCAAGACGGTGAGCGGCGACATCTCGGTGGTCCGAGCCGTCAACTGAGGGCACGCGCGGACCTCGGCGGCCGTGGGGCGGCCCGAGGCTGTGGCAAGGATGCTCGCTGGTAGCGTCGCGACATGCGCGTTCGTCTCCTGCTCGTCATCTCGACTGTCGCGATCGCGCTTTCCGCCGGTTGCAGCAGCTCGGCGACCGGTTCCAACGGCGCCAACGCCTCCAACGGCGTCCAGTCGAGGACCGGCAAGCAGATCGTGGCGGCGGCGGTTGCGGCGAACAAGCGCCAGAGCTCGTTTCATTTCGTGGAGACGGCGGGGGCTGGCTCGAGCACGGTGCGTCTCGTCGCCGACGTCGGATCTTCCAGCGGAGAGCAGCACATCACAGTCCGGGACGGAACCCACGACGGCAAGGTCACTGTGCTGCTCGCCAAGGGGACTGCCTACTTCACAGGTGACGTCACCGGTCTGGAGGCCTTCGCCGGCATGAGCGACAAGCTCGCGGTCGCGCTGGCCGGGAGGTGGGTCTCGGTTCCTGGCACGAGCGCGAGCTTCTCCGAGCTTGCCTCCTCCCTGGCGGTCAAGACAGCCGCTGCGCAGCTCGTGGAGCTGACGGGCACGATCACGCGGGGTGCCACTTCCAGCCAGCTCGGGCATCCCGCTGTGGCAGTCGAGGCGGCCCAGAGCACGACAGCGGGCAGTCTGGCGCTCACGATGTACGTGGCGACCACGGGCGCGGCGCTCCCGATCCTTGTCACGGGGACCACGAGAGCGACCGGTGAGGCGGCCCGAAGGATCTCCGCGAGTTTCAGTGACTGGGGCGAGGCGGTGGACCTGGCCGCGCCGAAGAGCTCGGTCCCCATCGCCGACGTGCAATCACTCGCGGGCTGAGCGTCTTGCGAGCGGGCGAGTAGGTCTCGGGCGGGTCTTGCCCATGGACGCGTGGCCTCTCGGCCGGCCGGCATGAGCCCTGACGACGCGCCTGCGACCGCCGGGGGTGACGGACCGGGCGGTCCCGGACGGTATCCTTCCGAGCTCGAGTGCGACGTCCTGCTCTCGGACGGCCGCACGGCCCACCTGCGTCCCATCCGGGCGGACGACGGCCCGGCGCTGCGGTCCTTCGGGGAGAAGCTGTCCACAGAGACGGTGTACTTCCGTTTCTTTTCGCCGCGCAGGCGCATCGGCGACGAGGAGATCGCCCACTACGTGACGGTTGATTACCAGGACCGATTGGCACTCGTGGCAATCGTCGAAGGCGAGCTCGTGGCGGTCGCCCGCTACGACCGCTGCGCCAGGGAAGCGCCCCGAGCTCCCGTCGCGGCTTCCCCGGGCCCGCCGCCTGGAGGCGGGGCGGAAGGGGAGGATGCCGAGGTTGCTTTCGTCGTGCGCGACGACCACCAGGGACGCGGTCTCGGGACGGTGCTGCTCGAGCATCTCGCCTCGGCTGCGGTTCAGCGCGGGATCGGGCGGTTCGTCGCCGACGCCCTTCCCGAGAACTACCGGATGCTCAACGTCTTTCGGTCGGCGGGCTTCGACGAGCACGCTCTCTTGGATTCGGGTGTCATCCGGGTGACAATGGAGCTGGCGTCCCGACCGGAGTACCTCGCCCGGGTCGAAGGGCGCGAGTGGACTGCCGCCGTTCGCTCGATCGAGCACATTCTCCGGCCGTCGTCGATCGCTGTCATCGGACAGAGCCACGAGCGCGGCTCTGTGGGCCACGACATCGTCCGCAATCTCCTCGCCGGCGGGTTCACCGGTGCCGTCTTCCCGATTGACCGCCAGGCCGGTTCGGTATGCGGACTGCGCGCCTATCACAGCCTGGGCGAGATTCCCGGACCCATAGATCTGGCGGTTCTCGCGCTGCCGCGCGGGCTCTTGGACGACGGGGTGCGCGCATGCGGGGCCAAAGGGGTAGGCGGCATCGTCATCGTCGCCTGGGGCGGGCCGGCTCAGGGGGCTCAGGGTGACCGCTCCACGAGCGACCTCGTGGAGCTGGCGCGTAATTTCGGCATGCGTCTCGTCGGTCCCGACTGCATGGGCGTCATGAACACCTGCCCCGAAGTGCGGATGAACGCCAGCGTTGCCGAGCACCCGCCGCCGCCAGGGCGGGTGGCGTTCTCCTGCCAGTCCGGGGGTCTCGGGGTTGCTCTCCTGGGTGAGCTGGGCAGTCGCGGGCTCGGCATCTCGAGCTTCGTTTCTCTCGGCGACAAGGCCGACGTCAGTGGCAATGACCTGCTGCAGTTCTGGGCGGACGACCCGCAGACCGACGTCATCCTCCTCTACCTCGAGTCCTTCGGGAACCCTCGCAAGTTCAACCGGATCGCGCGCCGCGTCGCTCGCAAGACGCCCATCGTCGCGGTGAAGAGCGCCCGCACCGCCTCGGGACGGCGCGGTGCTCACGGCATGAGTGCCGTCGCGGTCCCCGACCAGGCCACCGACGCGCTTTTCCGTCAAGCGGGAGTCATCAGGGTGGGAACGCTCGAGGAGCTGCTCGATGTCGCCGATCTGCTGGCGAGCCAGCCCCTTCCCGCCGGCCGGAGCGTGGCGATCGTCGGAAACACCGGAGGTTGCGGGGTTCTCACCGCCGACGCGTGCGAGAGCTACGGGCTCGAGGTTCCTGAGCTCTCTCACGCGACCCAGGAGCGACTTCGCGGGGTCGTCTCAGACGGTGCCGCCATAGGCAACCCGATCGACCTCGCAGCCTCAGCAACAGCTGAGGAGTACCGCCTGGTGCTCGAGATCGTCCTCGGCGACGATGAGCTGGACGTGGTCGTAGTCACGTTCACGTCGCCCTTTCTCGTCGGCGCTGACGAAGTCGCCCAAGCGGTGGCCGGCGTCGCCTCCACGGCCACCAAGCCCGTGCTTGCGAACTTCACCCCGACCGAGGGGACGCTTTCGGCCTTGCGCACAGGTCCCAAGCGGGTCCCTTGGTTCGCGTACCCCGAGTCGGCGGCCCTCGCGGTGGCGCGGGTCGCACCGTATGCGGAATGGGTGAACCGGCCGGCAGGGACGGTGCCCCGCTTCGAGGATCTGGACGTGCTTGGTGCACGCCAGATAGTGGAGCGGGCCTTGGCGGCTGGACCGGTCTCCGCCACTAGGCCCTCGCCCGTCATTCGGTCCGGTGCATCGGGTGCGCTTTCGGAATCTGCGCTGTGGCTGGACACCCTCTCGGCCTTCGAGCTGCTCAAGGCTTACGGGATTCCGATTCTTCCTTGCTTGCGGGCGTCCAACGCGGCCCAGGCCGTCGAGGACGCGAGAGCGTTGGGGTACCCGGTCGCCTTGAAGCTCGACGCTCCCGCACTGGTGCACAAGAGCGACGTCGGCGGCGTCCGGCTGAACCTGGGCTCTCCCGAGGACGTGGCGTCTGCCGCCGAGGCCCTGCTCGGCATGTTCGGTCCGGGGGTGTCACTCGTCGTGCAGCCGATGGGCCCGGACGGCGTCGAGACGGTCGTCGGGGTTGTGGAAGACCCGTCGTTCGGGCCGCTCGTAATGTTCGGCCTTGGCGGGAAGGAGGCCGAGCTGTTTCGCGACCAGATCTGGTCGTTGGTGCCCATGACCACAGAAGACGCCCGTGATCTGGTCAGCGGTCTGCGCTCCTCGGCACTCCTCACGGGCTACCGCGGCTCGGCCATGGTCGACCTCGGGGCACTGGGAGAGGTGCTCCTGCGAGTCGCACGCCTCGCCGAGGACCTCCCCGAGGTCGCCGAGTTGAGCCTGAACCCAGTCGTGGCGAGCCCGGCCGGTGCCATGGCGCTCGATGCCCGGGTACGGGTTGCGGCCGCGTTGCACGAGCCGCCCCTCTTGCGCCGATCGATGCGCACGGCGTGAGGGCCCCGCCCGAACACCTCGGCCCTCGTCCGAGGCAGGCCCTCAGTCGACGCCGGCCGCCTCGTCCGAGGCAGGCCCTCAGTCGACGCCGGCCGCCTCGTTGATCCGCCGCATCGTCTCGTCGTCAAGGCGTTCGAGCACCTCGAGCGAGCGCAGGTTCTCGCGCAGCTGCTCGACGCGGCTCGCGCCTGTGATGACGGTCGACACGTTCGGGTTGGACGCGCACCAGGCGATGGCGAGTTGCGGGAGCAGACAGCCGAGATCGTCTGCGATTGCCTTGAGAGCTCGGACCTTCTCTTTGCTGCGCGGGTTCTCGAGTCTGGGACGGAGCCACTCGTAGCCGGGCAGCGCGCCGCGAGAACCCTCTGGGATCCCGTCCAGGTACTTGCCAGTGAGCACGCCGCAGGCGAGTGGGCTGAAGGTGGTGAGGCCGATTCCGTAATCCTCGATCACGCGGGCGTACTCGTGCTCGACGCGGCGTCGCTCGAGAAGGTTGTACCGAGATTGCTCAGTGACGGGCTTGTGGAGATGGTGACGTTCCGCGACCTCGATGGCGGCGACGATCTCGTCTGCCGCCCACTCCGAGGTACCCCAATAGAGCGCCTTGCCGGAGCTGACGATGTCCGACATCGCCCTGACGGTCTCTTCGATAGGTGTCTCCGGGTCGGCACGGTGACAGAAGATGAGATCGAGGAAGTCGAGGCCGAACCGGTCGAGCGAGCCGTCCACTGCCTGCATGAGGTACTTGCGGTTCAAGGTGTGGCGCATGTTCGGAGCGTCGTGGATGCCCCAGAAGAACTTGCTCGAGACCACGTACTCGTGGCGCGCCCAACCAAGGGTCCTGATGGCCCGCCCCATGATCGCCTCCGACTCACCGTCTTCGTAGGACTCGGCGTTGTCGAAGAAATTGACTCCTCCTTTTCGCGCCGCGTCCATGCAGCGCACCACAAGGTCGTCGTTCAGCTGATTTCCGAAACTGACCCACGAGCCGAAAGACAGGAGGCTCACCTTGAGGCCGGATCGGCCAAGGCGTCGGTAAGGCATTGACATATCTGGTCCGTCTCCAGGTCATTGGATCCCGCTGCGGGAGCGGGATCGTCCGATTCGAGGCTAACCGGCCCAACATGGTCGTCTCCCGAGTGCGGCAGGCTCGGCAGGCGCTCTAGGCCTCGACGCGGCAGCGCTCTAGCGACGCCTGGTCTTCGGCACGGTTGCGAGCAGGTCGGTCAACACTTCTGTCAGGACCTGTCGAGTGCGGGGCACAGAGCACTTCTGGACGGTGCGCAGGTTGTCCCACGATGACCAGCCTGCCGCGAGGTCGAGCGCGTCGAGCATTAGCGGCCGGCGTTTGGCGTCAAGACGTGACAGCTCGGGAGCGAAGACGTCGGCCACCTGGGTTCTGGCGGCGGCATAGGCATTGGCAAGCTGTTCGACCAAGAGCGGATGAGTGTAGCTGAGATGGATTGCGACCCGTCTTACGGGAGCGATCTCCTCGTAGAGCTTCGAGCGCAGACGCACGAGCTCGGCGATCCGGTCGGCCACGCGTGGGGCGTCGGGCCGCGGCCCGAGATAGGCGTCCTGGATGGGGCGAATCCTCGAGGCCGCCGCCACGAAAAGCGCATTCAGGTCGGCGAAGTGACGGAACACGGTGCGCTCCGAGACACCGGCGCGAGCTGCGACCTCGGCGGCGCTCGGGAGGTAGATCACCTGTGGTTCCGACTCCCTCACGATGTCGAGGACAGCACCTACGACCGCCTCGTAGTTGCGTGCCGCTCGCAGCCGCCGCCCGTCTGCCTCCTTCTCGCTAGAGGCCGGGCCGCGCTTTCGCACTGCCTGGGGCGGGACCTGGCGGGCAAAGCGCTGAGTACGGGCGGAGCCCGCACGCGTGTCCGAGGGTGAGCGGGCGGTGACCGCTCGGGCCGGCTGCCGGGCGGCGCTGAGCTTCGGGGCCGCGGTGGTCCGAGCTCGGGTGGCGGTTGTGCCAGGTGTACGGCGAGAGCGCGCGCTGGGAGTCGATCGGGTCACCATCGATGACATCCAGGTGACAAAGCATTCACGACGGTCATGCTACTCAAAACCGCGCGTCCGGACTCGTCAGCAGGTCTGCCAGTTACCTTGCGGGCGGTTCTCACCCGTCTGCGAGCAGGTCGCCGCCTGATTCCGCGATCGGGATACTGGGGAGTGGCACAGTCGCCGGGCCCTGAACGACCTCTCCGGTGACGGCCGAGAAGACCGAGCCGTGGCACGGGCAGCGGAACTGGAGCGCCGGCTCGTAGAAGCCCACCGTGCACCCCATGTGGGTGCATATCGCGCTGAAGCCGACGAAGGAGCTCTTGGAGGGACGGACGACATAGGCGGGGACGCCCTGGGCGGGGTCGGTGAACTGGCCGGCGCCGCCGACCGGCACGTCGCTGGCGAGCCCTATGTACGTGCCCTTCGTCGAACTCTCAGCTTTCGACCCCGTCGTCGGTCGCGGCAGCGTGGGCGCGACCGATGGGCGCGACGTACCGCCGAACATTCTCCCGAGTGCGGCTGTGATCCCGGCCGTGACGACGGCAAAGCTCCCGAGCGCGAGCGCGGAGGCCACCTTGCGAGCAGCCGCACGGCGGTCCAGGGCGGCCGGAGTCCTCAGCGCAGGCCCAACCGTGGTCGACGCTCTTTCCCTGGCATCACGCTGTGCCAGGGCGGAGTCGAGGGACCAGGCTCCGCAGCCTCCTAGGACAAGGGGCGTCCAGGCAAAGAAGAAGACGATGTCCGAGCCGTAGAAATAGGGCGTGGTGTTGAAACTGACCGACAGGAACAGGATCAACGACAAGGCCATACCGCCGGCAGCGGCAATCCGCCCGAACAGGCCGAACAGGGTCCCGAGACCCACCGCCAGTTCGCCAAGAGCGATCAGCAAGCCCACGAGCACCGGCGCGTGCGCCGCCAGTCGCACGAGTGGTCCGATCGGGCTCGTGGTGATCGACGCGTGAAGTTGCGCCTGGATCGATCCAGGATTGGCGGCATTGAAGAAGAAGCGGTTCGCGAGCTTCTGCAGGCCCGCGTAAGTGAAAGTGACGCCCAGAAACGCTCTGAGGATGATCTGCGAGGCCCCGGGCGCGTCACGAAGGCGCGCCGTCAAGCTTGCTGCCGGCCGACCGCCCGGCTCGGGTCTTGATGGCGTCGTCACCACTTCAAGGGTAGGGACCGTTCGCCTCAGAGGGCGATCGCGTCTGCAGGATCGATCGGAGCCGACGGCGCGCCGTCGGCGATCTCGGCAACCCCCGCCTCGCCGTGGACGGTCTTGCGGAGCCTGATCTCGGGCAGCGCGAGTGACAAGAAGAAGGCGACGGCGACGACCGGCGTGGCTATCAAGAACACGGTGTCGATCGTGTGCACGTAAGCGAGGGTGGCCGCCGCGTGGATCGCGGGGGGGAGCAGTTTCAGCTCGGCCGGACTGCCGACGATCTGGCGAGCTATCTCACTCACGTGCGGGCGGGCCGCGACAGGCAGGGCCTTGGTCAGATTGCCTATGAGCCGGTCGTTCAGGACCGCACCCAGCAAGGCCGTCCCGAAGGCACCTCCCATCGAGCGGAAGAAGGCCGCCAATGACGTCGCCGTCCCGAGGTCCTTGTAATCGACCCCGTTTTGAACTGCCAGGATCAGCACCTGCATGACGAGGCCGAGGCCGAACCCGGTGAGCAGCATGAAGGCCGAGGTCACCAGGAAGGATGTGTGGACGGTCAGGGTGGAGAACAGCCCCATGCCGATGGTCATGAGGCCCGTGCCGAGGATGGGGAAGATCTTGTAACGGCCGATACGGGCGATGATCTGCCCGCTTCCGATGGAGGCCGTGAACAGGCCGACCATGATGGGCAGCAGCATGAGGCCCGAGGTGGTCGGGGAGACCCCGCGCACCACCTGCAGGTACACGGGCAGGTAGATGATGGCGCCGAACATGGCGACGCCGACGATGAAGCCTGCGGCGTTGGCTACGGTGAAGACCCGCTTGCGGAACAGCCTGAGCGGCACGATCGGCTCCGGCGCATAGTGCTCACGGACGAGGAACAGCACGACGAATCCGACGCCGACCAGGGCCATGCCGACGATCTGCGGTGACAGCCAGGCGTAGCCGTCGGGGGAGCCCCCGAGGGTCGTGACCAGCAGCAGGGCAGAGAAGCCGATGAGGAGAAGGGCCGAGCCGAGGTAGTCGATCTTGTGCCGGGTACGGACAGCCCTGTCGCGCAGCACGATGCTCGTGACGACAAGGGCGATGGCGCCGATGGGAAGGTTCACGTAGAAGATCCACCGCCAAGACGCGTGGTCGACGAGGAACCCGCCCACCAGCGGCCCCGCGACGCTGGCAATGCCGAACACCGCGCCGAAATAGCCCTGGTAGCGGCCTCGTTCGGCGGGCGACACCACGTCGCCCACGATTGCCATGGCGAGGACGATCAGACCGCCGGCCCCGAGGCCCTGCAGGGCGCGGAACGCGATCAGCTGGTCCATGCTCTGGCTCAAGCCGGCTAGCGCGGATCCGACCAGGAAGACGACGATGGCGAACTGGAAGATCCGCTTGCGTCCGTAGAGGTCGGAGATCTTCCCGTACAGGGGAGCGCTCACTGTCGAGGTGAGCAGGTAGGCGGTCACGACCCAGGTCAAACGGCTCAGGGAATGGAAGTCACCGACGATGGTCGGCAGGGCAGTGCTGACGATGGACTGGTCGAGCGCGGCGAGCAACAGCCCGAGCATGAGCCCGGAGAACACGACTCGGATCTGGCGGGCGCTCATGGCACCGCTGCCGGCTTCTCGCTGGGGCGCCCCGGCGCTTCCCGCGACCCGGCCGGCCCCCTGTCCAGCCGGGACCTGGTCGGAGGCCTCCTGAAGACCGTCGTGCTGCTGGGCGTCAAGATGCTGCCCGGCGTCAAGGTAGTTGTCAGTCGTCCTCATGCCTGCTCCTGGTGGTTCCTGTCGTGGGCCGCGGTCTTGCACCCGGCGCTCGTCTCCTTGGCGGCCTCAGCGTCGAGGGTCTCCATGATCCCGACAAGCTGGGCCAGTTGATCGTCTGAAAGCACGGCGAGCAGGCTTGCCGTCTTGTGGCAGGCCTTCGCGTGCAGTTCGGTCACGGCCGACTCACCCGCATCGCTCAGGGCCAAGCGGACCAGGCGGCGGTCCGAGGGATCGTCACAGCGGACGACGAGCCCTTGGCGGACGAGCCGGTCGACGACCGCGGTGGCTGCGCTCTCTCCGACGCCGAGCTGCTTGGCAAGCTCGCGCATCGTCACCGATTGGCCGCGCAGGTAGGTGAGCACGACGAGCTGGTGGTCGGTCACGGTATGCAGCTCTTCGTGCAGCTCGTCGTGCAAGAGGGCGCTCATGCGCCGTTGCAGCTGGGGCTGGAGCTCGCAGTACCGGTCGATGAGCAGCTCACGTGTCGACTGCTCCCGGACAAGGCCGTACCCTGGTCCTGGCGCGTCTGGCTTTGTGGGCGCGATCGTCATTTTCACTGCCGGCCTCTGGCTGAATCTCGTGGCATTACTCATGGGTAGAACAGTTCCACTGTAGAAATATTCCACCCATGAAACGTCCCGCAGGCCGGCGGCGCTGCCGACCCGGTCTCAGCAGGCGATGTCGAGGACGATCTTGCCGAGCTTCGCCCCGGCGGCGAAGCGTGCGTACGCCTCATCCACGTCTTTCAGGGCGAACACCTCTTCGACGAGGACTCGAACTCGCCCTGCTGCCACCAGTGGCAGGACTTGGCTCTCGACGAGGCGCGCGGCGACGGCCCTGTCCTCGAGTGGCCGGGCCCGCAGCGTGGAGCTGAAGATGCGCGCCCGCCGGTTCATGAGCTGGAGGAGGTCGATCTGGCCGCGCGCCCCCGCGCCGATGCCGATCACCGCGATGCGAGCCCCGATGGCAAGCGAGGCGAGGTCGATCTCGAGATTGGGGGCGCCGACCAGCTCCAAGATCACGTCGTAGGGACCACGTGCGGCCGCGTCGGCTGGGTCGACGGCGGCGGCGCCGAGGGACTCCAGCGCGCCTCGGTGCCGGGCGGCACGCACGCTCGCGATGACAGTCGCACCTGCCAGGACCCCGAGTTGGACTGCGGCGACGCCGACACCCCCCGCGGCGCCGTTCACGAGCAGCCGTTCGCCCGGCCTGAGCCCGCACTGGGTGAAGAGGGCGTCGTGGGCGACCGTGAACGCCTCGGGGAACGCGCCGGCTTGAATCAGTGCCAGCGCGTCTGGCACCGGCATGACGCTACGCTCGTGAACAATCGCAAGCTCGGCTTGCGCTCCGCTGCCGACGACTGCCATGACCCGATCGCCGATGGCAAAACGTGCCACGCCGGGGCCGACCGCTGCCACCACCCCGGCGAGCTCGAGACCCGGGATGTCCGCAGGCCAACCTTGCGGGGCCGGGTACAGGCCGGCCCGCTGCAGCAGATCAGCGTTGTTCAAGCCCGCGGCGTGGATTCTGACGAGCAGCTCACCGACACCCGGCACGGGGTCGGTTCGTTCCCTCACGGCGAGGGAGCCCTCCTCGATTACGACGGCGCGCATGGTCTGAAGCGTAGGCAGGGCGGCACCTGAGGCGCCGAGGCACAGCTGAGATGAACTGGCGGGCCGTCAGGGCTGGCCAGCGCCGTAAGCACCGGGCGGAATCGGCGTGTCCATGACGTTGGTGCCTGTCTCTTCTGCCTGCACGACCATGCCGCCGCCGATGTACATGACGACGTGGTAAAGGAGGTAGGCGTCGCCGTAAAAGATGAGGTCACCCGGTTGAAGATCCGACATCGAGACGTGCTGGATCTCGTAGTACTGCTCTGTAGCCCCGTGGGCGAGCGAGACGCCGGCTTCGGCCCACGCCCACATGGTCAGGCCCGAGCAGTCGAAACCTTCGCCCGGTGTGGCCCCTCCCCAGACGTAGGGCACCCCGAGCTGGCTTTGGGCGGCATTCACTGCGATTTGGCCGGCGCCGTCGCCCGCGGCCGGCACTGGCGAAGAGGCCGACGAGAATGCAGGCGACGGTGCCGCCGTCGGCACGGCCGCCTGTGCGGGAGCCGACGGCGTTGGTGGAGCGGACGCCTGTTCGGCAGCGGCCTTTGCTGCTGCCGCCGCCAAAGCGGCAGCGTAGGCGGCAGCCTGGGCCCGTTGCACCGCTGCGACCGCTGCAGCGAGTTCGCCCTTGACCTGTGTTTCCTCGTTGTTCAGCTGAGCTGTTATGGCCTGTTCCTGTGCCAGGTCGGAGGAGATCGCCATCTCGTTGGCCTTGGCGACTTGCTCTGTGTGGTCGAGGGCGGTCCGCTCGATCGACAAGGAGCGCTGGTTGATCAGCACGGTCGTCTCGGACTCGTCCAGATTGCCCGATGCCGCCTGGATGTAAGCCTGTTGCATACCGGCAGTCTGCTGATTGCCGCTAAAAACGACCGACAGGCTCTGCGACGCTCCACCGGTGACATAGGCCTCGATGGCCATCGCGCGAAGGTGTGACCGGTCCAGGTCAAGTGCCTTTTCGGTTTGCCTGATGGCCTCGGTCGCGCTGGCGACGCGTTGCGCATACCACGCCACCCGGCCTTCGGCCTGGTGGTAGAGCTCGTCGAGGATCGTCAGCTTGACGTTGGCGGCCTGGATCTCAGTGGCGATGTACTGAGCGCGCTGTTGCAAGGTGGAGACTTGGTCTGCTCCCGCAGGCGCCCCGGCGAGAACGAGGGGAGCGCCGATTCCGACGAGCAACATGGACGAAACGCCTATCGCTACGGCCGCGCGCCGACGATGCTTGGAGGTATCGGGCGAACCGGCCACGCTTCGCGCAACCGCAACTACGAGACTCCCACCAGCAGGTCTCACAATTCCCGCAACCTAACCCGCCGTGCGCAGGCTTGCAAGCCCATTCGCACCGCAGCCGTGCGGGACAACTGTTGACATTACAGCGTCGTTACGATAACGCGCTCTTAAGGTTTACGACGGTTTCACTGACAGCTAGCTTGAGTCTATGACCCTGACAGGAGTCCCAGAAGGTGCAGATCAGGATGCCGAGGGATACCGCATCGAGCACGACTCGATGGGTGAGGTACGTGTGCCGCGAAGCGCGCGGTGGGCGGCACAGACTCAGCGTGCCGTCGAGAACTTCCCTATTTCAGGCCAACCTGTGGACCCGACCCTCCTCGTCGCCCTGGCGATGATCAAGGGCGCTGCGGCGACCGTGAACGCAGAGATGGGCACGATCGGACCCGATGTCGCCGCGGCCATCGCCGAGGCTGCCGATGAAGTGGCAGGCGGGCGCCACTTTGATCAGTTCCCGATCGATGTGTTTCAGACGGGCTCGGGGACCTCGACGAACATGAACATGAACGAAGTACTGGCGAATCTTGCCAGTGAACGTCTCGGGCGAGAGGTTCGCCCCAACAACGAGCCGAATGCTTCACAGTCGTCGAACGACGTGTTTCCTTCCGCGGTTCACCTGGCCGCCGCTCTGGGGATCGCCGGCGATCTAATCCCCGCCCTCGGTCATCTGGCATCGCGCTTGCGCGCGAAGCAGGAGGAGTTCAGCGTCGTGGTGAAATCCGGCCGTACTCACCTCATGGACGCGACTCCTGTCACGCTCGGCCAGGAGTTCGGCGGGTACGCAGCAGCGGTCGAGCACGGCGTCGAGCGCCTCGAATCAGCCCTGGGGCGGGTGGGGGAGCTGCCGCTCGGCGGGACAGCTGTCGGTACGGGGCTGAACGCGAAACCGGGCTTTGCGGTAAGGGTGATCGAGCGACTCGCGTCAGGCACCGGATTGCCGCTCACCGAGGCGCGCGACCATTTCGAGGCCCAGGGCTCGCGTGACGCCCTTGTCGAGGCATCCGGTGTGCTCCGGACGATCGCAGTATCGCTCTACAAGATCGCGAACGACCTTCGGTGGATGTCTTCAGGGCCGAGGTGCGGACTTGGTGAGATTCACCTGCCGGATCTCCAGCCAGGTTCGTCGATAATGCCGGGGAAGGTGAACCCCGTGGTCCCCGAGGCCGTCTGCCAGGTCGTCGCCCAGGTCGTGGGCAACGACGCCGCAGTTGCATTCGGAGGTGCTGCAGGGAATTTCGAGCTCAACGTGATGCTGCCGGTGATCGGCAGCAATCTCCTCGAGTCCATCCGGCTGCTTTCGTCCGTAAGCGTCGTGCTGGCGGACAAATGCGTCGCCGGGATCGTTGCCGACGAGGACCGCTGCAGGTCTTACGCCCTCTCCTCGCCTTCGATCGCCACAGCGCTCAATCCCTATATCGGCTACGAACAGGCGGCAAAGGTGGTCAAGACGGCCCTTGCTGAGGGAAAGGACCTGCGAACGGTGGTGCTCGACATGGGCCTGCTGAGCGAGGAAGAGGTCGACCGGGCTCTCGACGTTCTCGCCATGACCAAGGGTGGAATAGTCGGCTGAGCTCACCGTTGTGCGGGTCGTGAGGCGTGTAGCACCGCGGCGCTGAAGCGGCGGTAGCGTCGCTTCGATGCATCCCATCGAGCGCCTGCGATGGATCGCCCGTGCCAGTGACGAGGCGCCGGCGGCCTTGGGCGTCGAGGCGGCATGGACGATCTCCGAGCTGGCGATGGACGAACCGGCAGCGGTCGTGACCGCCTGCAGGCGGCTCATAGAGTCTCACGTGACCGCTGCGCCCCTCTGGTGGGTGGCCGCGACGCTGCTTGTAGCTCCAGATCCTGTCCGAGCGGCCCGGCAGATGGTCGATGAGCTCGTCTCGGACCCGACTGCCGGCTTGCTCGCCGACGCGCTGCGCGGTCGTCTCGGTGACGGTGAGGCCGTCGTCGTGACGTGCCCCGCCGAGACTGTGCTCGAGGCGTTCTCGTGTCTGCCCTGGGCAGTCGTCCGCGTGGTGGGGCCGTCGCCCGGACGGCGCGCCGAGGTTCGCAGGTTCCAGGCTCACCTCGGCGAGGTGAGCGGCTGGGAGCCGGACGAGGCAGAAGATGTCGTCGAGGGCGCAGCAGTGGTGATCGTCGAGGCGCTCGCCGCCGGACCGTCCGGGGTCCTGGCTAGCGCAGGTACGTCTGGCCTTGCCCGGGCTGCCCGTGAGGCTTCGGTTCCCGTCTGGGCAGTCGCCGGAGTTGGCCGCCTGCTGCACGACGATCTGCTCGGAGAGATGCTGCGGCGAGCCGGCGACACCGTCGAGCTGATCGGAGAGGGCTCTTTCGAGGTCGTTATCGGACCGACCGGACCGGAGAACCCTGCCGCCTGCCTCAGCCGGCCGCTGTGCCCTCTGGCGCCCGAGCTGCTCGTTCGTGCGGGCTAGGGCTGGCTCCCCGGTCCTTTTCGAACCGGTCCTCCGAGAGCGCGTGGGCTCGTGGGCATGGCGCCTTGGACCGCAAACTCCAGAGCCGCGCCAGCGCCAGGCGAGTAGCTTCAATTCCATGGGATCGATGATCGAGTTTCCGAGCAATGGGTCGACCGACGACGGCTACCTGACAACGCCCCTCAGTGGCGAAGGACCTGGAGTCGTGGTGATCCAGGAATGGTGGGGTCTGGTCGACCACATAAAAGACGTGTGCGATCGTTTCGCCGCCGAGGGCTTCGTGGCACTGGCGCCCGACCTCTATCACGGGGCGAAGGTCGCAGAGCCGGATGAGGCCGCCAAGAAGATGATGGCCCTCCAGCTGGATCGCGCGGGAAGGGACATGAGCGGTGCCGTCGACGAGGTCGCGTCCAGGTCGAACGGCAACGGTGTCGGGGTCGTCGGGTTCTGCATGGGTGGCGGGCTGGCCCTCATGCTCGCCTCGCAACGGCCGGACAGCGTACGAGCCGTCGTGCCCTTCTACGGCGTCGTGCCGTGGGAAGGCGCCCAACCCGACTACGCGGCGCTCAGCGGCGCCGTGCTCGGCCACTTCGCAGGGAAGGACGAGTCGGCTAGCCCGGAGGCCGCGAGAGCACTCGTGCGCACGCTGAGGGAGGCCGGGAACCGGGACGTGAACATCCACATCTACCCGGAGGCCGACCACGCCTTTTTCAACGACACCCGCCCGGAGGTCTACGACCCGGAGGCATCGGAGCTGGCCTGGAAGCGGACCATGGAGTTCCTCCACTCCCACATCGGCTGAGCGCCTCGCGACGGCGAAGGTTGTCGAACGCCACCTCGCGCTCAGTTCGGCAATGGGCCACCACATCAGCGACCGCCAAACTGACGGCATCGCCGTACCATCGGTGTCGTGTCCGAGCGTTCTCGCAATCTGCCCCGCCGTTCCTGCCTTTCGGTCCCAGGATCGAGCGCGCGTTTTCTCGAGAAGGCGCCTGACGTCCCGGCGGACATGACATTTCTCGACCTCGAGGACTCCGTCGCTGCGGCCGAGAAGCAGTCCGCGAGGACACTGGTCATCGAGGCCATCCGCAACCTCGAATGGGGAGACCGCGTCCTGTGCGTTCGGCTCAACGGGTGGGCGTCGCGCTGGACCTACGGCGACGCCATCGAGGTTGTCGGCCAGGCGGGCCGGCGGCTCGACGAAGTCATGTTGCCCAAGGTCCAGTCCGCGGCCGAGGTGATCGCCCTCGATCTGTTGCTCACCCAGGTGGAGCTGAACAGCCGGCTGCCCGTGGGCCACATCGGCATCGAGGCGCAGATCGAGACCGCCCGGGGACTCGTCAACGTCGAGGAGATCTGTGCCGCGTCACCTAGGCTCGAGGCCGTCGTCTTCGGTCCGGCGGATTATGCGGCCTCGGTGGAGATGCCCGTGCTGACCGGCGGAGTCCAGATCGACCAGTATCCGGGCGACCACTTCCACTACGTCTTCAGCAAGATCTTGACGGCCGGACGGGCAAGCGGGATTAAGGTCATCGACGGCCCGTTTCTCAAGATCCGGGAGCCGGAGCTGTTTCGTGACTACTGCGCTCGGGCTTACCTGCTCGGCTATGACGGCAAGTGGGCGTTGCACCCGGACCAGGTCACGATCTTGAACGAGGTGTTCTCTCCCACCCAGGAGCAGTTCGACCGGGCCTGGGCGATCCTCGACGCGTACAAGAAGGCGACCGAGCACGACGGCAAGGGCGCGGTCATGTTCGGCGAGGAGATGATCGACGAGGCGAGCCGCAAGATGGCTCTCAAGTTCGTCGCCCGGGGAGAGCGTGCCGGCCTGAAGCTTTCCGAGGCCGGCCGGGCCCTGAACGGCGCCCCGGGCTTTCTCTAGGCGACTGGGTCGTCGCCTCAGATGCCCGAGCTTCCTCAGATGCAGGCGCTTGCCGAGCGCCTCGATGCCGCGCTCGCAGGAGCGAAGATCGTGCAAGTGGAGACGTTGGGCTTCTCCGGGCTGAAGACGGTCGTCGCGACCGGCGAAGGCCTCGAGGGAGAGAGGCTGATCGAGGTCGGGCGCCGGGGCAAGTACCTCGTGCTCAACCTCTCCTCGGCTCGCCGCGTCCTTGTCCACCTCTCCCAGGCGGGCCGGTTGGACATGGAGCTGCCCCCCAAGCACACGAGGCCGAGGGGTGCCGTCGCTCGCTTCGTCTTCAGCAACGGCACCGCAGTCCTAGTCCGCGAGCACGGCCACGAGCGCAAGGCAGGTTGGTGGGTGCTCGCCGCCGGCGATGACGGCCCGCTGGCGGGCCTCGGCCCAGAGCCGCGCGACGACGCTTTCGAGGAGTTGCTGCTCACGAGTGAGGACACCCGTCGTCTTCACACCCTGCTCCGGGATCAGCGGTTCGTGGCCGGCGTCGGCCGTGGCTACGCGGACGACGCCCTGAACCGCGCACGCCTGTCGCCCTTCTCGCCCCTCAAGTCGCTGAGCCTGCCGGATCGTAGGCAATTGGTGGCTGCTGTCCGGTCGGTGATGTCCGAAGCGGTGGCGTCCGAGCGCAAGCGGGTCGGAGGCCTGTCGGAGCCGAGGCTCGGCACGGTGTTCGCCGTGCACAACAGGGCCGGCCATCCCTGCCCGAGCTGCGGCGAGGCCTTGAGCAGGGTCTCCTACGAGTCGCACGAGGTCGTCTACTGCACTCGCTGCCAGACCAAGGGTCGCGTGCTGGCGGACCGCCGCTTGTCGCGTCTTTTGAAGTAGGCCCCGATGGGAAGCGACCTGCCGGCACAGGTGAGCGCGATTAGCGTGCTCCCGAGCGTCCCACATGCGGGAGGCTCACAGGCGGGCCATGGGGCCCGCTGCATCCCTGGGAGGAGCCCAAGTGATAGGTGAGAGGGTCCTGCATTTTCAGGACAAGCACGTCGACCTGAGCGACCTCGAGTCGAAGATCGAGGAGTACTTGAAGTCGGACGGCTTCACGACCCAGAGGTCCGCCGACAGTGACCACGGGACCGTCATCCAGGCCAAGAAAGGCAAGTTCCTGGCGGCGGTCATAGACGCCGACCGCGCCATGACGATCCTCGTGTCGGGCACGACCGACGACTGTGTCGTACGCATCGGCATCGGCAAGTGGCTCCAGCACCTGGGGACGGCGGTCGTCGAGACGCTGCTCCTCTCCGATCTGTTCCTCCTGGTCGATGTCGCCGAGTCTGCGTGGAACCTCGAGATCGAGGAGAAGCTCGTCAAGCAGATCCAGTCCTTCGTCGGCTGATGCCGGGGCGCGAGACGACGGCCGTTTCCGGGGCGCTCCGGCGTCCAATGACGGTGACGAGGGGCGGCAGCACCACGGAGGCGCCTTCGGGGTCCACCCCGGTGAGCTCCCCTAGATAGGCCGCCACCGGTCCCGGGCCCGCGCCTGCGGGCGCCTCAGCCCAGGCGTCGACGAGCTCGAGGCCGAGCTCGCGGACCAGCCCGGGCAAGAGCGCGCCCACGTCGGGGTGGCGAGCATCCGGCATCGACATCGGAGCTCCGTCGATCCGTCCTGCCGAGGTGATGGGCTCCTGGGCGACAAGAAAGCCGCCCGGACGCAAGGCCAGAGCCATCCGGGCGAGGACCGAGCGGGGCTCCAAGACGTGCAGCAGCAAGAAGCGGCAGTAGGCAAGGTCCACGCTCTCGGGCAACGCCAGGTCCTCTCCGGCCTGGGTGATGGCCACGACCTGCGCTCCTCCGGCGGCGGCCGCGGCTGCGGCCACCGCGTCGCGCGCACGCGGATCGCTGTCGACGGCATAGACGCGTCCCTTGCGCCCGACGAGCTCGGCCAAGGCGACAGATACGTCCCCAGCTCCCGCCCCGACGTCCGCGCAGCGCCATCCGGCCTCGAGACCAAGGCGGTCGAGGGCGGTCGCGAGGGGTCGCCGGTAGATGTCGTTGCGCAACCCGAGCTCGGCCACTGCGACGACGGTACCCGGCACAGCGGATCGACGATCGCGTGCCGGGCTACGGTTGGCTCCGTGCGTGTGACCATGATGCTCTGTGACGCGGCGCAAGTGGCGGACGGGAAGCTCTTCATCCTCGGCGGGGGTTGGAGCCTCATAGGGCCGGACCCGATGCCGTCCGCGATCGCCATAAAGGTGGATGTGGGCTGGCACGAGGCGGGGCAACCTCATCACTGGGAGCTCTTCCTCGTCGACGAGGACGGGCGCTCCGTCGTCGTCGAGGGCGCGGACGGTCCTCAGCCGATCGAGGTCCGAGGTGACTTCGAGGTCGGGCGTCCCGAGGGAGTGCCGGAGGGAAGCCCGGTGGACGTCGCCCTCGCAGTCAACTTCAGTCCCCTGCCGCTCGCCCACAACACGCGTTTCACCTGGCGCCTCACCATCGACGGGAACAGCGATGATGATTGGCAGCTGGCCTTTTCGACCAGGCCGCCACGCGAGCAACCGGACCAATGACCACCCATGAGAGACCCTTCGGTCCTGCCGCGGAGGGCGAACCAGACAAGGAGGGCGACCGTTGACGAAAGTGGAAGCCTCGACGGCGATAGCAGACGTCATGATCGTCACCCCTGACGTCTTCGGCGACAGCAGGGGCAGGTTCATCGAGACCTACCGGCGCAGCTGGTTCCCCCTCGGGCGGGAAATGGTTCAGGGAAATCGTACGGAGCGCCAGCAAGGGGCGGTTGTCGGTCTTCACTACCACTTTCACCAGGCCGACTACTGGTACGTGACGAGGGGTCGGGCCCGGGTCGTCTTGCACGACCTCCGGATCGGCTCACCGACCGACGGTGCCACCGAGATCCTCGAGATCGGTGAGCACGACGATCGTGGGGTGTTCATCCCTCCGGGCGTGGGGCACGGCTTTGCCGCAGTCACCGACCTGACGCTCACTTACCTCGTGGACTCGTACTACAACCCCGCCGACGAACTCGGCGTCGCCTGGGACGACCCGGAGCTCGAGGCGGACTGGGGCGTCGCCGACCCGGTCCTGTCAGCCCGGGACCGGGCGAACCTGCGCCGGGCGGAGATCCCGGACCATCTCCGCCCGCGTTACGGCCTGAGAGTTTGAGGGACCGTCTCCCCGCCCGCGCTGCCATGGCCTCGGCCTTCGGCTTGAATGGGGACTAAGTAGTCATTCGAGGAGCTGCGGGTCGTGATCGCTGTCGTAATTGCCGTCCTCGCGGTGCTCGTCATCGCCGCGGTCGTCTGGGCTCGCGTCAGTGCGTCCAGATCCGAGCACAAGTCGGTCGAGACCTACGAACACGCTCTCGGCGTGCTCGGAGAGGTCTCGAAACGCACCGAGTCCACGGGGTTCCGCATCCTTCCCCATGAGGAGACGGGCCGGCCCCATGTCGGCAGGCCGATCGACCCGGCAGGCGGCGAGGCAGCCGAGGGCAGCAAGGAACGCAGCTCGGGTGGGCAGGGCCCCTTGGTTTCGAAGCGGCTGCCACCGGCCGGCCAGCCCAAGCTCCGGTTCTCCGGGCCGACGCGCCCGGCCGACCGTTCGCCGGCAGCAATTGAGGAGGCCGGTGAAGACGCCGACCTGGAAGCCGGAGCGCTGGTGGCGCGAACGGGAGCTGCCGGTGCTCGTGCTCGTCTGCCTTCGCCCCACGGGCAAGCGCCTGGGACAGCCGCGGCGCGCGCTCGTAGCGCGGCCTACAGGTCGACGTTCAACCGCCGCCGGCAGGTAATGGCGCGACGGGCCGCGACCGGCGTGGCGGCCGCCGCCGCCGTCGTGGCGGTCGTCGTCGCGGGGCTCTACTTGAGCGGCAGCGGTGGTACGCCGAGCAGCCACCGTGGTGGGCATGGCGCAGGGTCGGTGACCGGCACGACCGCGCACCACTCAGGTGGCGGGCGGACAAAGACGACCTCGACCACCTCGACGAAGTTGCCGACGAGCCTGCAGCCCACCTCTGTGTCGCCGGTCACTTTCACGGTGCCCTCGAGGCAATACACGCTGGCTTTCCAGGCGGCGGGGGGACGCTGCTGGGTCGGGATCGAGCACACCACGGCAGGCCCGTGGCTCTTCGCCCAGACCCTGGCCGCTGGGCAGTCGGTGACCTTCAAGGGATCGGGCTCGCTCATAGTCAGGCTCGGCGCCCCGCCCTACATAGCCCTGAGGGTGGACGGGCTCACGGCGGAGCTCCCCAGCGGAGTCACGGCGGCCTACAGCGTCGACCTCACGCCGGCGACCTGAATCCGCCTCGGCTGAGCCGCCGCGGCCTCGGCCTGCAGCTGCCTGGGTCTCGGCAGCGGCCTCGGCCTGAGTCCGCCTGGGCCCGGGCACCGGTCTCGGTCCGGCTGGGCATTGCCGAGCCCCGCAGCGGCGAGCGACGAGTGCGCTCGTCGGCGCCGTAGTTGTTACTATGTGCGTAGGAGAAACTCCCCCCTCGAGAGGAACCCTTTATGGCCATCACGGAGCTCGATCTCGGCAAGTACCAGCTCGGCT
>JBKQMT010000072.1:0-59668 GCA_052146595.1 Acidimicrobiales bacterium
CGCGATTGGCAACCCGGCGCCCGCTGCGGAACGTACGACGGCAGGTTCTTGCTTCCAGGTCTCTCCGGACCTTGTGGAGGCGAGTCGGCTCAACTCCCGCCTGGCAAGGATCACGGCGAGCGAGCCGAGGACGAGGACAAGGGCGATGAGCCCGAGCCCGAGCACCGTCCAGTCGAAGGCGAATCCTTTGTAGGGGTACACCGGACGAACAGGGCCGAGCGGAGTCAGTGGCGACAGAGCTACCGCTACGCCGAAGGCCAGTACTGAGCCGCCGACCACTGCGCCGAGCAGGCCGAGCAGCCCGTCGCTGAGCGTCATCGCTTGATTGGCCCCAAGTGCCCGCAGCGTGGCCGTTTCCACAGTTCCGGCGCGAAGTATGCGACCGATCATGAGACCAGCGATCAACAAGACCGCGAGCCCGGCGATACCGCCGAATACCCCAAGCGCGACGGCTTCGGGCTTGATCGCCTGTTGGGCCTTGGCCACCGCGGTCGCAGGAGTAGAGCCTCCACCGGCGACTTCGCCGCCCGCGAGCGGGGTCACTCGCGCGGCTTCCTCGTGTACTTGCGTTTGGTTGCTCTCGCCCCCCGCAACCTGCAAGGCGCTCCCGGAGAAGTAGGTGCAGCAGGGGGCGACTTCGGCAGTGAGGGCCGGCGAGAGTAGCACCACGGCCGATCCGAGCCTGTCGATATCGTCTTGGACGACCGAGCTGCTGAATACCACCTCGCCGACCAACTTGACCTTGGCCACCAGGTGGGGCAAGCCGTTGTAGGAGGGGGATGTCGACTCCGCGTCGGTGTAGAAGGGGATACCGATGACCGACCCCACGTGCAGACCCCACTCCGTGGCCGCCTGTGCGTTCATCACCGCTTCATCTGTCCGCTGCGGATCGGCGAGGCGACCTTCGACGAGGGTGACTCGGTCCATGGTGAGGTACTCCTCGCCGCCGATCACCGTCGGGGGTGTCTCACCGGCACCGATGTCGGGGTGCGTACCCCTTACCGCGCTGAGGTCAATGTTGCCGTCGAAACCGAGAGAGGTCGCAGAATGCTCGACGTAGGGAAGGTGCGCGATCGCATTGACGATTCCCGGGTTGTACCCGGTCCTTTGGCCGAGGCCAGGATCATCAAATCCGGATAAGACCATGATGCTGGACGGGTTGGTGCTTGCCAAATAGATGGGGAAGGAGGAATCCGTCCGCCGGGCCCCCGCCACTGAACCCATGGCTAGGCCGCCCAGCAGACCTACCAACAGCACGACGGCCAGGTAGCCGCCCCACCGGCCGCCGAAGGTGGCCCGGAAGCGGTACCAGGTGACGCGAATAACCTGATTCAACATCACGAAGGACTGTTGCGGCAGAGCAGCACGCATGAAGTCTGGTGTCGCAGACGTCAGTCGTCAGGGTGGTTACCCGTACTTGGGACTTCGTACCAGCACTCTCCTGGCCATGGAATTGTAAGCGGGTTATCGCCCTTCTCCGGCCGAGAGTGCACAGTTCGGACTCTATTCATTTCGCCGACCCGGGTTCCCCAGAACTCTGCCTTTTCACCGCCGCGCTGTATCCCACAACGCCGGTGCCGAGGCCCGCCAGAACGTTCAGTCGATTGACTTAGCAGACCAGCGCGGGACTCGCCCCGAGTCGGCGATCGCGCGTGCCTCCGCTCAATCTGGCTACTTGGCGAGAGGGGGTGTAGGACGGCCTGATCCTCCCGGTCCGCCTGAGGTGCCAGAGGGCTTGTACTGACTCACCCTTCCAGGTTCTTGGCGAACCAGTGATCTGCGTACTCCCCAGCGTTGAACGCAGGAACCTCCTCGAAGCCGTGGCGCTCGTAGAGACGGCGCGCCTCCACCAGATCGTCTCTGGTATCGAGCTCAAGGAGGGTGATCCCCCGGTTGCGTGCGACCGTTTCAAGTTCATCCAGCAGCCTCGACCCAAAACCCTGACGCCGCTCCGAAGCCAGGACGAACATCCTGGTCACCTGCCCGACGCGGTCAGGTAGGAAGCGAAGCCCGACACAGCCCACCGGGGTGGACCCCAATCTCCCGAGTAGAAACAAGCCGGTCGGAGCCGCCAGATCGTCGCTCGGGTCCGCCAGCAACGACTCCCGGATCTCCTCCTCGGTGGCAGGTCGACCCTGATAGCGGGCGACGAGTTCGTCGAAGTAGACCCAAAGCATTCGCTGAGCGTCGGGACCGCAGGGTGACGTACGCATGTGACATACCGCTACGACAACTGCCATCGTCGTTTCGGAGCCCGTGTTCAGCGACCCTCGCTCACTCCGCTCGCAGGATGAGAGCCGTAGGCGTCCGGGCCGCCATCTGTCCCGGGAGGGCGGCCACCAAGTTGGCCAAGACGAGTGCCCCGAGTGCCACGAGGACGACCTCCAGTACCGGCACCGTGGGCAGCGGGACGGCGTAGATGGAGCGGGCGAACAGGTCCCAGAGCCATCGCCCGAGGGCGATCCCGGCCGGCACGCCCACGACGATCCCTACGATGGCGGCAACCGACGCTTGCCAGGCGACGGCCACCGCCAGTTGACGCCTGGTGAAACCGAGGGTCTTGAGCAGCGCGATGTCGCGTCGTCGTCGACGGGCCGAAGCACCGAGAGTGAGGCCGAGGGCGACGACGGCACCGACAGCGAGGCCCGCAGCCAAGATGCCAGGGCTGGCGCCGGTTGACTGGTAGTTCACGATCTCGGCAGGACGCTGGACTCCAAGCACGACGAGGCTGTCGCCGTATGCCTGGGGATCGTTCGCCACCGCCTTGTTGGCGGCATCGGCGATCCGATGCAATGAAAAGAGTGCAGCCGTTGGCGTGACACCGCTTCGGATCCGTACCACATCGATCGCCGGGCCATTGAGGTTGGGGTCGGCATGGACGAGCGCCCGGGCGAGGGCGGGGACAAAGATGGCCTCGGAGAACAGCGCCCCGGTGCCCATAGAGGGGTGGAGAGTCCCTGCGTTCCCGATGGCTGGCATCGTGGCCGTGCCCACGACGACGAGGTGGGTTGGCGGCTGGTAGATCGGCGCATCCTTCGGCGACCCGTAGCTGACCACGACGGATTGCCCGATCTTCGTGTGCAGGGCGGCGAGCGTCGCAGCGCCGAGGACGATCTGGTTCTTCGCCTGAATCGCATGGCCCGAGAGAATGGGCGGGCTGAGAGCAGCGTGTGTGCTGTTCACGAGCGTCGGGACGGTTTGGCCGTCGATCTGCACGTCTGCGAAACCGAATCCGGTCCATGCGGCGACGTCGGGATCGTGGTTGAGAAGACGGCCGACCATGGGTGGGACGTTGTCACCCCCCTCCGGTTCGATGGCGAAGTTCCAGTTCCAGCCGTACAGCGCGGGGTGGAACACGAGGGTGTTGAGCCCGCTGGCGAAGGTGACGGTGACCACCACGACAGTCACCGCGAGGACTGACCCGACCAGCACCGAGCGGACCGGCACGGCAGACCGGCCATGACCGGCCTCGAGGGAGAATCGGAGCCCTGCTATAACGGGGGCCGGAAAACCGTAACGCGCTGCAGCGTTGACCACGGCCGACCCCCGCTGCACAGGCTCCGAACCCTGTCCGATGCGCCGGCGCACCGCCCTGCGGTAGGCGAGGGTCACGGTCAAGGCACTGAGACCGACGCCCAAGACGGCGAATCCCGCCCCGAGCACCGTCCAATCCAAGGCGAACCCCGGCGTCCGCTCGACCTGGCGCGCCGGACCGAGCGGCGCCAAAGGCGAGAGCGCCACCGCGAGAACCACGGCCAGAGTCGCACCGAGGACCACCGCGCCGAGCAGGCCAAAGACGGCGTCTGACGTGACGGTCAACGAGTCGGCCCCGAGAGCGCGCAGGACGTTCAGGTCCTCGCCGTCCGCCCACAGCGCTCGACTGATGGCTTGACCGGCGATCAGGAGGGCGGCCAGGGCGGCGATGGCTCCGAACACGCCGAGGGCGATCGCCTCGGGTTTGCTCGACCGCTCGACCCGACCCTCGGTCACCGAGGTCACAAGGAAGGCGTACGGGGTAGCTTTGGGGACGAGTCGAGCTATCTCGCGTTCCACCGCGGCCACGTCGCGGCTGCCGTCTCGGAGGCGGAGCCCGTAGTTCGGGTACGTCGCGCCAGCCTGGAGTTTCTGGGTGAGCGCCGGGGTCAACAGTTGATAGGTCGAGTAACGGTCGATGTCGTCGCTCGCGACCTGGTTGGAGAATACGACGAGACCTACCAGTTGGGTCGAGAACTTCAGTGCGGGTTTGGCCGTAGCCGGATTGACCCCCGAGTTGATCTGGGCCACTGTGAAGTCTCCCATTTTCACGGTCTCACCGAGATGCCAGCCCGCCAGCTTCGCCGTCTGCGCCGTTGCCACCATCTCGTGTGTGTTCTTTGGATTCGCCATCCGACCGGCCGTCACCGCCACCTGATCCTGGGTGAAGTACTCCCCACCCACGCTGCCGATGGTCGTGATTTCATCGCTACTGAGGCTGGTCGGGAGCGCCCTTCCATTCGCTCCGATCGGGGTGACGAACAAAGTTGGGGCGATCGCTACTCGGGCCACCTGAGGCAGATGCTCGAGTTCCTTGGTCAGGTAGTCCAATGAGGCGACGGACTGGGAACTGTAAACCTGGAACTGGAGGTCCGACGAATGGGAGGCGGCCAAATAGGCCGGAAAGGCCGACTGCGTGCGCCGAGCGGCGGCTACCGCGCCCATGGCCACACCACCCACCAACCCGATCAGGATGATCACGGTGAGGTAGCCGCTCCAGCGCTGGTGAAAGGCAGCCCTGAAGTGATACCAGGAGATTCGGAAGGCTCGTCCGATCACGGCGGATCGGCTATTGGTCGCAGCATTTCACCTATCGGTTCCTTCGGCTCCATTGGACCCTGGCAAGATTGTGGACCTGCCGTCACTTCGATTTCGAGATGGTCAGCCAGTGGAGACGACCTCGTGTTAGTACTACCGAACCGACCTAATGGCTGCAATCGAACTCCGGCCTGACGATCTGGGAGCGCGGATCCATCGATCGGCTCGCCGGCACGACCAGGAACGCGTGGCGTTCGGGAGCACCATCCCAGATCGGAACCGGAGCGCGTGAACCGTCGAAAGTGAGCTGCTAGTTTTCCTCGCCATCGACCAGCAACCTGCCGGTTGACCTGATAGGGGGGGTCCGATGAAGTTCATCGTCGAGGTCAGCTTTCCCACAGAGCCGTTCAACAGCTACGTCCGCCAGGGGACTGCGGGGCAAAAGCTCGGTGATGTCCTCGGCGCGATCAAGCCCGAGGTTGTCTACTTCACCGACAATGGGGTCGGGCGCGGGGCGATGATGATCGTCGAGATCGAAAGCGCCCGCCAAGTACCTCACATCACCGAGCCGCTCATGCTCGGTTTCGATGCCTCGGTGCACTATCGCGCTGCCCTGCCACCGGAGGAACTACTGGCGGCCGGGCTCGAGCGTTACGCCACGGCGTGAGAGCTGAGAGGATGCCGCCATGTGGGCACAACTCATAAAGACACGCCTTAAGCCGGGCGCGGAAGAGGGCCTCCCGCGCCTGTCCGAGCAGTTGCGGGCGGTCGAACAGCCGGGCTCAGGCCTACTGCGCTCAACCGCAATGCGCGATGAGAAGGACCCCAGTCAGGTCTACATGCTCGTCGTTTTCGAAAGCGAGGAGAAAGCTCGCGCGCGAGAAAACGATCAGCGACGCCAAGAGGGGCTGCAAGCCGTGCGGGCGACGATGGCGGAGATCTTCGACGGCACTCCGGAGTTCGTGGACTTGACTGTTGTGGAGGAGACGACGTACTAGGCGGGACATCTGACCGAACGCGTTAACACCCGATCTGTAGACGAGCCGCGCACCGATCAGTTCGTGGAACTCCGGCAACCGTGCCGACAGATATTGCGCGAAGTTTCTAGACCTGTTCTAGACCAAGAGGCTTTCCCCAGCCAGAAAATCCCTGGTAGAGGGCCTGAACTCTAGATGTCGTAGTAGAGCATGAACTCCCACGGGTGCGGGCGCAGGCGGACCTGGTCGATCTCGGACAGGCGCTTGTAACTGATCCAGGTCTCGATGAGGTCGTCTGTGAACACACCCCCGGCCTTCATGAACTCGTTGTCCGCTTCGAGCGCGCGGAGTGCCTCTTCCAAGGAGGCGGGCACCTGTGGCACGTTCGCCAGCTCCTCGGGCGGGAGGTCGTAGAGGTCCTTGTCCATCGGCTCGGGCGGCTCGATCCGGTTCTGCACACCGTCGAGGCCCGCCATCAGCATTGCCGCAAAGGCGAGGTAGGGGTTGCAGGCGGGGTCGGGACAGCGGAACTCGACCCGCTTGGCCTTCGGGCTCTTGGAGTAGAGCGGGATCCGGCACGCAGCCGAGCGGTTCCGCTGCGAGTAGACGAGGTTAACCGGGGCCTCGTAGCCCGGTACCAGCCGCTTGTAGGAGTTCGTCGTCGGAGCGGCGAAGGCGAGAACGGCCGGGGCGTGCTTGAGCAGGCCACCGATGTACCAGCGACCGAGGTCTGACAGGCCGGCGTAGCCGGTCTCGGAGTAGAAAAGCGGCTCACCGGCGGTCCACAAGGACTGGTGGCAGTGCATCCCGGACCCGTTGTCCTGGAACAGGGGCTTGGGCATGAAAGTGGCTGAGTACCCGGCGTTGCGGGCGACGTTTTTCACCACGTACTTGTAGAGCATCAGCTTGTCGGCCATGCGTAGCAGCGTGTCGAAACGCATGTCGATCTCGGCCTGGCCACCGGAAGCCACCTCGTGGTGCTGCACCTCGATCTCGATCCCAAGGTGCTCCATCGTGAGGATCATCTCCGAGCGCAGGTCCTGGAAGTGGTCCATGGGCGGAACGGGGAAGTAGCCCTCCTTGTAACGGGGCTTGAAGCCGAGGTTCGGCTTCTCGTCACGCCCCGAGTTCCAGATGCCCTCGATCGAGTCGACCTGGTAGAAGGCGGACCGCTGGTCCTGGGAGAAACGGACGTCGTCGAAGATGAAGAACTCCGCCTCAGGGCCGAAGTAAACGGTGTCGGCGATGCCGGTGGTCTGCAGGTAGCGCTCCGCCTTGAGCGCCACGTAGCGGGGGTCGCGCGAGTAGCTCTCGAGGGTGACCGGGTCGTGCACGAAACAGTTGAGGTTCAAGGTCTTGTGCTGGCGGAAGGGGTCGAGGACCGCCGTCGAGGGGTCGGGTATCAGGATCATGTCCGATTCCTGTATCTCCTGGAACCCGCGGATGGAGGACCCGTCGAAACCGAGTCCCTCCACGAAGACGGCCTCGGTCAGTTCATGAGCCGGCACGGAGAAGTGCTGCATGAGACCGGGCAGGTCGCAAAAGCGGATGTCGACGATCTCGACGCCTTCGTCCCTCGTCAGTTGGACGACCTCTTCAGCAGTGCGAGCCTGCACGTTTCCTCCTTGGTCCGCCCTGAGGGCGCGACAATTGAGCAAGTTGATCGGAGAGAGCTTGGTACCTCTCCATTTCGGCGTCATTGCTCAACTGTTAACGGAGTGTGAACTCTGTCGCGACGGCCCTCGGGGCCGGCTCGGCCACCTCCGCAAACCTGCGACACTGATCGCGCGCCGCAGCTCGCGAATACGTCAGGATCGCCCAGCGCGGATCGGAGGCACTCGATGCAATCTCAGCGGGATTATGTGTTGCGGACCGTCGAAGAACGCGCCGTGCGGTTCATCCAGCTCTGGTTCACCGACGTGCTGGGCATTCCCAAGTCGTTCAGCATCACGCCCGCGGAGCTCGAGAACGCCCTCGAAGGGGGCATGACCTTCGACGGGTCATCGATCGACGGCTTCAGCCGCGTGCAGGAGAGCGACGTGTTGGCGAAGCCGGATCCGAAGACTTTCCAGATCCTGCCCTTCCGCATCGGTCGGGAGGGTGACGCCTCGCCGGTCGCCCGCGTCTTCTGCGACATCACCAATCTCGACGGCACGCCGTTCGAGGGATGTCCCCGTCACGTGCTGAGGCGGACCCTCGAGCGCGCCCGCTCCCGCGGGTTCTCCTTCTACGCAGCCCCGGAGATCGAGTACTTCTACTTCGCGCCGAGCGAGCCCGGTGAGCCGCCCAAGCCCCTCGACTCCGGCTCGTATTTCGAGCTGACGGTGGCCGACTTCACCACCGACTTGCGCAAGCGCACCGTGCTCACCCTCGAGGACATGGGCATCCCCGTCGAGTACGCCCAGCACGAAGACGCGCCGAGCCAGCACGAGATCGACCTGCGTTACACCGATGCGCTCACCATGGCCGACACCGTGATGACCGTCCGGCTCATCGTGAAGGAGATCGCGCACGAGCGCGGAGTGCACGCGAGCTTCATGCCGAAGCCCCTCTCGGGTGTCCAGGGCTCGGGCATGCACACCCACTTCTCCTTGTTCGAAGGAGACCGGAACGCCTTTGCCGAGAGGGGAACTGACCACGGCTTGTCGGAGGTGGGGCGCCAGTTCATCGCCGGTGTCCTCCAGCACGCGCGTGAGATCACGGCCGTGACGAACCAGTGGGTCAACTCCTACAAGCGTCTCGTCGTCGGTTACGAAGCGCCGGTGAACGTGTCGTGGGCGTACAACAACCGCTCCGCGCTGGTCCGTGTGCCCATCGCAAGAAGGGGCAAGATCGAGTCGACCCGGTTCGAGTACCGTGCCCCGGACCCGGCCTGCAACCCGTACCTGGCGTTCTCCGTGGTGCTCGCGGCCGGGCTCGAGGGGATCGAGAAGGGCTACGAGCTCGGGCCAGAGGCGGCGGCGAACCTGTTCACGATGACCCCGGAGGAGCTCGCCTCAGAGGGCATCAGGTCCTTGCCCTCCAGCCTGCAAGAGGCCCTCGTGGCCATGGAAGGCTCCGAGCTCGTCGCCGAGACGCTGGGCGAGCACGTCTTCGAATGGTTCCTGCGCAACAAACGCGCCGAGTGGGACGCCTACACCCGGGAGGTCACGCCTTACGAGCTGGCCCGGTACCTTCCGGCGCTCTAGGCGCAGCTCATCGAACGCCGGCCTTCTATGGAACCGTTGCTCGTCTACCCGGACCCGCCTTCTGAGTGGGTGTCGCGCGCTCTAGAGAGGGCGGGCTTCCCGTGGCGAGGCGTGAGCGATCCCGCCCTTGCCGAGCGGGAGGAGCCAGAGGACGGCTTCGCGGGAGCTGTGATATCGGCGCTCGAGGACCCGGTCGCCGCTTTTTCCGCCTGTCGCATCCTGCGCAAGGGAGACAGCCCGCTGCAGCCCTTGCTCCTCGTCGTGTCGCAGTCCTGCCTTGCAGAGCTCGAGCTCCGGGAGGACCTGTTCGACGATTTCGTGCTCGCGAGCGCGACATTCGAGGAGGTCGAGGCGCGCCTCACCCACCTCTTCTGGCGCACTGGACGGGGCAAGAACCGGGATCTCATCGTCTACGGGCCCCTGGCGCTGAACCTCGAGACCTACCAGGCCGCGATCCAGGGGCGCCCGTTGGACCTGACCTACATGGAGTACGAGCTCCTTCGTTTCCTCGCCGCCCATCCGGGGAGGGTGTTCAGCCGCGAGACGCTCTTGTCACGGGTATGGGGCTACGAGTACTTCGGAGGGGCGCGGACCGTCGATGTCCACGTGCGGCGCCTGCGCGCCAAGTTGGGCGAGGAGCACGCGCTCTTGATCGACACGGTCCGCAGCGTCGGCTACCGCTTCGGGAGCGTCCGTTGGCTGCCCTCCGACCACGCCAGCCCCCAACGGCCCGGTCTTGCAGGGCCGCCGAAGGATCGGGCCGGGTAGCCTCCGTCCCGCTCAGAGGAGCGCTTCAGGGAGGAGCGGGCGGGCTCCCTAACCCTTCTCCTTGTTCTTCGAGCCCGAGGTGCCCTTGGCGGGGCTCGGCGCCGGTGCCAGGCTGGAAGCAGAGCGCTCGGTCAAGGCGATGGCATACGGTCCCCCGGCAAGTCGGATCGCCGCGCCGGGCCGCAGTGTCTTCGTGCTGAGGGGCACGAGCGTCTGGCTGTCGTAGCAGACGACCCAGGCCGTCGTGCCGTCGGGGCTGATCGCCACCGACTGCGGGTCCTTGCCGACTTCGATCGGCGAGCCGGCCGTGTCGGTCGTGAGGTCGATCAGGGTCACGTTGCCGGTCGTCGAGCTGTCCGAGGTGCCGTCGGCGATCCAGGCCCTCGTGGGCTCGGTCGGGGAGATCGCGATGGAGTTAGGACCGCCCTGCACGGAGATCGGAGACCCTGCCGTGTCGCTGGCGACGTCTATCGGCGAGATGCTGCCCGAGTTGGCGTTCGCCACGAGCGCGGTCGAGCCGTCCGGCGTGATGGCGACGGCGATTGGCGCGTTGCCGACAGGGACCGGCGGCAGGGCTTTGTGCGTGCTCAGGTCGACGGGAGTGACAGTGGACCCGATGCTCCCGGGCTGGCCCTGCACGAAGGCACCGGTGTCGGCGACATAGGCGCGAGCCCCGTCGGGAGTGATGGCGATGGCTTCCGGGCCTGGCCCGACCGTGATGGGAGGGAGCGGTTGGTCGCTCTTGAGGTCGATCGGGGTGATTGTGTTCCCGAGCGTCCCGCCGGCGCCCGCGTCGGCGACGTAAGCGGTCTTGCCGTCAGGCGCGATGGCGATGCCTGCTGGGCCTGCGTTCGCGCTGAGCGTGATCGAAGGCAGGACGGTCCCGGTCCGGAGGTTGATCGGGGTCACCGAGTCGGAGTTGTAGTTCGTGACGTACGCACGCGTGCCGTCGGGAGTGATGGCGATGGCGTCGGGCCAGGCCCCTACCCGGATCGCGCCACCTGGGCCGCTGCCACCCACCGAGACGTTCACCGGGATCACGCTGTGGCCGTTGCCGATGTTGGCACCTGCCCCGATCATGGTCACATAGGCGTAGATCTGTGGAGGAAGGGGCGGGAGAGTGGTCGTCGTCGTCGTGGGTGGCGTCGCCGACGAGCCGCAGGCGCCGGCGACGATCGCGAGTAGTGCCGCTGTTGCAACGCCGAGCGCAAGGCGCGGCAAGCGCACGGCTAACCCGCTGAGCTGGCGGGTGATCGCGACATGTAAGCCCATGCCTCGATCTCGACAAGCGCGCCGAGAGGCAGTTCCACTACGGCAATTGCGCTTCGCGCCGGCCGATTGTCGCCGAAGGCGGCGACGTAGGCGTCGTTCATTTCAGCAAAGTCTCCCATGTCGGTGAGAAACACAGTCGTCTTCACGACGTCTGCGAGCCCACTTCCTTCGCTCTCGAGGAGCGAGGCGAGATTGCTGATCGCCTGGGTGACCTGCGCCCCGGGACCGCCTTCGACGAGCAGGCTGTCAGCGAGCCCGAGCTGGCCGGAGCAGATGAGCCAGGGCCCCGCGCGGACAACTGGCGAGTAAGGGCCGATCGTGGGTGCCATCGGCTCGGTCTAGCTCAGCTGAACGACGAGCCGCAACCACAGGTTCGCGTGGCGTTCGGGTTGGTGATGTGGAAGCCGGCTTCCTGCAGGCCGTCGCGGTAGTCAAGCGTCGCCCCCCTGATGAGCTCCGCGCTCTCGGGGTCGACTGCGACGCGCACGGCACCGAAGGTGCGCACTATGTCGTTGTCGGCCAGCTCGGAGTCGAAGAACATCTCGTAGCTGTAGCCCGAGCAGCCACCGGGCCGTACGGCTACGCGGAGAGCGAGACCCTCGTCACCTTCCTGCTCGAGCAGAGCTGTCACCTTGGCGACAGCGGCATCGGTAAGGGTCACCGGGCTGGGGCGCTGGCCGAGCTTCACCGTCGAGGTCGCAAGACTCACTGCAGATCTCCTTTTGTCCAAGAACGTGGGGTGCAGACGTAAAGAAGGCCCCCCGTCACCACACCGTTAGGCTTGATCATACAGTGAGCAATTCGTTCCAACCGCCGGCGGTCCCGGTAGAGCAGTTCACGCCCCCCGGACCCGGCGGCGCGGCCTCTGTCTCGACGGACGCCGTCCGGGCGGCGCTCACCGGCGTCATCGACCCGGAGCTGGGCACCGACATCGTCGAGCTCGGCATGGTTCGTGAGATCGCGGTGGACAAAGGCGCGGTGAGCATAGAGGTGGCTCTCACGGCCGCTGCCTGCCCGCTTCGCGATCAGCTCCGCACCGACGTCGTGCGCCAGGTGAGGGCGCTGCCCGGCGTGAGAAGCGTAGAGGTCCGGACCGGGGTTATGGACGCCGGCGAGCGGTCGGCGCTCATGGCGAGGGCTCGGCTAAAGGCCCAGGAGAGGGCCGTCGCGACCGACATCCCGGCGAGGGCGAAAGTGCTCGCCATCGCCTCGGGCAAGGGCGGGGTCGGCAAGTCCTCGATCAGCGTGAACCTGGCGGTGGCACTCGCCCGTCGAGGCCTCGTCGTGGGCCTGCTCGACGCCGACGTCTGGGGTCATTCGGTGCCGAGGCTGCTCGGGATGGACGGTCCGGTGCAAGCGCAGGCGGGCAAGATGATCCCCTTCGAGCAGGTCGTCGAGGCCGGCCTGCTGAAGGTGATCTCGATGGGCTTCCTCTCGGGCGAGGACGAGGCGATCATGTGGCGCGGCCTCATGCTCAACCGGGCGGTGCAGCATTTCTTGGAGGACGTCCGTTGGGGAGCGCTCGACTACCTGGTCATCGACCTTCCGCCCGGCACGGGGGACGTCCAGATGGGCCTTGCCAGGATGATCCCCCGCACCGAGGTGCTCGTGGTGACGACTCCCAACCAGGCAGCGCAGAAGGTGGCGGGCCGGGCAGCCGACATGGCGCGCAGAGGGCACATCCGCGTCGCCGGCGTCATCGAGAACATGTCGGCGTTCACCTGCGAGCACGGTCACAGCTACGAGATCTTCGGGTCCGGTGGCGGCCAGCGCCTTGCCGAGCAGATCGGCGTGCCCCTTATCGGTGCGGTGCCGCTGGACGCGAACCTTGCTGCCGGCGGTGACACGGGCATGCCCGTGGCCCTCGACGACGCCGGGCCGCTCGCCGCGGTCTTCGCGGCCATGGCGGAGCGCGTCGCGACGGAGGTCTCGCCGCTCGTCGAGATGGGGACTTGCAGCGCCCGCCTGCTGGAACGCGTCGAGGAGGCTCTCGGGCCGATCGGGGCCTGATCTCGGAACGGGCCGACTGAGCGGTCGGACCTCCCAGCGCCCGTGGGCGCCGACCCTCAGGCGGAGGCAGCCGCTCGCGGACCGCTGATGCCCCGGTCGATGATCTGCTTGCGCTCGGCCTCGTTGAGGCCGCCCCAGATCCCGTTCGTCTCACGGATCCTTATGGCATATTCGAGGCAGTCCTGAAGGACGGGACATGTTCGGCAGATCTCCTTGGCAGCCCGCTCCCGTGCGAGGCGCTCGTCTTTGCGCTCCGGACGTGATGGAGGGAAGAACACGACCGCGTGTGGACCTCGGCACGCTGCCTTGATTTGCCATACCTCGTCACCGCGATTCGCGATCACGGCCTCTCCTCGTCTTGCCCCACGGCACGCTCAGCACCGGCCACTCCGCGGCACCCAGGTTCTTACGCACATCTCTTGACGACTTCCCCCATGGCTGTCGCCAACGCTGCACCCCATAGGCGCCACTAGCCCAGACCTGCAGAAATGTCATCTGGCCTGGCTCATCGAGACCCTATCGCTGCCCCGGCTGTCCTTACAAGGGGCTCTTGCGGCGGTCGGGCCAGAAAAGGCGCAAGGAGCGGGGCAGTAGTCTCGCCGGGCGTGGACCGTGAGGCATTCTGCCGGCAGAGCAACGTCGTCGTCGTCGCCGGCAAAGGTGGCGTCGGGAAGACGACGGTCACCGCCGCCCTTGCCCACATGGCTGCTGACGTCGGCCTGGAGGTTCTCGTCGTCGAGCTCGACGACGCCGGTGGGCTCCACAACCTGTTCGGGCGCGAGACGGCCTTCGAGTACGAGGAGGCCGTGCTCTACGACCCGCCTGGTGCCGGACGCGTGAGGGGGCGTGTGATCACACCGGACGACGCCCTCGTCGAGTACCTGATGGACCACGGCCTGAGGCGTGTCGCCAAGCGCCTCGTGGCGGCGGGCGTACTGGAGGTCGTGGCGACGGCGATCCCGGGGATCCGAGAGGTGCTCGTGCTCGGCAAGGTCAAGCAGCTCGAGCGTTCGGGCAGCTCGGACCTGATCGTTCTCGACGCGCCGGCGGCCGGCCATGCGGTGACGTTCCTCACGAGCGCCCTCGGGCTGATGGACGCCGCCCGGGGGGGTCCTCTTCGTTCCCAGGCCCAGGACGTCGTCGAGATGCTCAGCGACCCGGCTCGATGCCAGGTCATGCTCGTCAGCCTGCCCGAGGAGACTCCCGTGAACGAGCTGATCGAGACGGCTTACCGCTTTGAGGACCTCGTCGGGGTCGCACTCGCCCCGGTGGTCGTGAACGCGTGCTACCCGGTTCTCACACACCTCTCCGTGGATCCGGTGGTCGCCGCCGCGGCTGCCGGTGCCGAGCCACCTGGGCCGGAGGAGGCAGCGCAGCTGGCCGCGGCAGCAGAGTTTCGCTCGAGCCGCCAGGACCTGCAGGCGACGCAGATGGAGCGCCTCGCCGCCGGCTTGCCCCTGCCCCAGCTGGCGCTGCCCTACCAGTTCACAGCCGATCTCGGTCCCGACCAGCTCGGGGTGCTCTCTCAGGCACTCGGTGCCGACATCGATGCCCTGGTAGTCGACGAGCTGAGCGTCGAGGTCGAGGAGCCGGGGGTCGACGATGACGACTGAGCCCGACGCAGAGCCGGAGATGAACCCGCAGCGCACAGGCGCGGGGGCGTCCGGCGGCCTTTCGGACCTTGTGTCCGGAAGGTCCGTCATCGTCTGCTGCGGGTCGGGCGGAACGGGCAAGACGACTATCTCGGCCGCCATCGGGCTGGCAGGCGCGGAGCGGGGTCGCAAGACCTGTGTCGTCACGATCGACCCTGCGCGGCGGCTCGCCGACGCCTTGGGCCTGGACGAGCTCGACAACACCCCCCGGCGGATCACCGGGGACTGGAGCGGCGAGCTGTCGGCGGTCATGCTCGACGCGAAGAGCACTTTCGACGATCTGGTTGCCCGCTACTCGGAGTCGGCCGAGCAGGCCGACCGGATCCTGCAGAACCGCCTGTACCGGAATTTGACGTCGGCTCTATCGGGCACACAGGAGTACATGGCGATGGAGAAGCTCTTCGAGCTGCACTCCGAAGGTGGTTTCGACCTCGTCGTGGTGGACACTCCACCCACTCGCCACGCCCTCGACTTCGTGGACGCGCCGCGCCGCATGTACAGCTTCCTCGAGAACCGGGTCTTCCGGCTCCTTCTCATGCCGACCCGCGCCTACCTGAAGGCGATGACCTTTGCTGCGAATGCGCTCTTGCGCACGATCTCCCGGGTTGCCGGCTCCGAGATCGTCGAGGACGCGATGGCCTTCTTTCGGGCCTTTGCGGGCATGGAGGAGGGCTTCCGGGAGCGTGCCCGGCGCGTCGAGGAGCTGCTGGCAGATCCAGGCACGGCTTTCGTGCTCGTGGCGGCGCCGCGGGAGGACTCGATCGACGAGTCGCGGTTCTTTGCCCGGCGCCTGGCGGAGACCTCGATCGCCGTCAGCGCCCTGGTGGTCAACCGTCTCTTCCCGAGCTTCCGGCCCGAGGGGACGCCTCCGGGCGACTCGGGACCCGGCCCACGTCGTGGCGCCGAGCCGAGGCCATCGGCCGATGACCCGCTCGCCTACGGGGAGCTCAGGCGCAACCTCGAGGACTTCCTTGCCGTGTCCAGGCGAGAGGAACGCTACGTCGAGGAACTGGCGGGAGAGGTCGCACCGGCTCCGGTGGTGCGGGTTCCGTTTCTCAAAGAGGACGTGCACGACCTCGACGGTCTCCAGATCGTCGCTCGCTACCTGCTCAGGGACCCATTAGTCTCGGGTCGTGGACCTCATTCTGATCGTCAGTGACTCCGATTCGGTCCTAGACGAGCTCCGGTCGGCCCTGGAGGACGGCGAGACCGAGATCCGCGAGCTTCGTTCCGGCGAGGAGGTGCGCCCCGCCGTCGAGGCGGACCCGCCCGACCTCCTCATGACCGATCTACAGGTGGGCAACATGGGAGGGATGGCGATCTGCCTCGATCTCCACCTCGAGGAGTCCGGGGGCCGGATCCCCCATGTCCCGGTCGTTATCCTGCTCGACCGCCGGGCCGACGTGTTCCTCGCTCGCCGATCGGCCGCCGAGGGCTGGCTCGTCAAGCCTCTGGACCCGATCCGGATCCGGCGAGCCGCCCGGGCGGTCCTCGAGGGGGGGACGTTCTATGACGAGTCCTACAAACCGCTCCCGCTCGACGCCGACCTCTAGCTCGCCCGGGCTGGCCCGCTCCGGAACATGAACCTCCGCCGCCAGGCTCGAAAATCCGTCCGCCAGCCGTCGGCTGAGGTCTCCGAGCAGGAGATGCAGATCCGAAAGGGCCTCGAGTCGATGCGCAACGCCACGGCTCGGGAGGTCATGACACCGAGGGTCGACGTCGTCGCCCTGGCGGTGCCGGTCACCCTCGACGACGTCGCCCGGGCCGTGCGGCGCTCGGGTCACAGCCATTTTCCGGTCTACCAGGACGACCTCGACCACCTGCTCGGGGTCTTGTTCGTCAAGGACCTCTTCCATCCCGGCCCGCTCGGGATCGAGGCCATTCGGGCCGTAGACAGTGGGGACGAGCGTGGCTCGCCGGTGCTCGACGTCGCGAAGCGGGTTCGTGAGCCCTACCTCGCCCCTGAGTCCCGGCCGGCTCTCGAGATGCTCGCCGAGATGCGCCGGGCCCGGAGGGCGTTCGCGGTCGTGGTGGACGAGTACGGAGGGGTCGCGGGTGTGCTCACCATCAACGACCTCGTGTCCGAGCTCGTCGGGGACCTGCGCGACGAGTTCGACCGGTCCACGTTGCCGGCGATCGAGCGTGTGGACCGGTCCCGTTTCCTCGTCGACGGCGCCTGCGGCGTCGACGAGGTTCGCTCCGAGCTCGGGATCGCCATCCCCGAAGGTGACTATGTGACCCTGGGGGGCTTCCTCCTCGACGGCTTCGGGCGGATCCCCGATGAGGGCGACGAGCTCGAGTTCGCCGGCTGGACGTTGCGGGTCACGAGGATGGACAGGAGGAGGATCGCCAAGGTGGTCATGCAGGCGCCAGCGGCTACGATGACGAGGCCGGGCGGCGACGAGCAAGGGTCGGCTCCGTCCGACGGGAAGTAGCGCAGCTTGGTAGCGCGCAGCGTTCGGGACGCTGAGGCCGCGGGTTCAAATCCCGCCTTCCCGACTAGAGAGCTCGCTTCTCTTTTCGTGACCCGACCGCCGGGGAGGCCGGGCGTCGTCATGGCCGCCTCCAGCTCGGCCTCGCCACGCCGCGCAACGTGAGCTTCATCAGTTCTTGAGGCAAAGGCAATGGCAAAGGCTTTACGAACCTATGGTGCAGGCTAAACCGCCGCGCTAACGTGTCGCGGGGCTCTGGCCCAAAGGGGGGGTATCACATGTCTTGGCGTTCGCCCGTTGCACCGAAGCTGGCTCTCGCTACCGGCGTGGCCGCGCTTGTCGCGGTCGCTCCTGGTTGGAGCAACTCCACCTGGGCTTCGGCCTCCACACCCCACGCCCGGTACCACACCGTCCATAAGCCCAAGCACGGCCCTCTGTCAGGAACATGGTCGGGGAGCTACAGCGGCGCTTACAGCGGCAGCTTCACGCTGACCTGGCAGCAATCGGGACAGAACCTGAGCGGCACGATCAAGGTCTCCGGGTTAGGCGACCTGCCCACGAGCATCAACGGGTCCGTCCAAGGCGCCTCCATCCGCTTCGGCACCGTCGGCTCAAGATCAATCACCTACACGGGCTCGGTCTCAGGCAAGTCGGACGACTCCATGTCCGGCACCTGGAATATGAAGGCCGACGGCCAGTCCTTGGGCGGCGGCTCCTGGCACGCCTCCAGGTCGTCCTGAACGACCGGCGCGGGCCACTCGGGGCCATTTTTCGCTGTCCGCGGGCTGGACCCGACCCCCACCCGGATGGGCCGCTCGCTCACAGCGGGCTACGATTCGGCAGTTCCTTCTTCTAGATGCTCCTGTAGCCACAGGAGGTCATTGGAAATGGGATGGAACTGCCATCCCCTGACTGCCTACGGAAGCAGACGAGATGGATGTCCGGACCGTGACAGAGGGCCACCAGCTGTTCCGGCCGGACGGCGGGGCAGGCCAGGCCTCGGGGATCTCGCGCTCCGACGCGAGAGCCGGACCAGGCGAGGCGGGAAGAACCGGGCACCGAGGCGTCCGTGCCATGGTGCAGTGGAAGCATCTGCCGGTCGCGGCGCTCATTTCGGCGTATGTCTTCTGGTTCTGCCTCCTAAGTCTCAAGATGTACAACGGCTACGGATATCCACCGTTCGACCTGGCGATCTTCGACCAGGGACTCTGGCTCATCACTCACTTCCACGCTCCGTTCGTTACAGTCATGGGCCGGAACCTGTTCGGAGATCACACCTCTTTCATCCTGCTGCTGATCGCCCCTTTCTACAGGCTGGTCCCGGAACCGCAGGGAATCCTCGTCTTGCAGGTGCTGCTGCTGGGCGGGACTGCCATTCCGCTCTATATGCTGGCGCAGAAGCTCATACACAGTACGGTCATTGCCACCCTGCTGGTAGCGAGCTATCTCCTCAGTCCGGCTCTCCAGAATGGGAATATGGAACAGTTCCATCCCGAGGCGTGCCAGGTCCTGATCATCAGCCTGGCGATATACGCGGCCCTGGAGTGGAAGCCGGTGCTGCTGGGCAGCATGGTGGTGCTGGCGCTCTTGGTCAAAGAAGATACCGCCCTGCTCGTGATCCCCCTCGGTGTGTGGGTCCTGTGCCGGAGAAATCGCTTTTGGGGACTTGGGATCATCGGTGCCGCGCTGGTCTGGGCCGGCATTGCCAATGAAGTGATCATCACGAGCCTTCTGGGAACGAACGCGTACTATACGGGCAGGATTCCGTTCGGTGGATGGCACAGCTTCATGGACACTGTCGTGCGAGAGCCGGGACGCCTGTGGTCCTACCTAGGTGCCAGCGGTAGGCTGTTCTACGTCTGGCAGATGGGGTTCTCTGTGGGTTGGGGATTCCTGATGGCTCCTGAGGTGGCCGCTATTGGCCTGCTGGTGGTGGCAGAGAATGTCCTGAGCACCGACCCCTACATGCAGCAGATCATCTACCACTATTCGATGCCCTTGGTTCCCGTACTGGTCATTGGGACCGTTACCGCGATTGCCGCCCAGAAGAGCAGCATGCGCCGGAATGTGGCCACCGGCTTGGTAGTCATGTGCGCTCTCTGGTCCTGCGTGCTTTGGGGCTTGACTCCATTCTCGCGTGACTCGTTTTTCCCGGCGGGTTCGAACTTGAGCAGTAGCACGATTCAGGCCGCCTCGTACCTCGAGGCCGGGTTGCCCTCGAACGCGGTCGTGTCCGCCTGGTACCCGTTCGTGTCGCACATAGACCACAGGACTCAGGTCTATGTCTGGCCCACCCCCTTCAGCGCTCAGAACTGGGGCTTGGGCACGAACATCGGCACCAGGCTGCCAGTCGCGGGCCAGGTCCAATACTTGGTGCTGCCCGTTTCTCTTGCGGGGACGAATTACCGGAGCCTGTTCGTCTCGATGTCCGGCGACTACGAGCTGGTACGGAGCGAGGACGGCATCGGCCTGTACAAGCACGTGACTGTAACCGATTAAGTTTGATGTATTGTCGACAAGTCAGAAGCCGGGTACGTTAGACGCCATGGGCAACGAGGATCATCTATGGCCCGAGCTCGCCCAGCTGGTGTCTTTGATCGTGCAACAACAGACATCCACGCGAGCAGAGCTGGCACGGATCACCGGACTGGCCCGGTCGACCGTGTCGCAGCGGATCGACGAGCTGCTCAGTCTCGGGGTGCTCATCGAGGCGGGCGACGCTCCCTCCTCCGGCGGCCGGCGGCCGACCCTTCTCGCCTTGAACCCCGCGGCCGGGGTCGTGTTGGCCGCCGACCTCGGTGCCACGCATGTCCGCGTCGCCATGGCGACGCTTGGCGGCCAGCCTGAGGCGGAGCGCGGGATCGAGATCGGTGTCGCCGAGAGCCCCGACAGCGTGCTGGCATGGCTGATCGACCGCTTCTACGAGATGTTGGCGGAGAAGGGCCGGTCGCTCCAGGACGTCAAGGCCATCGGTATGTGCGTACCGGGATTGGTCGAGTTCGCGACGGGCACGGTCGTGCATGCACTCCTGCAGAGCTGGGACGGAGTAGTCCTCCCGGAGCTGTTCTCGAGGCATTTCGAGGTACCGGTCTTCGTCGACAACGACGCCAACGTCATGGGCCTCGGCGAGTACTGGTCCCGCGGACTGGTGAACGAGCAACTGCTGTTCGTGAAGGTGGCGACCGGAATCGGGTGCGGCATCATCGCCGACGGCCAGGTGCACCGCGGTGCCGATGGTGCGGCCGGCGACATCGGCCACGTGCGGGTCGCCGTGGAAGAAGACGCGGTGTGCTCTTGTGGCAACCTCAACTGCCTCGAAGCGGTGGCGTCCGGCGCGGCGCTCGCTCGCCAGCTCAGCGCCCAAGGGCTGGCTGTGCAGCGCGCGAGCGACGTGGTGCGCCTGAGCCGGGCCGGCGACGCCCGGGCGTTGCGCCTGGTCCACGTCGCCGGGCAACGCATCGGCGAGGTCCTGGCGTCGCTCGTCACCTTCTACAACCCGCGGCGGATCATCGTCGGCGGAGCCCTTGCGGTCCTTCAGGACACCCTCTTGTCCGGGATGCGCTCCGTGATCCACGAGCAGGCGCCTTCCTTCGCGACACGGCGCCTGACGATCGAGACGACGGCCTGCGGTCACCGATCGGCGGTGCTTGGCGCCACGATACTGGGAGCTCACGGGGCGCTCTCGGCTGGCGGCATCTCCGACTGGGTCAGGGTCGGACGGCCCTCGGTGTTACCCGGATTGCCCTCGGTGTGACCCGTTCGGCGTCGACGCGGCCCGGATCGTGTCTTCACGACACGGCCGGGGACAGCTCTCGCATTCTCGTGTAGACGGGCCGATCCGGACTGGACACGGGCGCGGCTGCAGGTCTCACCGGCCCGGGCCATCGCCGTCGAGGACGACGCCATGCCCATCGAGGAGGCGGTCCGGCTCCTGTCGAGGAAGAAGGCCCGCTAGCTCACGGTACGACGAGGATCGGGAAGCGCCCCCGGGCGAGCAGTTGTCGCGGGACCCCGCCGAGATGGAGGTGGGGGTGCGCCGAGCGTCCCACGACGATGAGATCGGCCTTGCAGGTCTCCGCCAGGAGCTCGAGCTCGGCTCCGATGTCACCGCTGCGGCAGGTGAAGTCGCCGCCGACGCGTGCCTGGAACAGCTCCCCGGTGACGAAGCGAGCGAGCTGCTCGTCGCTCTCGGCGTCGGCGACGAGCGGGATCGGCGCGAAGAACCCGCCGATGGCGGCCGCCCCGGGCATGTGGGCCACGAAGCAGGCATGAACGCATCCCTGCTCGCGCACGGCAAAACCCACGGCCATGGCGAAAGCGCGGTAGCTCGTCTCCGAACCGTCGATGCCGACGACGATGCTGCTTATGCCCATGCCCCTACTTTCGCGTGACGGGCACCTTCGGTCCATCCGGGGCGCCTCCGAGCACGCCCGCCGGCGCCGGCAGGGCGTCGTCAGCGTGACGGGCGTGCGCCAAGTGACCGTGGCGCATCCGTGCCTTCTGGGCGATCGACTCCTCGTCCACGTGGATGAACTTCTCGCCGCGGAGAGCTGAGGCAACCGCGGCGATCGTGCACATGACCACGGCGAAGGAGAGTATTAGGAGCAGCGCATCTTTGAACGGGGGACCGATGAGCTGGGGGAAGAACGCCCGCCCGGTGATGGCTGCCGCCTGACCCGGAGCGAGATGGGCGAGCACGGCCGGGCCGAGCAGGCTCTTCAGCGGGTTGTAGCCGAGGAAGGCAGCGAAGATGTAGCCGAGGGGCGGCACGTGGGCGAGTTTCGTAGCATCGACCGCCGGGACGCCGTGGGCGACGAGTCCGCTGAACATCGCCGAGGGCACCTTGTCGTTCAGCCCGAACACGAGCAGGGTGAAGAACAGCCCCATGGAGAGCGGCAGTCCGGTCTGGGCGAATGTCACCCTCATCCCCGAAGCCGCCCCGCGGTAGCGAGCGGGAACCGAGTTCATGATCGAGGCCGTGTTCGGCGAGGCGAAGAGGCCGCCACCGATTCCTGCGACGAACATCACCGAGGCGAAGGGCAAGTAGGAGAAGTTCGCCGGGAAGGTCATCATGACCGCGTACATGGCGGCTGTGAGGAGCATCCCGCCCGTGGCAAAAAGCCGGGCACCGTAGCGGTCGGACAGCTTGCCGGAGATGGGCCCGGCGACGACGAAGCCGAGCATGAAGGGGAGCATGTAGATTCCGGCCCAGAGCGGTGTTCTGGCGAAACTGTACCCGTGCTGGGGGAGCCAGATGCCCTGGAACCAGATCATCAACATGAACTGCAGGCCGCCCCGTCCGATGCCCCCGAGGAAGTTCGCCGCGTTGCCGGCAGTGAAGGCCCGGATACGGAACAGGGAGAGCCGGAACATGGGCTCGGCCACTTTCGTCTCGATGTAGGCAAAAGCGACCAGCAGGGCCAGGCCGCCGAAGATCATCTCGAGCACAAACGGATCGCCCCAGCCGGTGAGGGAGTGGCCGTAAGGCTTGATGCCGTAGGTGACCCCGGTGAGGAGCATGGCGAGGCCGGCGGCAAAAGAGAGGTTCCCGAGCCAGTCGAGCTTGGCCTTGATGCGGATGCCGATCTCCTTCAGCTTCAGGTAGGCCCAGACGGTCCCGAAGGCACCTACCGGCACATTGGCGAGAAAGACCCAGCGCCAGCCCACCTGCGACAGCAGACCACCGACGAGGATGCCGAGGAAGGAGCCGACGATCCCGACGACCATGTTCATCCCGAGGGCGAAGCCGAGCTGCTCGGCGGGGAAGGCGTCAGTGATGATGGCCGCCGAGTTCGCCATCAAGAGCGCCCCGCCTACGGCCTGCACCATCCTCAAGATGACAAGCTCGAGGGCACCTGTCGAGCCGGTGCTCCACACCGCCGACAGGAGAATGGCGGAGATGGTGAACCAGGCAAAGCCCAGGTTGTACATCCTCACCCGGCCGAACATGTCGCCGATGCGCCCCACGGTCACCACGATGGCGGCCGACACCAGCATGTAGCCCATCATGATCCAGAGCAGGTAGGGGAAGTTGGAGGACTGCAGAGGGTTCAGGTGGATGCCGCGGAAGATGACCGGCAGGGCAATGATGAGGCTCGTCCCGTTGAGCGTCGCCAACAGCATTCCGATGCTGGTGTTGGAGAGGACGATCCATTTGTAACGGGGCCCGACGGCCGTCGACGGGGCAGCCTGCAACGTGCTCATCTTCGAGTCTCCTTTGGTTCATGACGGTCCCCTGCCGGATCAGCCGGTTCGCCCTGGCACTCGGTCGCGAACGTCTCGAGCACGCCCACGGCTCGTTCGATGGCGAGCCGGTCGGCCTTGCTGAGGGCGCCGAGCTGTTCGGCCAGCCAGGCGTTGCCGATCTGGGCGCGTCGCTCGAGGAGCTTCGTGCCCCTGGGGGTGGCCACAAGCCGCACCCCTCGCCGATCGGCCGGGTTCGCCTTACGTGTGACGAGGCCGGCCTCTTCGAGCTTGTCGGCAAGGCGGGTCGCGGCCGGGGAGGGCAGGCCCTCGATGTCGGCAAGCTGGCCGATGCCGAGCGGCCCGGAGCGGACCACCGTGGCGAGGGCGGAGAACTGGGTGATCGTGAGCTCCGAGGGGTCCATCCGGCGGAGCTGTCGAGAAAGCCGGACCATCGAAAGCCGCAGCCTGCCTGCCAGAACATGGAGGGAGCTGGCGTCGCTCGTCGTGCCCGTCGCCTCGCCCATCGACGAACGCCTCCTTCCCGACCTTGCCAGCGCGGAACTGCTCGCCTGCACTTGGCCGCACAATCCGTTCCAACTAATATACCAGCATTACTATGTACCGGCGATACCGAACTAGGTGCCGGCGATACCGATCTTGGTTCGAAGCCTCAGGCAGGGCACGACCCGCCGCTGCCGGGCTGGTCGCGAACCGGTGACCCAGAAGTGAGCCTGACCGAGCCGTTCGTCGTCATGGCCAAGCCCGTCGGGCCGATCTGCAACCTCGACTGCCAGTACTGCTACTACCTGGGAAAGACCGACCTGTTCCCGCCCGGCGAGCCCTTCCGGATGCGCCCGGAGGTCCTCGAGACATACATCTCCTCCTTCATCGCCGCGAGCCCGGGGCCGGTGGTCCATTTTGGCTGGCACGGCGGGGAGCCGACCTTGGCCGGGATCGAGTTCTACCGCAACGTGGTCGTTCTCCAGCGCCGGTACCTGCCGGGAGGTTGGCGGTGCGTGAACAACCTGCAGACGAACGGGACGCTGCTTGACGAGCGGTGGTGCCGCTTTCTGGCCGAGGAGGATTTCGCCGTCGGGATCAGCATCGACGGCCCGGAAGAGATTCATGACGCCCATCGGTCCGACCGGCGCGGTCGCCCCACTCATGCCCTGGCGATGCGGGGACTCCGGCTGCTGCGCGCCGCGGGCATAGATCCAGACGTGCTCTGCACCCTGAACGCGCTGACGGCGGCTCAGCCGAGGGAGGTCTACCGGTTCTTCGTCGACCACGAGGTGCGGTGGGTGCAATTCCTCCCGGTCGTCGAGAAGGGTCCTGGCGGCGGTGTGTCGGAGCGCTCTGTGACGCCCGAAGCGATGGGAGAGTTCCTCTGCACGATCTTCGACGAGTGGGTCCGCCACGACATCGAGCGCATCGGCGTCCAGAATTTCCTCGAATGCTTTCTCGTCGCCACCGGCAAGCCGGCCAACCTCTGCGTGATGTCCAGGACCTGCGGACGGGTTCTCGCCCTGGAGCACGACGGGAGCGTCTACGCCTGCGACCACTTCGTCGATCCCGGCCACCGGCTGGGCGAGGTGAGCGAAGACGCTCTGGCGACTCTCGCCGGGTCAGCCGGGCAGACAGCCTTCGGGCGGGCCAAGCACGAAGCCCTGCCGGCTTGCTGCCGGGAATGCCCTGTGGTCGGCTTCTGTAACGGTGGCTGTCCGAAGGACCGTTTCGTAAGCTCACCTGACGGCGAGGCCGGCCTCAACTACCTCTGTGCCGGCTACCGGCGCTTCTACGGCCATCTCCTGCCCTACCTCGAGCGCATGGCGGTTCTCGCCCGCCAGGGCCAGCCGATCTCGGCGATCAGCGGGGAGCTCGAAGTGGCCGAGCGCGACGAGAGGGCCCGGTGGCGGGCGACCGGTCGCAACGAGCCCTGCCCGTGTGGAAGCGGCCGGAAGTACAAGCACTGCTGCCTGCTCACCCGGAGGCGCTAACGCTAAAGCCCGAGGCTGACGAAGGCGAAGAGGCTCGTGAGCCAGCGCCAGACCAGGCCGTCTCCGCCACCTCGGACACGCCGTTAGGCGAGGCCGGCCACCTCGAGGAAGGCGCCAAGGCCGGCGGCGAGCCGCTCGCCTCCCGCTGCCAGCCCGACGCGCAAGAAACGGTCCCATTGCGGCCCGAAGACAGCTCCGGGCAGAAGCAGGTAGCTCTGGGACTCGGCGAGCTCCGCGCACAGCTGCGGCACCGCCTTGACCGGCGAGCCGTGGACCTCGATGAAGCCGCAGTAGCCGCCCATGGGTGGAAACCAGCTCAAGGCGCCCCGGGAGCCGGCGATGAAGGCGTCCAACACCGCGAACGTGTCCCTGGCCCGGCTCAGCGCGGCCTCGAGGAGCTGGCCGCGAACCGACAGGGCGAGCTCTGCCAGCACCTCGCTGACGCTGGAGTTGGAGTTCGTCGTGAAGTCGCGGGTGGTCAGGGCTCGCTCGAGCAAGGCAGTGTCGCGACTGGCCAGCCAGCCGATGCGGAGCCCTCCCAGTCCCCACGCCTTGGTCATGTCGCCGACGGCGACGGCGGTGTCCGTGATGTCGAGGGCGGAAGGGAGGGGCTCGCCCTCGAGGCTGGCGTGTCGGAACACCTCGTCGCACACCACCTTGCACCCGAGGCGGCCGCTGAGATCGCAGAGAGCTTCGAGGGCGGAGGCGCTCGTCAGCCCGCGTCCGGTCGGGTTGTTGTACGGATTCACGATCACGAGCTCGGAGCGACTGGAAGCCACGAGCGCCTCGAGGCGGCCGAAGTCGTACTCGAAGGACTCCCCCGCGGCGAGCTCGTAGAGGGTGACCTCGGCACCTAGCAGGCGCAGGAGGGGCTCGTAGGACCCGTAGATGGGGTTCTCGAGCACGACGCGGGTGCCCGGCTCCACGAGCGCCGCCAAGCCGATGGCGATCGCCTCCACCGCTCCGTTCGTGACGATGACCTGCGCAGCGTCGAGGTCGTCGTAGAGCTCTGCGATGGCCTGTCGCAGTTGCCGAGCCCCTGCCGTCTCGGAATAGTCCAGTGAGACGGCTTTGAGGGCCGACAAGGGCAGCCCCGCCAGCTCGAGGACCTCGCCAATCGTCGGCGAGATAGGGTTGCTCGCCGAGAGGTTGACCATTCCCGGCTGGAAGGAGTAGCGGCGGAAGTACTCCTCGAGCTGGAAGATCGGCAGCCGGTCCACGATGATCACTTTGCTACAAGGCGGGCGCGCATGACTGACACAGCACCAGGCCCGAGCCACGTGCCCGGGGGGCAGGCACGTCCGACCATGTCCTTCGACCAGGTGCCGCGCCTCGTCTTCTGGGAGACGACCAAGGCCTGCCCCCTCGCCTGTGTGCACTGCCGGGCGACGGCACAGCGCGGACCGGCACCAGGAGAGCTGACGACCGAAGAAGGCAGGGCCCTCATCGACGAGCTCGCCGCTGCCCGACGCCCGAGTCCGATACTGATCCTGACCGGCGGCGACTGCCTGCAGCGCCCCGACCTCGCCGAGCTGACCGCCCACGCCCACGCCTCGGGAGTGCCCGTGGCCATCTCCCCCTCCGTCTCGCCAAGCTTGAACGCCGCCACACTCTCGATGCTGCGCGCCAATGGCGTGCACGTGGCGTCGCTGAGCCTGGACGGGGCGGTCGCCGAGACCCACGAACAGGTGCGACAGGTTCCGGGTCACTTCGCCGACACCGTTTCAGCGATCGGCCTCCTCCACGACAACGGCTTCGAGGTGCAGGTCAACTCCGCGGTCATGGCCCAGAACGTCCGCGAGCTCGCCGACATCGCCGCTTTGCTGATCGGCCACGGAGTGCGGACCTGGGAGGTGTTCTTCCTCGTCGGAGTGGGTCGCGGCGAGAGCGTCACCGAGATCGAGAGCGACGAGTACGAGGACGTCTGCCACTTCCTCGTCGATGCCGCTCGGTACGGCATGGTCGTGCGCACGGTGGAGGCGCCTTTCTTCCGCAGGGTCCGCCACTGGCGCTCCCAGGCGCTCGCCTCGAACATCGACCCGGCCGTCGAGTTCGCTCTCGGTCGCCTCTACCTCGACCTGCGGGCTCGCTTGCGCGAGCTGGTGGGCCCGCCCCGCAGCGAGGTGCTCGCACCGACGGCCGCCACCCGGGACGGCAAGGGCATCGTGTTCGTGGCCCACGACGGCCAGGTGTACCCGGCCGGTTTCCTGCCCCTGGCGCTCGGTTCGGTGCGTGACTCCCCGCTGCTCGAGCTCTACCGGGACGATCCTGTGCTGAGGGCGATCCGCAAAGCCGAGTTCCCGGGCCGCTGCGGGCGCTGCGAGTACGCCGACGAATGTGGCGGGTCGAGGGCACGGGCCTACGCCGCCACCGGCGATCCGCTCGCCGACGACCCGGCTTGCTCATATGTTCCTTCGGCGGCGACACTCGCGAGGTAGTCAGTCCCCCGGTGACCGACCGCTCGATGAAAGAGAGCCGAAGATGGACCTGAACCTGACAGGCGTCAAAGCCGTAGAGATTCTCGATTCCCGAGGTAACCCGACCCTGGCGGTCACCGTGACGCTCAGCGACGGCACGGCGGCGCGCGCCGGGGTGCCGTCGGGCGCATCGACCGGCTCGCGCGAAGCGGTCGAGCTGCGCGACGGCGACCCGGCGCGTTACGGCGGCAAGGGCGTGCTCAAGGCAGTTGCCAATGTCAACGGCGAGATCGCTGCGGCTCTGAGCGGGCGGACCTTTGCCGATCTCGCCGAGCTGGACCAAGCCATGATCGAGCTCGACGGCACCGCGAACAAGGCCAGGCTCGGGGCCAACGCCATCGTCGGCGTGTCGATCGCCGCTGCCCGGGCGATGTCGATCGCCGCCGGTGTGCCGCTGTGGCAGTACCTCAACCCGGCTGGGGTGAAGCCTCGGCTCCCGGTGCCTCACTTCAACGTCGTCAACGGCGGGGTGCACGCCCGCAACAACCTGGACTTCCAGGAGTTCATGGTGGCCCCGCTCGGTGCGCCGAACATGACAGAAGCCGTACGGGCCGGTGCCGAGGTCTACGTGGCGCTGCGCAAGCTGCTTTCGGCGAAGGGTTTCGAGACAGGTCTCGGCGACGAAGGGGGCTTTGCTCCGGAGATCGACGAGCCCGAGGAGGTCCTCGCCCTGCTCGTTGACGCCATCAACCAGGCGGGCTACCGACCCGGTCGCGACGGCGTCGCCATCGCTCTCGACCCGGCCTCGAGCGAGTTCTACCGCGACGGCAGCTACCACGTGGCGGGGGAGGCACTCTCGAGCGACGAGATAATCGACCGCTACGAGAAGATCGTCACCGACTTCCCGGTGTGGAGCTTGGAGGACGGATTGGCCGAGGGAGACTGGGACGGCTGGGTGCGCCTCACCGAGCGTCTCGGCGAGCGCATCCAGATCGTGGGCGACGACCTCCTCGTCACGAACCCGGCGATCATCGCCGAGGCCAGCCGCCGGCGAGCCGCCAACGCCGCCCTGATAAAGGTCAACCAGATCGGAACCGTGACCGAGACGCTTGCCGCCATCGAGGTCTGCAGGGAGTCGGGCTGGTCGCAGATGGTCTCGCACCGCTCAGGCGAGACCGAGGACACCTTCATCGCCGACCTGGTGGTCGGCGCGGGCAGCGGGCAGATCAAGACCGGCGCCCCGGCCCGTGGCGAGCGGGTGGCGAAGTACAACCGCCTCATCGAGGTCGAAGTCGCCCAACCGCTTCCTTACGGGCTCGCCGGCTGAGCCTGCGGTCGCGGGGCGAGCCGCCCTCGCCTTCGGGTTCGCCTCATCGGTCGCGCCTACCCTGTGCGGATGTGGCAGCGGTGCACATCTTCCTCGTCCGGCACGGCGAGACGGCTCTCAACGCCGCCGGCGTCCTCAGAGGGCAGCTCGACGTCCCGCTCAACGAGACCGGTGAAGCCGAGGCCCTGGCGCTCGGCGGGGTGTTTCGCGAGGTGCCCCTGAGCGCAGTCGTGTCGAGCCCGCTCAGGCGGGCCGTCGAGACGGCGCGCCCGATCGCCACAGCCTCGGGAGCGCCCCTTGCCATCGACGAGCGCCTCAGCGACCGTTTCTACGGCGAGGTGGCGGGCCATTCCCTGGCGCAGGTCGAGAGGCGGTTCGGTTCCATCGAGGCCGCTCCCCTCGTGGAGGCGTGGCAGCTTCTCGAGTCCCGGGCCGAAGAGGCGTTCTTCGAGGTTGCCGCCTCCCTCGTCCCCGCCCCGCCACCGCCCCGGGCAGCGCGAGACATGGCGGGGACCGGAGCCGGGGGGCAAGTCGCGGCTCCTGCCGGCAGCGCCGCGCTCGTCACCCACGACGCCGTCATCCGGGCGCTGTTGAGGCTGCTCGTTCCGGCTCTGGACTCGGTCAAGCTCGAGCTCCCGACCGGATCGTGGTCCGAGCTCGTCGCGCCGTCGCCAGCTGGTCAATGGGGGGCTGCGCACCTCGGCGAGCTCCCGGCAAACGCCGCCCGGCCCTAGGCTGGGCCCGTGCTGCGCCTCTTGACCGCGGGCGAGTCCCACGGACGTGCGCTCGTCGTCATCGTCGAGGGGCTCCCTGCTGGTCTGCCCATCGGCGCCGACGAGATCCGCGGTGAGCTCGCCCGTCGCCGGCTCGGCTACGGGCGCGGGCCCCGGCAGCGTTTCGAGACCGACGAGATCACCCTTCTCGGGGGCATTCGCCATGGACGCACCTTGGGGTCTCCCGTGGCGATCGAGATCGCCAATGCCGAGTGGCCCAAGTGGGAGACGGAGATGTCGCCCGAGCCCGGGCATCCGGCGCGCCGTCTCACCCAGCCCCGCCCGGGGCACGCGGATCTCGCCGGCATGCAGAAGTACGGGTTCGACGACGCCCGCGACGTCCTCGAGCGTGCCTCGGCCCGGGAGACGGCAGCGAGGGTGGCCGCAGGCGCCTTGGCCAAGGCTCTCCTCGCCCAGATCGGGGTCGCGATCGTGAGCCACGTCGTCCAGATCGGAGGCGCCCAGGCAACCGCCGGGCTTCGCCCGCTGCCGGGCGAGCTTTCCGCGGTGGATGAGTCGCCGGTGCGGTGCTTCGACCCCTCGGCCGAAGCAGAGATGATCGCCGAGATCCGAGCGGCGGCCAAGGAGGGGGACTCGCTCGGTGGCACCGTCGAGGTCGCCGCCTACGGCGTGCCTGTCGGCCTCGGCAGCCACGTCCACTGGGACCGCAAGCTCGACGGTCTCATCGCCCAGGCGCTGATGAGCATCCAGGCAGTGAAGGCGGTGTGGATCGGCGAAGGCATAGAAATCGCCCGCCGCCGGGGATCGAGCGGCCACGACTCCATCTTCTTCGACGCCGGGTCACGCGAGTACAAGCGAGGGACGTCGTTGGCCGGCGGCATCGAGGGCGGCATCTCGACCGGAGGGCTCCTCCTCGCAGGAGCGGCCATGAAACCGCTCGCCACCTTGAACCGTCCCGTGCTCAAGACCGTCGACGTCGTGACGAAGGAGGAGACCGTCTCGTTCAAAGAGCGCACCGATGTCACCTCGGTTCCCGCCATGGGCGTCGTGGCCGAGACGATGCTGGCTCTCGTGCTCGCGTCCGAGGCGCTGCGCAAGTTCGGGGGGGACTCCATCGCCGAGATGTCTCGCAACCACGCCTCATACCTCGCCGAGGTTCGCGACGAGAACTGGCCGAGCGCGGTAACTGATTGACGCCCGAGCAGGGGATCGCCCTCGGCGTGGCCGGCTTTCTCGGGGGAGCGGTCAACAGCGTCGCCGGCGGCGGCTCGCTCATCTCCTTCCCGGCCCTGCTGGCGGTGGGCTATCCAAGTGTCACTGCGAACGTCACCAATACGGTCGCCATGTGGCCGGGATACGTGGGTGCGACCGCGGCCTACCGCCGGGAGATCGAGGGCCAGCGATCGCGCGTCATCGCCCTGGGCGTGACGAGCATCGCCGGCGGGGCCGCCGGCTCGGTGTTGTTGCTCACGACGCCGGCGAGCGTCTTCAAGGCTGCCGTGCCCTGGCTGATCCTTCTCGCTTGCACCATCTTCGGCCTCCAGCCGCTCGCCAGCCGGATGCTGGCAAGACGGCAGACCGGGGCCGAAGAGCACCGCCCGGTGGGACTTCACCTCGCCGTCTTCCTCGCCGCCATCTACGGCGCCTACTTCGGGGCCGGCCTAGGCATCATCCTCCTGGCGGTGCTCGGCTTGGCGATAGCGGACAGCCTGCAGAGGCTGAACGGGTTGAAACAGGTCCTGTCGGTGCTCATCAATTCCGTGGCCGTCGTTGCCTACGGCGCCTTCGGCCCGGTTGCCTGGACCGCGGTCGCCATCATGGCGGTGACCAGCCTTGCCGGCGGACGTCTCGGCGGAAGCTTCGCCCGCCGCCTGAGCCCGGTCCTGCTGCGTGTCCTCGTCCTCGGCTTCGGTGTCACGGTGGGCTGCATCCTGCTGGCCCGCGAGTGAGCTCACCAGCGAGCAACGAGGCTTTCGAGCATCTCCGCAACGATGCCCGGATTGGTAGGCTCGCTGAGCGTGTTCACGGGTCTCGTTGAAGAGATGGGTACGTACCTGGGCCACGACGGCGACCGTTACCGGATCAGCTCCCGGGTGGTGTCGGAGGACGCCAAGGTCGGCGACTCGGTAGCGGTGAACGGCTGTTGCGTCACCGTCGTCGCCCGCACGGGGGAGATCTGGGAGACGGAGCTCACAGCCGAGACCCTCAGCCGAACCACCTTCGGCCTGTTACGTCCCGGGGACGCCGTGAACCTCGAGCGGCCCGTCCGGGCGAGCGATCGCCTCGGTGGGCACGTGGTGCAGGGACACGTCGACACGATCGGGGAGGTGACAGCCGGACCGCCAGATCTCGAGGTTCGCGTCAATCACGACCTGATCCGCTACTGCGTCGAGAAGGGCTCCATCGCCGTCGACGGCGTGAGCCTGACCATCTTCGACGTCGGCTACGACAGCTTTGCCGTCGCCATCATCCCGCACACATCGGAGGTGACGACGATCGGCCGACGCGTGCCCGGCGACAAAGTCAACATCGAGGTCGACATTGCCGCGAAGCAGATCGAGAAACTGCTCAGCCCATACCTCGCGAAGCTGGGATGAACAGCGCCGTGGGTGCCGGGCGCCGGGTCGTGGGCCGTCGCCGAGAGCCCTGCGACCTCGCTCGAGCTAGGTGAGAGCTCCGCCCCGCCGCGAGGCTCCTTGGCAGCGAATTGCCCTGTGTTGGCAGGCGAACCCGCTCCTCGCGGCGGTCGTCGCCTTCGCTCTCCTGCTCGGTCTCCTCCTCAGGCTCTACGCGCTGGGAAGGGGCACGATCGACGCCGATCAAGCAGTTGTCGGGCTCATGGCCCGCGAGATCCTCCACGGCCATTTCTTCGCTTTCTACTGGGGCGTGAACTACGGCGGCACGGAGGCATATGCCGTCGCGCTGGTCTTCGCCCTGTTCGGGAGCTCCGCGTTCACCCTCGGTCTTACTCCGGTCCTTCTTTGTGCAGGTTCGATTGCCCTTCTCTGGCGCGTCGGCAACCGGATGTTCGCCAGTCCCGTCGGCGCGCTCGCCGCCGTCGCCTTCTGGGTCTGGCCCGAGGCCTATGTGACCTACTACCACCATGGCGACGGCTTCCGCTGGATCATCTTGTTGTGCGGGCTGACCGTGTTCCTGACCGCGCTCAGGATCGGCGACGGTGAGGGCAGGCGAGCCGACTGGCTCGCCTTCGGGCTCGGCGCCGGGGTCGGCTGGCTGTCGAGCCCGGAGATCGTGTACTTCCTCGCCCCGGCGGGCGTGTATCTAGTCGCCCGCCTCGTCCAGCGGCGGGCGAAAGTGCCCGTGAGCTCGCTGCTGACGGGCGTTGCCGCCCTGATCGTCGGCTCACTGCCGTGGTGGTGGCACAACTTCAACCAGCACTTCGACTCGCTCGCCTCACCGCCGCAGGCCGTGCCCCCTGGTCCGGGTGGGGCGTACTGGTGGCATCTCGGGATCTTCGAGCGCTACGTCGTCCCGCTCGTTCTCGGCCTTCGGCGCCGCGGGGACGGCCTCTGGCTGGGGCCGACCAGCCTGACACCGCATCTCGTGAACGTGGCGATCTTCATTCTCCTGGCGTGGCTCGTCTACCTGGCCGCCCGCGGGCGTGCCTGGCTGCTGGTGCTGTACCTGGCGGCGTTCCCGTTTCTCTACGCCGCTCAGCCCTACACCTGGTTCTGGCAAGACGGGCGCTACGGGATCTTCCTCGCCCCTGGCGTCGCTCTCGCCGTGGCCTCCCTGCTGTGCAGGGCCGGCACGTGGGTGGTCAAGTCCCCACGGGCCGCGCCTGCGGTCGTGGCAGCGCTCGTGCTCGTCGGTGGGATGAGCCTGACCCTGGGCGCGGCGCGGCACGAGGCCCCCTACGAGCGCCTTACCGCCCTGCCCGCCGTCGAGCGCACGAGCTGGTTCTCATGGCACGCGAACCCGAACAATCTGCCCACCGCCCTCGCCCAGTCGCTCGTCCGTTGGCATGTCCACGACGCCTTCTCCAGTTATTGGCTCGGCTACGACGTGGGGTTCCTGTCGGCGGGCGGCGTCACCGTGAGCCCGGCCGGGCCCGCCTTCATCCGGTACGCGGCGTATTACCGGGCCATAGCCGCGAGCCGGGCGCCGGCGTGGATTTTCGTGCGCCCCGCCGCCAACGGGCGGGCGGCGAGCGTGGAGGCCGGGACGTCACTCCTCGACCCGGGGTGCAGCGGTGTCGGCGAGCCGTGCCTGTCCGTGCCCGACATCGTCCAGTGGTGTGTCATCCACCACATCAGCTACGCGATCCGCGACTGCGGGCCGTACGTCGTCGTGCTGCCGTCGCGCCGAGTCCTGCCGGCCGAGATTCTGCCCTGGTTCGGCATATGACGGGCGCAGGCGATCGTCGCTTTGGCGCCGCGCCGCTCCTGGTCCTCCCGCCAGCACCTCGGCGCTCTGGACGGCGTCAGGCGATGCCCGCCAGCACCTCGGCGATCTGGACGGCGTTGAGGGCCGCCCCCTTGCGGAGGTTGTCCCCGACCACGAAGAGCGACAGCCCGTGAGGCACCGTGTCGTCCCGCCGCAGCCTTCCCACGAGTGAGACGTCGCCGCCCGTCGCCGCGAGCGGGGTCGGGATGTCGCAGAGCTCGACGCCGGGCGCGCCCTCGAGGGCGGCCAGCGCCTCTTCGGGGCTGAGCGGTCGCTCGAACTCGAGGTTCAGCGCCAAGCTGTGCCCGGTGAACACGGGCACGCGGACACAGGTGCACGAGACCTGAAGGTCGGGGAGACCGAGGATCTTCCGGCTCTCGTTTCTGAACTTCTGCTCCTCGTTGGTCTCGCCGCTCCCGTCGTCCACGCGCTGGCCGGCGACCGGGATGACGTTGAAGGCGATGGGGGCGGGGAACTTCACCGGTGCCGGCAGGTCGACCGCACTGCCGTCGTGCGCGAGCGCCGCCGCGCCTTCTGCGACCTTTCGGATCTGCTCGTCAAGCTCGGAGGTTCCGGCCAGTCCCGCGCCCGACACGGCCTGATAGGTCGAGGCCACCATCCGGCGCAGCCCCGCCAGCTCGTCGAGGGGCTTGAGGACGGGCATGGCGACCATCGTCGTGCAATTCGGGTTGGCGACGATGCCTTTCGGTATGCGCGAGAGCGCCTCAGGGTTGACCTCGGGGACGACGAGGGGAACGTCCGGGTCCATCCTCCATGCGGACGAGTTGTCGATGACGATCGCCCCAGCGGCAGCGACACGAGGCGCGAGATCAAGGGAGGTCGTGGCACCGCAGGAGAACAAGGCGATGTCGATACCGGCAAAGTCCGCTCCGTCGACGTCTTCGACCACGACGTCTTCGACCACGGAGTTGCCGACGGAGGGGAGCGTGCGACCCGCCGACCGTGCGCTCGCGAAGTAACGCACGCTGTCGGCCGGAAAGTCCCGTTCCGCAAGGATCGACCTCATCACGGCGCCTACCTGTCCGGTGGCACCGAACACCCCGACTCGCATGGCCCGAGCTTACTTGGCCCCCTGAGGAGGCTGTCTCGGGCGCCGGGGTCGCCTCGCAAAGGCGCTGTCGAGAGCGGTCGAGCTCGAAAGCGGCGTGGTCAGTGGTCGAGCTCGAAGGCGGCGTGGAGAACCTGGACGGCCCGCTCGGCCGCCTCGGCTCTGACCAGGCAAGAGATGCGGATGGGAGAGGTGGAGATCATCTCGATGTTGATGCCCGCGTTGGCGAGGGTCTGGAACATCGTCGCGGTCACCCCTGGGTGGGTTCTCATGCCTGCGCCTATGACAGAGACCGTCGCGACGTCGTCATCGGCGATCACGGAAACGGCACCGAGCTGCGGGATCAGCTGTTCGGCCACCTCCAGGCTGCCTTCCAGGTCGGCGCGAGGGATCGTGAAGGAGATGTCGGTCGTGCCGTGGTGCGAGGTGTTCTGAACGATCACGTCGACGTTGATCCCCCGGTCGGCGAGGCCCCTGAACAACGAGGCGGCGATGCCCGGCTGGTCCGGGACATCGGTGATGGTGACCTTGGCCTCGGTGGCGTCGCTCGTGACTGCCGAGACGATGGGCTGTTCCACAGCAGGATCCTCCTCGCTGACGACGGTCCCGGGCTCCCAGGTGAAGCTGGAACGCACGTGGAGCGGTATCTGATGGTTCCGGGCGAACTCGACCGAGCGGAGGGCGAGAACCCTCCCGCCCGTAGCGGCCATCTCGAGCATTTCCTCGAAGGAGATCCTCGGTATGCGGTGCGCGGTCGGCACCACACGGGGATCGGCGGTGAAGACCCCGGAGACGTCGGTGTAGATCTCGCAGAGATCGGCTTGGAGGGCGGCGGCGAGTGCCACCGCCGTCGTGTCCGAGCCTCCGCGCCCGAGCGTCGTCACGTCCCGTTTGCTCGAGACCCCCTGGAAGCCGGCCACGACCGGGACGACGCCGGAAGAGAGCGACTCACGCAGGCGGTCGCCTTTCACTTCGAGGATCCGAGCCTTGGTGTGCACCGTGTCGGTGATGATGCCTGCCTGGCTGCCCGTGAACGAGGCGGCCGGGACGCCCAGCTCCGCGAGCGCCATGCACAGCAGGGCCATCGAGATCCGTTCGCCAGCAGTGAGCAGCATGTCGAGCTCGCGTCCCGGCCGCACACGGCTCACGTCCTCGGCGAGCCGGATGAGCTCGTCGGTGGTCTTGCCCATGGCGCTGACCACGACGACGACGTCCTTGCCGCTGCGTCGTGTGCGGGCCACGTGGTCCGCGACAGCACGGATGCGGTCAGCGTCACCGACCGAGGTCCCACCGAACTTCTGCACAACGAGGGTCACGCCAGCCAACCTAGCCCTGGCCGGGAGGCGGAGCCATGAGCAGCGCCAGGTGGGGCCGGTCTCCCGGTCGGCGAGGCCTCCTCGGACCGGCCTCATGGCTTCCCGGCAAGGGCGGATGCACGTTGCCCTGCGCTTTCGGTAGCGTGTCGCTCCGTGCCAACCGAGAAGAGGGCGCGGCAACGAGCCGCACGCGAACAGAAGCAAGCTGTCATCCAGAAAAGCCGCAAGCGACGGCGCAACACGCGTCGGGTCATCGGGCTCGTCATCGCGGCGGCGGCCATCGTCGGCATCGTGTTCCTCGTCAACGGCGGGTCGAAGTCGGCGACGCCGCCGACGACGACGACCACGACACGCGCCACGACCACCACGACGCCGACCGTGGCGGCGGCGACTCCCACCTGCCCGCCTGCGGCAGGATCGGCCAAGCAGGTCCTCTTGTTCAAGTCGGCGCCCCCGTCGTGCATCCCGGCAAACTCGGTCTGGGACGTCACCTTGAAGACGAGCGCGGGCGACATCGTCGAGCGCATGTCCGCCGCCTCGTCGTTCGCGGCCGTCAACAACTTCATCTTCCTCGCCCGCTACAAGTACTTCGACGACACGCTCTTCTTTCGCGTGCTGAAGGGGTTCGTCGTGCAAGGCGGCTCCCCGACCGACACCGACTCGGCCGGCGCCACCGGCAAGCCCGGGCCGCTCGAGAACGGATATCCCGGCTACTCGTTCACCGGCAATACTCCGCCTTCGAGCTGCACCAAGAACCCGGCGCAGGCGGCCTGCTACCAGCCCGGCGAGATCGCGATGGCGAACTCCGGAGCACCGAGCTCCGACAGCGGCGAGTTCTTCCTGATTCTTCCCGGCGGCCAGAAGATCCTCAACGGCGAGCCCAACTACACCATCTTCGGCTACCTGACATCGGGCATGAGCGTGCTCGAGAAGATCGGGGCCGGCGGGGCTCCGATCTCCTCGTCAACGGGCGCCCCGACGATCAAGTACTACCTGCTCGGCGTCACCGTCACGCAAGTCGCCAGCTGAGCGGGCCCGATCAAGAGAACAGGCTGAACCGGCCAGGAACCGGCCAATCGAGAGAAACGGAGTCCCCCCATGCCGAGCGAGTGCCCCCCTGCCGACGGCTCCGCCCCGAAGAGGCAGCGCTTCGACGGCCCGCCCCAGATGTGCATCGACCTGTCCAAGCGCTACACGGCCGAGATGGTCACCTCCAAGGGCACCATGGTGTTCGCCCTCGATGCGGTGAGCGCCCCGAGGACGGTGAACAACTTCGTCTTCCTGGCGCGCTATCACTACTTCGACGGGGTCGCCTTCCACCGCGTCATCCCCGGTTTCGTGCTGCAGGGAGGCGATCCGGAGGGGACTGGCGCCGGCGGCCCCGGTTACCGATTCGAGGACGAGCTGCCCCGTCCGGGGCGCTATGAGCTCGGCTCCCTCGCCATGGCGAACGCCGGAGCGAACACGAACGGGAGCCAGTTCTTCGTCATCTCGGGGCCCGACGGGATGCGACTGCCTCCGCTCTACTCTCTCTTCGGTCAGCTGGTCTCCGGGCGGGACGTGGTGGCGGCCATCGACGCCGTGGGGACCAAGTCCGGCTCCCCCAAAGAGAAGGTCCGCATCGATTCGGTCACGGTTACCGAGCTGGACTGAGCAGCCCGAGCTGCGGAGCCGGAGGGGGAGGCCGAGCTGAGCTGAGGAGCCGGGGCGGGAGGCCGAGCTGAGCTGAGGAGCCGGAGCGGGAGGCCGAGCTGAGCTGAGGAGCGGGGCGGGACTGGCCGGCCGTGGCTCGAGGCGGGTGCCCGGAGTCTCAGGCAACAAGAGGGGCGGCTATCGGGGAAGGGCTTCCAGGCCGGCTTCCACGCCGTCGAGGTAGATGACGACCGGTCTCTCGCCCGCGGATCGCCATGAGCCGTCCGTGTCCCGGATGAGCGCCGTGCGCTCGGGGATGCCTGCGATGGGAAGCCCCGCGGGGGCGAGCTCTAAGGTCCGCCAGAAGTGGTGTGAGGCGCCCGAGTCATGATGGGGCACGACTGCCAACTGCTCGACGAGGCCGAGCCCCACGGTGAAGGCTCCTCCCCGGGGGTCGACCATGGGATCGACGAGCACCATCGCTCCGGCAGAAGATCCGGCCACGACCGCGCCCTGGCGCCAGGCCTTCGCAAGCGCCTCGAAGACGAGTGAGCCCTTCAGCACCGAGAGGAGGTGGAGGGGCGAGCCCCCTGAGAGGTAGATGAAGCGCGCCTCGCGGACCACGGCCGCGTTGGCCTCGTCGTTGGCCTGCGCGTGGCGTAGCACCATCAATCCGCGGACGCTGGTGCCCAAGGACGAGAACCAGCTCTGCGCCGTCGCGACCGCTCGGTCGGGATGCTCGTAGGCTGCTGCCGTCGGCAGGACCAGCACTTCGTTCGCGCCCGAGCGTTCCAACAGCTCGGCGTCATAGTCGGCACCGACCTGCCACTCGGCGCCCCCGACAAGAGCGAGCAGTCCGGCCGAGGGCCGAGTCTCGCCGCCGGTCGCCCCTCCTGGCGCGCCGTCGGCCCAGGTCACCGGACCTGGCGCGTCACCAGCTCGAGGCGCGCTCCCGGTCCCAGTCGCCGCCCTTGGCGCGCCGATGCCACCGGGCGGGTCCGCATGCTGCTGATCGCTCACGGGGCGGGAACCTACACCTTGGCCGGTGGGATGTACCTGGCGGACTCGACGGAGCCCGACTCGGTGTCGAGGACCAAGATGGATCCCTTCCTCACCTCCACCGGCCCGCTGAGGGGCGTCCCGGCCGCCACGAGCAGGTCGACGAGGCTCCAGATGACGTCTCCGTGCGTGCACAGCACCGGCACACCCCCGACGGCTGCCAGATCCTTGAACTGCACGAGCAGGCCGTTCCCATCGGACCCTTCCGAAAGGAAATCCTCGATGACGATCGGCAGCCCGCACGCGGCCGCAAGCGGTTGCAAGGTCGCCAGGCAGCGTTTCGCACCGCTGGACATGAGCAACGTGGGCCTCGGCTCGCGTGCCCTGGTGCTGCGCTTTTGGGAAGGCGCACCGGCAGGGGCGATGTCGAACCGGGCGACTAGCGCCTCGGCCTCCTTGACGCCGCGGTCTGTGAGCGGGCGGTCCTGGTCGGAGCCCGTCCAGCCGTCACGCGGCAAAGCGTGCGCGTGGCGCACGACGTAGATCGAAACCGGTGCCACAACCTCGCTCCCGGCATGAGCTCGCGAGCCACGTGGCATCCCGGAGCTTGAATTCGAGTTACTCATCAGTGCACGGTGCTCAGACCGACCGCCGACCCAACACCGTATGTGACTGCACCGGCCGCGGCGCAAATCGCAAGTTGACGGAAGGCCGACCACCACCAGGGGCGCCCCGTGAACAGCGAGAGCGCAGAGCCCACGATCACCGCGGCAATAGCCGCGATCACGATCGACACGAGCACGAGACCGGAGCCGTGCCCGAAGAGAAACGGGAGCAGCGGCAGCAGGGCCCCGACGCTGAAGGTCACGAAGGATGCGACTGCCGCTGACAGGGGCCGGCCCAGTGAGTCCGGATGGATGCCGAGCTCCTCTCGGGCGTGGGTCTCGAGCGCGATCTGCGGGTCGGCCATCATCTGGCGCGCCACCTGTATGGCGAGATCGCTCGAGATGCCCCGGCTCTCGTAGATCTTCACGAGCTCCTGGAGCTCACCTTCGGGGCGTCGATGGATCTCTTGGCGTTCACGTTCGAGCTCACGCTGGAACAACTCGGTCTGCGCCCGCATCGAGATGTACTCGCCGGCGGCCATCGAGAAGGCGCCGCCCAGCAACGCTGCCAGCCCTGCCAGCCGCACCACTCCGGCGGGTGGGTTCGCCCCCGATAGGCCGAGGATCAGAGAGATGTTGGTCACGAGCCCGTCACTGATACCGAACACGGCGGCGCGTGCGCTTCCTCCCTGGACGTCGCGGTGGTGGTGCTCGTGCACCTCGGCGCGAGGTTGGCTCTTGAGCCGGGTCGGCCGGAGCGCCGCCGTCCATCCGCTGGCGCCGGAGGCGCGGGGACGACCCGCGTCGGCTCGCCGCGAGGACGCAGGATGGCGGTCAGCTGGTCGGGCCACGACTCCAGTTTGGAACAGGTGGGTGCCGAAGGTGTAACCAGTGGGTCGGCCATGGGCGCCAGGGGCGAAGTTGCACCATCTGAGGACCATCAAGTTCTCAGAACAAGGCCATAAACGGCGGGTTTGACGCAATGGGCGCGTCCAGCCACCAACGGCCAGCTCCTAGACTCGGCTCGGACATGGACGCTCTCGACGTCATACTCCTCGTCGTCCTCCTTGCGGCTGCTTTCCGAGGGCTCCGGCGGGGAGCGGCGGTGCAGGTTCTGTCCTACGGCGGGGCCTTGGCCGGCTTGGCCCTGGGCGTCGTGCTCGTGCTCCTCGTCTGCCCCCATCTGAGCGGGGCACACACGAAGACGATCGTCGTCCTCGCATTGCTCCTCGTCCCTGCGGCCCTTCTCGCTGCCGGGGGGCGCCAGCTCGGCGCCGGACTCTGGCAGCAGCTGCGCCGGGCTCGCTTCGGCACCGTGGACGCCGTCGGTGGAGCGGTCGTCGCCACGGGCGGCGCCCTTGTCGTGATCTGGTTGCTGGCCTCCATCCTGGTGAACAGCCAGTTCTCCTTGGTGGCCAACCAGATCAACGACTCGAAGATCGTTCGCGTCGTCACCAAGGTCATGCCTCCGGTCCCGACGGCGCTTGCGCCGGCGGAGCGTTTCTTGAACGACGAGGGCCTGCAGGTCGTGGCCGACGGGCTGATCCAGCTTGCCGGGCCGGTCCCTTATCCCAGTGCGTCCCAGGTGCGGGCGGGAGCCGCCAGCGCCGACCCCTCCACGGTGAAGATCGTGGCCGTCGGCTGTGGTGAGATCCAGGAGGGCTCGGGCTTCGTCGTCGCTCCCGATCTCGTCGTCACCAACGCCCATGTGATCGCGGGCACCGAGTCGATCAGAGTCGAGGACGCCGCCGGCGGCCACGTCGCCGTCGTGGAGCTTTTCGACCCCGAGTTCGACCTGGCCGTCTTGCGAGTGCCAGGTATCTCCGAGAGGGCCCTCACCATCGACCCGGGCACGGTGGGACGCGGGACGAAGGCCGTTGTCATCGGCTATCCCGAAGGTGGTCCCTTGACGGTCGACCCCGCGGGCGTGCGTTCTGAGATTCTCGCAACCGGGCTCGACATCTACGGTCAGAACCCGACGGTGCGCGAGGTGTACGAGGTTCAAGCCCTGGTTCGGCCAGGCAACTCGGGTGGTCCGCTCGTCGAGCCGGACGGTCTCGTCATCGGGGTCGTCTTCTCGAGGTCGCCGACGACGCCTGACATCGGCTACGCGCTCGCCTCCCCGGGAGTGCTCCAGCGCGTCGAGAAGGCGGAGAGATTGCCGCCCGCCACGGTCGTGAGCACGGGCGGTTGCATCTCGAGATGACCCGGCTGGACGGCGTCGAACGTCTCCTGGAATGGCGCCAAGTGCCTCCTGGATGACGCCAAGTGTCTCTTGGGCGGCGGCAAGTCTTTGCTCCGCGCTGGCGACGCGGGTCGGCAATGATGGAACAGTGGCGCTTCGGATCGAGGACTACGGCCTGATCGGGGACACGCACACAGCCGCTCTAGTCGGTCGCGACGGCTCTATCGACTGGCTGTGCCTGCCGCGCTTCGACTCGGGGGCCTGCTTCGCCCACCTGCTCGGGGGCGACAACCATGGCTACTGGCGGATCGCGCCGGCCGCGAGCCCGCCGGTGGGTCAGGGCCGACCGCTCGTGGCAGCGCGCCGGCGCTACATCGGCGACAGCCTGGTGCTCGAGACCGAGTTCGACCTGCCCGAGGGAAGCGTCCGTCTGACCGACTGCATGCCGATCAGGGAGCGCAGCCCGAGCATTGTCCGGTTGGTCGAGTGTTTGAGCGGAACGGTACAGGTGCGCATGGACCTCGAGATCCGTTTCGGGTACGGGTCGGTCGTGCCGTGGGTGCGCGGTGTCGACGGTCAGCTCATCGCGATCGCCGGCCCTGACGGGCTGGCGCTGTGGACCACCGCCGACACACGCGGCGAGGACATGCGCACGGTCTGCGACCTCCACCTGCGCGAGGGCCAGGAGGTTCCCTTCGTGCTCACCTACTTCCCTTCCCATGGCGATGTAGGCCGCCCCGTGGCTGCTCCGTACGCGATCGAGGAGACCACGCGCTGGTGGCAGGAGTGGGCGGATCTCGCCAACTTCCGTCCCCACAGGTGGCGCGACGCCGTGGTCCGTTCCCTAATCACGCTGAAGGCGCTCACCTACGGGCCCACGGGCGGCATCATCGCCGCTCCCACGACCTCGCTTCCCGAGACCCTCGGGGGCGAGCGGAACTGGGACTACCGGTACTGCTGGCTCCGTGACGCCACCTTGACGTTGTCCGCTCTAATGGCCGCGGGCTATCGAGAGGAGGCCGCCGAGTGGCGCGACTGGCTCTTGCGCGCCGTTGCCGGCGATCCGTCCGAGCTCCAGATCATGTACGGCGTTGCCGGGGAGAGGGACCTCAGGGAGTACGTTCTCGACTGGCTTCCCGGCTACGAGGACTCCAAGCCCGTGCGCGTCGGCAATGCGGCCTCGGACCAATACCAGCTCGACGTCTACGGCGAGGTGCTCGGCACCCTGCACGAGGCACGACGAACAGCCCTCGAGCCGGCCGGCCCGGCCTGGGACCTCGAGCTCGTGCTGATGGACTTCATCGAGACGGGCTGGAGACAGCCCGACGACGGCATCTGGGAGGTGCGAGGGCCTCGTCGTCATTTCACCCATTCCAAGGTGGAGGCGTGGGTGGCGGTCGATCGGGCGATTCACGACGTGGAGGACTTCGGGCTCGAAGGCCCCCTGGACAAGTGGAAGTCCTTGCGGGAAGAGATCCACAAGGAGGTGTGCGAGAAGGGCTTCAACGCAGAGCGCAACACTTTCACCCAGTACTACGGCTCGAAGGAGCTCGACGCCAGCGTGCTCATGATCCCTCTCGTGGGGTTCCTGCCACCGAAGGACCCTCGGGTGATCGGGACGGTCGAGGCAGTCAGCCGCGAGCTCACGGTGGACGGTTTCGTCAGCAGGTACGACTCGGAGCGCTCGGATCACGTCGACGGTCTCACGGGTCGGGAGGGGGCCTTTCTTCCCTGCTCGTTCTGGATGGTCGACGACTTGCACCTGATCGGACGCCACGACGACGCCGTCGAGCTGTTCGAGCGGCTCTTGTCGTTGAGCAACGACCTCGGACTTCTCGCCGAGGAGTACGACCCGGTGGCAGGACGGCTCGTCGGCAATTTCCCCCAGGCCTTCTCCCACGTGTCGTTGGTCAACAGCACGGTCGGGCTTCTCGGCAAAGCCCAGGGCTTCACCCACGAGCACCGGCTCGCCAGGATCGGTCCGAAGCTGGACAGAGAGTCAGGCTTGCAGACCAGGCGCCGTCGCAACCGACCGGCGATGGGGAACTGATTGGCCCGGCACCAGCCGAGGACGTCGTGGCGCGCAGGCGCCAAGACCGGTGACAAGTGATGACAACGGTCCTGGCGCACCGAGCCTTTTCAGGACACCGGTGAGGGAGTGTCCGGCAACACCCGGTACGCCCAGGACCTTCTCCCCCACGCTAGGACGGCCGCTCGACGGACCATAGAGCCAAAGGTCCCATTTCGAGATGTCAAACTCGTTGCGGCAGTTTTGGCGGTCGAGCGTTCGCGAACCCCGTCTTGCGCGGGCTCGACGACGGTGCGTCGCCCCTTTGTTGTCAGTGGGGTGGGCGCAACGACACGTCCTCTTCTCCGAGAGCATCGAGCTCGTCGCGCTCGGCTGGCAGCACGGGACGGAACAGCTGCTGGGCGACGAGCGTCGGCAGCAGGGCAGAGAGGAGCACGACCGTGACGAGCTCGGTGTACTGAGCCTTGTCGACGAGATGGTGCGCCAAGCCGAACAGTGCCGAGATCGATCCGAAGGTGAGACCCGTCGCCATCAAGAGCGTCGTGTACGTGCGCTCGCGGGCGGGGATGCGAAAAGCCGACGCCGTCGGCCAGACACCGAGGAGCTTGGTCACCATCTTGACGCCGAACAAGAGGGCGATCACCCCCGCCCCCGACACGATCGCCGGTGCGGAGATGAGGAGACCAGCGTGCAGGAAGAAGAAGGGAGTCAACAGGGCGAAGGCGATGGATCGGATCCGGTCCACGAGCAGCCGGTCGTTCACGAACACGCCGGCGACGACCAGCCCGGCCACATAGGCCGGCAGCACCGCTTCGCTGCCGGCCGCGGTGGCGAGACCGCCGAGGGCGAAGAGCACGACGAGAAGGAACTTCACCTCGGGCTCGCTCACACGGTGTCCGAAGCGGTCGATGACAAAGCGCGTCGCCTTCGGAAGGACCAACAACGCCAGGATCGTGACCGCCACGAAGACGAGAAGCAGCCAGCCGTAGGTGGCTAACAGGCCGCCCAGGGCGAGAACGGTCCCGAGATCGGTCACGAAGCACGCCGCCAGGATGAGCTTGCCGAGGTCCTCGCGGCTGAGCCCCGTCTCGATCATGACGGCGTAGACGACGGCGACAGAGGTGGTGCTCAAGGACACGCCTCCTATCTCCGCGCCGTGCAGGGGCCAGCCGAGGACGAGCTTGCAGAACCCAAAGGCTCCGAGGAAGGGGAGCAGGAAGGACACGATGCCGATCGCCAAACTCGGTTTCCAATGCTTGCGCAGAGAGACCGGGTCGATCTCGGCTCCCGCCAGGAAGGTCAGCATGAGCGATCCCGAGCCGGCGAGGAACGTCGTGACCTCGGTCTGGTGGATCTGCTCTTTGAGGCCTGGAATGTTGCCGAGCACAGCTCCGACAAGGATCTCGACGAGAGCGACGGAGAGGCCGAACTTGATGCTGATCAGCGACGCAAGCAGCGCCATCGCGATCCAGATGGCGAAGATGTAATAGGAGTTCACTCGTACCCCCGATCTGGCTGACAGGGGTACGCAGCCCTACCAGCATCCGCTGTAGCTGGTAGAAGCCATCAGTCGAATTCGCATCCGACCATTCGAGGAGCGGGCCTCATCGCGCCTGGTCGAGACTATAGCGACGGGCGCAGGGGTTGACCCAAAATAATAAGAGTGATTACCATTCCGGTCATGCCGGGCACGAGGCGGCCGAGACACGAGAGTTCTCGCACGAGAGTTTGTGCGCAGCCGGCGGCGACACGTCACCGGGGGAAGGCCGCCGCCGTCTGTCTCGGCGTGGCAGTGTTCGCATGTGCCTGCTCGACCACGCCGGCTGCTCGCAGCGGTGGAGCGATCGTAGCCGTGGGCGCGGAGAGCCAGTACGCGAACGTCATCGCCCAGGTCGGCGGCAGGTACGTGCAGGTGAGCGCGATCATGAGCAACCCCAGCGCCGATCCCCACTCGTTCGAGGCGAGCCCATCTGTGGCCCAGGTCATCAGCGCTGCCCAGCTGATCGTTCAGAACGGCCTCGGGTACGACACCTTCATGAACACCATCGAGGCGGCGTCGCCGAACCCGAAACGTAAGGTGATCGACGTCCAGAAGCTGCTCGGGCTCCCGACGAGCACGCCGAACCCGCACCTGTGGTACAGCCCGAAGACGATGCCGGCCGTGGCGAGGGCGATCGCCGGCGACCTGTCCGCTCTCGGTCCCGCCCACGCCGCCTACTTCCGGGAGAGGCTGGCCGCGTTCGACCGCTCCCTCGGCCCGTGGCTTCAGGCGCTCTCCAGTTTCAAGGCCCGCTATCCGCACACTCCGGTGGCAACCTCCGAACCCGTCGCCGACTACATGTTGGAGGCCGCCGGGACCGATGACGAGACGCCTTTCTCCTTGCAGACGGACATCATGAACGGGGTGGACCCCGCTCCGCAGGACATCACCCTCGAGGACAACCTGTTCACCCACCACAAGGTCAGGGTGTTCCTGTACAACGAGCAGGTGAGCGACTCGATCACCCAGTCCTTCCTTGGGCTTGCCAAGGCCGGCGGGATACCGGTCGTGGCCGTCTACGAGACGATGCCGACACCCGGCTACGACTACCAGACATGGATGCTGGCCGAGGTCCAGGCACTGGAGAAGGCCGTCGCCGCCAAGGTCTCGACGGAGCGATTGTGACCGACCCGACCCCGCTCGCTCCGGCGGGCGACGAGGTGCTCTCGCTCGAGGGCGTCTCCCTCTGGCTGTCCGGGCGCGAGATCCTGCACGAGGTCAGCTTCAGCCTTCACTCCGGGGAGGTCACCGGCCTGATCGGATCCAACGGCGCCGGCAAGACGACCATCTTCCGGGTGATCCTCGGACTGCAGACGCCGTCAGCAGGCACGGTGCTCTTCGGCGGTCGCCCGCGCCCGCGCCGCAACCGGTCCATAGGCTATGTCCCCCAACACGTCGATCTCGATCCGGATGCACCCTTGCGGACACGCGACCTTGTCGGTCTCGGGATCGACGGCGACCGCTTGGGCATTCCCCTGCCTTCCAAGCACCGCCGGCAACTGGTCGACGACATGCTCGAAGCCGTCGACGCCGAGGCCTTCGCCAAGACCCGGCTCGGCAACATCTCCGGAGGGGAGTTGCAGCGGACCCTGATCGCGCACGCCTTGATCAGCAGGCCGAGGCTGTTGCTGCTCGACGAGCCGCTCGCGAACCTCGACATCCGTAGCGAGCAGGAGATCGTCGATCTCCTCTCACGGGTCGCAAAGGAGCAGCAGATAGCTGTTCTCATCTCCGCCCACGAGATGAACCCGCTCCTGCCGGTGATGGACCGTGTCGTCTATGTCGCCTCCGGACGTGCCGCCAGCGGAACGACAGATCAGGTGGTCCGCGAGGACGTCCTGAGCGCCTTGTACGGACATCACGTCGACGTGCTCCACCTCGACGGTCGGATCCTGGTTGTCGCCGGCAAGGACGAGGGGCACCACGCCGAGCTCGAGAAGACGACGAAGGCTCCTCCTCGCGGGGTGGCATGACGGGCATGGCGGGCATGGCGGCGGTTCTCGGCGGCCTCTTCGAAGCCGGTTTCTTCACGAGCGGGCCGGTTCGTGTGGCGCTGCTCGTGGGCGGGGTGGTCTCACTCGTGTCCGCAGTCGTCGGCGTGTTCACCGTCATCCGCGGCCAGTCCTTCGCCGGCCACTCCCTGGGCGACTTGGGCACCACGGGAGGATCGGCCGCCTATCTCCTAGGCATCAACCCGCTATGGGGCTTCATCACCTCTGCGGTGGTCGGTGCCCTGTCGATCGAGACGTTCGGCAACCGCAGGCCGCGGGAAAGGGACATGGCGACGGGCATCGTGCTCGGGGCAGGCCTCGGGCTGGCCGCCTTGTTCCTCTACCTGGGAACGGTCCAGCACAACACCTCCGGCGCGGCGGTCTCGATCCTGTTCGGCTCCATGTTCGTCATCAGTTCGTCGATGATCCCGGTCTTCGTGGCGCTGAGCCTGGCGGCACTGGCCGTCGTCGCTCTGCTCTACAGACCGCTGCTGCTGAGCACGGTGAGCCAGGAGATCGCCGTCGCACGGGGAGTGCCCGTGCGCGCGGTCGGAATGCTCTACCTGCTCGCGCTGGCGATTGCCGTGTCGCTTTCTTGCGTGACGATCGGAGCGATCCTCAGCACCGCCGTGTTGATCGGCCCCGCCGCGGCGGCATTGCGGCTGACGAAACGGCCTGGTCTGGCGATCGCCTGGGCCGCCGTCATCGGAGTGACGGTTACGTGGGTGAGCACACTGCTCGCCTACGACAGCTACTACTGGCCACCGGCAGGAAGAGGCTGGCCGGTGAGCTTCTTCGTGGTGACCCTGGTCCTCATCGTCTACCTCCTGGCCGATCTCGGCAGCCGGCAAGCCTCGAGACGGGCGGGGGCGCAGGCGATGGGGGGCAACGACGGCCGAGCGGGTGCGGACGGCGGCAGGCAGCCGGCCGAGCCCTGGGTCTTGGGGGCCGAGTGATGTTCTCCGGCTTCATGGTCAACGCCTGGGTCGTGGCGACGATTGTCGCCGTCGTGGCCGGTGTCGTGGGGTTCTTCACGGTGCTGAGGGGCTCTGCGTTCGTGGCTCACGCAATTCCCCAAGCCGGCTTCGCCGGCGCGGCTGGCGCCTCCCTGATCGGGGTGAGCACTTTCGCAGGTTTGGGAGCATTTGCCCTCGTCAGCGCGGTTGCCATTGGCTTGCTGGGCAAGCGCGGACGCCACGACGCGATGACGGCGCTCTGGCTCGTGTTCATGCTGGGGCTCGGAGCCCTGTTCTTGAGCTGGAGCCAGGAGTACGCCGCCGCCGTCTTCGCCTTGCTCTTCGGCGAAGTGCTCGGGGTCAGCACCAACCAGGTGCTCGTGACCGCTGTGCTCGGTGCGGTGTGCATCGCCGCGCTCGTGGTCCTTTACCGCCCGCTCCTGTTGAGCTCGGTGGTGCCGACGGTCGCAGAGGCACACGGGATTCGAAGCCAGCGAATGGAGATGTGCTTTCTCGTGGTCGTAGCGCTGGCGACGACAATGTCAGTACCTGTCGTCGGAGCCTTGCTGATGTTCAGCTTGATGATCGGTGCACCAGGAGCGGCCCGATCGTTCACCGCCAAGCCTCTGGTCGCTTTGGGCCTGTCCGTCGCCATCTCCATGCTCATCGTCTGGATCTCCATCGCGGCCTCCTACCTGACCAACTGGCCCGTTGGGTTCTTCGTCGGGGTCCTCGGAGCGGTGTTCTTCATCGGCGGGCGCGCCTGGGCGGCCTGGCGCCGGTCCGAGGTCGGCCGAGGGCCCGGGGCCGACGGCCGGGACGGGGCCGACCGCCGGGACGAGGCCGGGCAGCTCGAGGAAGTCGGGCAGCTCGCGTGAGACCAGCGCCGTGCCCGGGGCGAGCCACGACCACTCCGATGAGCACAGGAGCGGCCTAATGTCCGCGGCCATGGTGCTGTCCCGCGCGGTCCATGAAGCCATCAGCCTCCGGCTGGCTGGAGTGGACCAGCGCTACACGCACCTGCGCAGGATCCTGGTCGAGACCTTGGCCGCGGCCGGGCGCCCGCTGACCATCCCCGAGATCCTCTCCTCGGCCCCTGAGCTCCCCCAGAGCAGCGCCTATCGCAACATGACCGCGCTCATCGACGTCGGCGTGGTGCGCAGGGTTGCGGGCACCGACGACCACGGTCGCTTCGAGCTGGCCGAGGAGCTGTCTGGCCACCACCACCACTTCGTCTGTGTGAGGTGCGGGAAGGTGGCAGACGTGCACCCTTCGCCGAAGTTGGAGCGGGCACTCGATGAGGCAGCCCGGGCCGTGGCGGAGGAACAGGGCTATGAGGTCACCGAGCACCAGCTGGACTTGGTGGGCCTGTGCCCGGCGTGTCGCGCCGTTGAAGAGCGGGGCAAGCACCGGCCCTGAGTGTCAGCCTCGGCCTGCCGGAGGAAGCGGAGTCACGACCCCGGTGCGGAGCGCGCACCACTCCAGCAACGCGTCGAGATCACCGGGCACCATCGGCGAGACGACGGGGAAGCGCTGCTCGCGCCGCCGCCGCCGGTCGTGGAAGAACCCTGAGACGGGCGCAGGCGCCCCGAGGGAGCGCGCCCGGGACGCAGGGCCGCCGGCGGCGAGCCACACGACCGTGTCGGCGCCTTCGGCGGGGGTGCGCAGCAACGGTCGCCAGAGCGCCTCGAAGCGCGGCAGGCCGGCTTTGAGCCCCGGAGTGTTCACCCAGCCCGGGTGCATGGAGTAGCTCGAGACACCGTATGGTCCGAAGCGCCCTGCCCAGGCGCTGGCCAGGACGACCTGGGCCCGCTTGCACCGTGCATACGCGACGGCGCCGTCGTAGCCGCCAGATGGCATCTCGAGGCGGCCGAGATCGAATCGCTGCGTGTACATGCCGCCCGAGCTGACGGTCACGATGGTCGCCGGTGAGCCGTCCCATAGCAACGGGGCCAGCGCCGCCGTCAGCACGTAGGGGCCAAGCACCTGGGTTGCGACGGTGAGCTCCACCCCGGCCGGCGTCGTCTTGTACTCGCGCGTGAGCGCACCGGCGTTGTGGACGAGCACGTTCAGGGTCTCGTAACGCTCTGTCAAGCGCAGGCCGAAGGTCGTCGCGGCATCGAGATCGGCTAGGTCGACGATATCGACCTCGACCCGCCCAGGCCCGGCTGCCGCGACGGCGGCGCGCGCTCGGGACGCCCGCTCGAGATCGCGACCCACGAGGTGCAACGAGGCGCCGAGCTTGGCCATGGCGATGGCCGCGGCAAGCCCGATTCCCGAGGTGGCACCCGTCACGACGGCGACCTGGTCGCGCATCAAGGGAAGGTCGTCCCAGGCCTCGAGGCGGCGGCGCAAGGCGATTCCCGCCCGGCTGAAGCTCGGGGCGATCGTGGCCTCAGCGGCGGCGTCGACGATGCCTGCCAGGACCCGACGGGCTGTGGGGCGGGCCGCCCTCACCCCGCTCGCTCCTCCAGCACCGCCCGCAGCCCGGCCGCAGCCCGGTCCCCGATGCGGCGCAATCCCAGCGTCACGAGCGGGGAGACCAAGAGGGCCGGCCCTCTGGTGCTCAGGGTGGCCTCGTAGGTCACCGTCGAGCCACCGCCAGGTGCAGGTGACACCTCGATGAGATCGCTGGAGCGGATCGTCGCGTTTTGCGCCTGCAAGACGACCCGGCGCGGCCGGTCGATCTCAACGATCCGGTACTCCAGCGGCACCCGACGTCGGAGCACTCCGACCACGAGACGGTAGGTGCTCCCCTGGCCGGGCGGTCCCTCGTCGACGTCTTCGCCTTCGACGACTCCCGGGTCCCATTTCGCCGCATTGGAGAAGCGTGCCAGGTACTCGAAGGCGTCGGCTGGCGCCCAGCAGGAGGAGATCTCTGTGCGGTAGGTGCTCATGCGAGTAGTTTAGTGCTAAACTCGCCCTGATACCAGACAGGCGGCAGAGCCGTAAAGGAAGAGGTATGAGGATCGCCATCATCGGGAGCGGAGTATCGGGACTGGTCTGCGCGCACCTGCTGCGCAGCCGCCATGACGTCGTGCTCTATGAGGCCGACGATCGCCCCGGGGGCCATTCGCACACCCACACGGTGGAGCTGCCCGACGCGACCGTCGAGGTCGACACGGGTTTCCTCGTCTACAACGAGCGCACCTACCCGCTGTTCTGCAAGCTCCTCGGCCGTCTCGGCGTGGCCAGCCAGCCGAGCGACATGAGCTTTTCTGTGGCCGATCGTCGCACCGGGCTCGAGTGGCGTGGCAGCTCGCCCTCGACGGTGTTCGCCCAGCGGTCCAACTTGGCACGACCGGCTTTCTGGCGGATGCTCTCCGACATCGGCCGCTTCAACCGTCTGGCGACGGGCTTGCTCGAAGATCCGCCGGACGACGATGTGACACTCGAGGACGTGCTTTCCTCACGGCGCTTCTCGACAGGGTTCCGGGAGTGGTACCTGGTCCCACTGGGCTCGTCGATATGGTCCGCCGGACCGAAGGCGTTCACACAGATCCCTGCTGTGACCTTCGCCCGTTTCTTCGAACGCCACGGTCTGCTGAGGCTGCGTGACCAGCCACGCTGGCGAACGATCACGGGCGGGTCGCGCCGCTACGTGGAGGCCATCCTCCGGCCGCTGCGGGCAGAGGGCCGGCTGAGGCTGGGGGCGCCCGTCGACAAGATCCGGCGCGAGCCGGGCAGCGTCGAGTTGCTGGGGCGGGCGGGAATCGAGTCCTTCGACCACGTCGTGCTCGCGACCCACAGCGACCAGGCCCTGTCTCTCCTGTCGGACGCCGACAGGGCCGAACGCGCCATCCTGGGAGCAATCGGCTACCAGCAGAACCGGGCCACCCTGCACACCGATGCCCGCATGCTCCCGCGCAACCGGCGAGCCTGGGCGAGCTGGAACTACCACCGACTGGAGGCGGAGACGGATCAGGCGACGCTCACTTACTACCTGAACCAGCTTCAGGGCATCGCCTCGACGACGCCGGTTCTCGTGACCTTGAACCGTGACGACGCCATCGACCCCGCCCTGGTGCTGAGCCGGATGGACTACGCCCATCCGGTGCTCAGCCCTGCGGCCGTCGCGGCCCAAGGCCGCCATGGCGAGATCAACGGCTCCCGGCGCACCTGGTTCTGCGGCGCCTACTGGGGGTACGGGTTTCACGAAGATGGTGTGGTCAGTGCCGTCGAGACGTGTCGAGCCCTCGGGGCGACGCTGTGACGAAGCTGCTGATGGCGGGCAACCGCCCGGCCGGGACCGGGGTTTTGGGTCTGCGAAGCGCGCTTTACGAGGGGGTCCTGCTTCATCGCCGCTTCGGCCCGGGTGCGGCGCACGAGTTCTCTTATCGGGTGGCGATGCCATTGCTGCACCTGGAGGAGCTCGACTCGGTCACACGCTTGCACCCGTTGTGGTCCGCCCGCCGGCCGGCACCGGTGTGGTTCCGCCGCGCGGACTTCCTAGATGACGAGACCACGCCTCTCGACGAGGCGGCACGCAACCTCGTCGAGGCACGCTCGGGGCTGCGGCCCGCCGGATCGGTGGCGCTGTTGGCGAACCTGCGAACCTGGGGATGGTTGTCCAACCCGCTGTCCCTGTACTTTTGTACCGCCGCGGACGGTGAAACGATCGAGGCGCTGGTGGCCGAGGTCCAGAACACGCCATGGCACGAACGGTACTGCTATGTGGTCGGCCCCCCCGGGCTGCACCGATTTGCCAAAGTTATGCATGTGTCCCCCTTCTTGCCGATGGACGTCGACTACGAGCTTCGCTACCGCGCGCCCGGGGAACGCCTCGTCGTGAACCTGGACGTATTGCGCGGCGTCGAGCGTCTCTTCAGCGCGACCTTGTCGTTACGCCGCCGGGCGGTGGACCGGCAAGCCTTGGCGCAGCTTCTGTGGCACCATCCGGCGCTGACTCACCGTATTTCTGCCGGGATCTACGCCCAGGCGGCCCGCCTGCGACTTCGGGGGGCGCCGTTCCACGTGCACCCGGCACGGCGGTCGCAGCGACCTTGACCAGCACGGCGCCCGCAGGCCCGCCGGACGACTTCGCGCCCTCGGCTGGGGGACGAAAGCGACCGGCGACGGTAGACGGGAGCGGTCTTCTAAGTCGCGCCCTGCCCCGCCAGGTCGGGACCAGGTTCGAGTGGGCGGCGCGCCGCATTGCCCTTGCGGCCGGGGCGCGCGGGGAGGGAGGCACGGTCGAGCTCGTCGAAGCCGGACGGAGGTACCGGCTGGGCGCGGGTGACCCGGTGACGCGCGTGGAGGTGCACGACCCACGCGCCTACGCGGCACTGCTGCGGGCGGGATCGGTGGGCCTGGGTGCCTCTTACGTCTCAGGCTGGTGGGATGCCGAGGACCTGACCACCTTCGTGCGGGTGCTGTTGCAACGCACGAGGCGCCTGCGTGCCGGACTGGACCGCCTCGGACAGGCCGTCGGTGGTGTCATCGACGTCCCAGCGCGGGTGGCCGCGCCGGGACGAGCTGACGACAAGGCCAATGTCCGGGCGCACTACGACGTTTCCAACGAGTTCTTCGAGCTGATGCTCGACGACACGATGACCTATTCATGCGGCTTGTTCGAGCGCCCGGACACGAGCCTGGGCGATGCGCAGACGGCCAAGATCGACCGGCTCTGCTCCAAGCTCGATCTGCGACCGACTGATCACCTCGTCGAGATCGGGTCAGGGTGGGGATCGCTGGCTCTGCACGCGGCCAAGCGCTATGGAGCGCGGGTGACCACCACGACGATCTCCGAGGCGCAGCGCAGCTACGTGCACAGACGCGTGGCCGAGGCGGGCCTCGCCGAGCGCGTCACGGTCCTTGGTGAAGACTGGCGTGACTTGCGGGGCCGCTTCGACAAGCTGGTCTCCGTCGAGATGATCGAGGCCGTCGACTGGCGGCACCATGACGAGTTCCTCGCCGTGTGCGCCAAGCTGCTCGCGGACGACGGCTTGGCGGCGCTACAGGCGATCGTCATCGATGATCGCAGTTTCGAGCGCGCCAAGAGGCACGAGGACTTCATCCGTCGCATGATCTTCCCGGGTGGTTGCCTCCCGTCGGTGGCCTCGATCACCGCTTCGCTGGCGCGAGCGACCGATCTGCGGGTCGTGGACCTCGAGGACATAGGTCGCCACTACGCCGAGACGCTGAGCCGCTGGGCGGCGAACCTGGACGCTCACGAGCTCGAGGTCCAGCGCCTGGGCGTGGGTGTCGAGTTCCGCCGGCTCTGGGCCTTGTACCTCGCGTACTGCGAGGCGGCTTTCCTCGAGCGTCACGTGAGCGACGTCCAAGTTGTCCTCGCGAAACCGTCCTGGCGCGCTCGTCTGGCCACCAGGGTCGCCTGAGCGCAAGACCAGGCCCGCAGCGCGAGCTTGCAGGTCGAAGGCTTTGCCCTCAAGCTTTCTCGTCGGCGATGACCTCGACGGCGCGTACCAGCTGGTCGCCGCTGGCGCCGGTGAAGACGTCGGCTCCAAGGCGGCGAGCTTGTGCTTCGTCGGCGATCGCGGCCCCGCCGAGGAGGACGGGCACCTGTGGCGCCGACAGGCGCAACGCCGCGATCGCCTTCCGCGCCGCTTGGGCGGAGCTCCTTGTCGTACAGGCGATCCCAACTGCCACGAGGTCGGTCTCGGCTGCAGCGGTCTGCGCGAGGGCCTCCGCGGGAGTGTCGGCTCCGAGCTCGACCACCGCGAAGCCCTGCCATCGCAGGAGATTGGCGGCGAGGGCGACCGGCACCGAGTGAAGCTCACCAGGTGGAGCGGCGAGGATCACCGTTCCTCGCTTGTGCCCTCGGCGACCGAAGCGAGCTCCGAGGCGGCTGATCAGGCGCGTGGCGACAGCACTGGCCCTGTGCTCGTCTGCGACGGTGAGCTGGCCCTGCTCCCACATGGTCCCGATGGAGCGCAGCGTCGGCGCGACTATCTCCAAGAGCACGTCCTCCGGCTCCATGCCCGAGCCGAGCGCCGCCTCGAGGACGTCCCACGCCCCCGACTCGTCGCTGGCGATGAGCCTCGCCTCGAGGTGAGCACGAGCCGGCACCACGCCGGTCGCGCGCCGTTGGTGGGTTCCCCGGGTGGATCGTCGCATGATCTCGAGATCCGCGGGGTCGATCTGCCACGTGCCTGCCACTCGCCTGGCTGGGAGCCGGCCCGTGCGGACATAGCGGTACGCGGTCATGTAGTGCACGCCGAGTTTCTCTGCGACCTCCGGCAGAGTCAACGGTCGTCTTGCCATGTCGGTCCTTTGCTCGGGGGATTTAATCACTAACTTCGCACTAAATCAGTGGCCCTTATACCGAGCGTAGCGCGTTTGCGACCCGGAAAGCGACTTGGCCCAATCGCGGCAGACATATCCGACTCTCACGCAGACTTTGTTGTCCTGCGAACAAATGGGCTGTCCCCGACGACTTACGGTCAATCCTTCGAAAGTGGCTCGCGGAGCAGGACGGGCACGGACTTTGTTTCTCTGCGAACAATGCGGGTGAGGGACGACATGCTGAGCGGGCCTTCGAACCGGCCGGCCCAAACCAGGGCCGCCTTTAGACTGCAGATGACGAGCCATGCCGCGATTGAAGCGCATTCGCGAGGGCATAGTCCGCCATGCGGATCAGATCGGTGACCTTTCTGGAACCGAAGAGAGAGGAGCATGGGACGTGAGGAACATCTGGAAGGGGCTCATCGTCGGTGGCCTGACCGGTGCCGCCGCAGGGGCAGTCCTTGACCTGTTCGACAGAGGTGCGCGCCTCGTGGGCGTCGCCGGGAAGAAGGCCGCCGACATGGCTCCGGAAGCGGCCGATCGCGTCAAGTCCGCCGTGAGCAGCGGCGTAGCCCGGGTGCACGACGCCGAGATAGCTGACAGTCTGCGCGACCAGGCCAAGGAGATCGTTCACCGTATCGGTGACTCGGAACAGGTCGATCAGACGCGCGACGCCCTGGAGCACGCGAGGGATCTAGCCAAGGAGAAGGGCAAGCAGGTCGCGCGCACGCTGCACGACACGATGCCGCTCCACCTGATCGGCTGACAGCTGTCAGACACCTGTCAGCATCTTGGTTGCAGGGAGTGTTCGCTCCCGTCATGGGGCCAAGCGACGGGCACATCCGGCAGGCGGCTCAGCGGTCGACCGGACCCCCGGCTCGTCCTGTGGTCACGGACGCAGCGCCTTCAACTGGGCGAAATGCATCTCGAGATGGAACGAGGCGTTCCCCTCGAAGAAGTTGCGGATCGGGATGGGCCCGTCGTTCACGACCGTGCCTGAGTCCAGTATGACTACGGGGAGCGGGTAGCTGCCGGTCGCCTCGTCGAGGGCTGCCCATGCCTTGGCCAGTCGCCGGGCCGAGGTCTCGACGGCGTCGGCCAGACCGCCGAGGCCGCCGACGGCATCGGCGTAAGAACGAAGCTCAGCAGCGTCTACGGCGGAGCTGTTGTCGTAGGAGGGCTCTTCGCCGGCGACGATCCGCTCGGCCGCCTCGGAGATGAGATCGTTGTTGCGAGAGACGTGCGCCGCCACGAGCTCGGCGGGCCACCCTTCGGCGGGCACTTCGAAGCCACCCTCCCGTAGTGCCGCCACGAAAGGTGCGTAGGCGTTCCGGATGGTGTCCTCGTCCACGCCTGCCTCCCGTCGCTTGGCGGTCCCGCCCGACAGTGCCAAGGTCGGCGGTAGATGTCAGGAAAGCACCCGGGCGAGACGGGCGGGCGAAGGGGGACCCGGGGCGGACGCCGGCTTGACGGGAAACGGCCCTATTCGCGCGGCCCGATCGCCGAGCCGGTCAGTCCCTGTGAGCCGGGGTTGGGCTGGAGGCCCCGCGGAGGGCGTCGGCGACGACGCGGCGGGCCTCATCTTGGATGCGCGCCAGGTGGTCCGCCCCTTGAAACGACTCGGCGTAGATCTTGTACACGTCCTCGGTTCCCGAAGGGCGGACCGCGAACCAGCCGGACGCGGTCGTCACCTTGAGCCCACCGATGGGGGCGCCGTTGCCCGAGGCGGTGGTCAGCTTGGCAGTGATCGGCTCGCCGGCGAGCTCGGTGGCGGTCACCTGCTCGGGGCGCAGGTCGGCGAGCATGGTCTTGTCCTCCGGCGTGGCGGGCGCGTCGACGCGGGCGTAAACGGGGCTGCCGAAGCGGTCGGTGAGGGCCCGGTAGCGCTTGCTCGGCGTGCTCCCTGTCGCCGCCATGATCTCCGAGGCGAGCAGGCACAGCAAGATGCCGTCCTTGTCGGTCGTCCATACCGAGCCGTCCCGGCGCAGGAACGACGCCCCGGCGCTCTCCTCCCCGCCAAAGCCGATCGTCCCGTCGAGCAAGCCGGCCACGAACCACTTGAACCCGACGGGGACCTCGACGAGGCGACGCCCGAGGCCGGCGGCGACGCGGTCGATCATGCTCGAGGACACGAGCGTCTTGCCGACGGCGGCCCCCGCCGGCCAACCCGGGCGGTGAGCGAACAGGTAGTCGACGGCCGCGGCAAGGAAGTGGTTCGGGTTCATCAAGCCGTCGTCGGGAGTGACGATGCCGTGGCGGTCGGCGTCGGCGTCGTTGCCTGTGGCGACCTGGAACTCGTTCCGCCTCTTGATCAGCGAAGCCATGGCGTATGGCGACGAGCAGTCCGTGCGGATCTTCCCGTCCCAGTCGAGGGTCATGAACCGCCATGTCGGGTCGACGTCAGGGTTCACGACGGTCAGCTCCAGGCCGTAGCGCTCCCCGATCACCCCCCAGTAGGCGACGCTCGCCCCGCCAAGCGGGTCGGCGCCGATGCGCATCTTGGCAGCGGCGATGGCTGCCAGGTCGATGGCCGAGGGGAGGTCGGAGACGTAGGCGTCGAGGAAGTCATAGCTACGGGTGCTAGCCGCCGCCCGGGCCCGGTCGATCGGGATCCGGCGAACCTCGCGCAGCCCACCGGCAAGCAGGGCGTTGGCACGGTCCTGGATCACCGCCGTCGCCTCCGTGCCGGCCGGACCGCCGTCGGGCGGGTTGTACTTGAACCCGCCGTCAGTCGGGGGATTGTGGGACGGAGTGACGACGATCCCGTCCGCGAGGCTTCCCTGGCGCCCGGCGGCGCGGTTGTGGGCCAGCACCGCGTGGGAAAGGGCCGGCGTCGGCGTATACCCGTCGCGGGCGTCGACGAGGATCGTCACCCCGTTCGCGGCCAGCACCTCCACCGCGGTCACCCAAGCCGGCTCCGACAGGGCATGGGTGTCACGGGCCAGGTAGAGCGGCCCATCGGTACCGGCACCGGCCCGGTAGTCGCAGATCGCCTGGGTGATGGCGCCGATGTGGTCGTCGTTGAAGCTGGCCCGCAGGCTCGAGCCTCGGTGCCCCGAGGTCCCGAACGACACCCGCTGCTCGGGAACGGACGGGTCGGGATGCTCGCTGTAGTAGGCGGTGACGAGGCGAGCGACGTCGACGAGGTCGGAGCGCTCGGCGGGCTGTCCGGCACGGGAATCGGTGGGCACGGCAAGGTCTCCTTGATGTTGGCGCAACGGGCCTTCCCTCGGTCAGTCCAGAGGCGGGCCTTCCCTCGGTCAGTCCAGAGGTTCGCCTACCGACTGACGCCGCAGCGCAGGCACGGATGGAGACTAGCGGGGGGCCCAGCCGGTGAACGTCCCTCGGTCAGGAGGCAAAACGTCGCGCCGCTCCTCAACACCGGCAGAAAGTTGACCCCCTGCACCGGGACCCGGGGCCTCCTTCGAGGCTCACTTCGGCGGCGTTATCGGGCGGCCCTCTTCGTCGGGACAGCTGAACGCGCAGCTCGTCAGGCCAAGCGCCAAGCTTGAGAGACTCGCGCAGATTCAGTTAGACCGGACGGGGTGCCAGCGATGGCGAAGAGGACCGATGCCAGAGCAACTCGTCGGAGCGTGCTCGTCTCCCTTGGCGTGAATTGCGCTGAGACGCTCGCTCTCGGGGTTGCAGCGGGGGTGACCGGTTCGATCGCCCTGCGCGCCCAGACCGCAGCCAACGCTGCCGACGTGGCGGTCCAGGTGTTCTTGCTCATCGGCGTGCTCAGCAGCGTTCGGCCCGCCGATGAGACCCATCCCCTCGGTTATGGACGGGAGCGCTTCTTCTGGTCCTTGTTCGCGGCGCTCGGCATCTTCGTCGGAGGTAGCGGAGTCGCGTTCGACGAGACCGTCCGCTCCGCGCTGCATCCGTCACCAGTTCACTCTTACCTGGTCGGCTACGTGGTGCTGGCCACGACTCAAGTAACGCC
>JBKQMT010000073.1:0-16153 GCA_052146595.1 Acidimicrobiales bacterium
TAACCATGTTCAGAAGACTGTCGTTAAGCCGTGTGCGGGAGAACCGCACGCACGGATTGAAAGGGGAATGGGGAACCGGACTCGCTAGTCGAGCACCGCGCCCCTGACTACCAATGGGACTGCAGCAGTTTGAGCGTCGCCTCGAGCGTCTGGTCGAAGGCGCCTTTGCAAAGGCGTTCCGCGGCCAGCTCCAGCCCGTCGAGCTCGGCCGGAGGCTCACACGCGAGATGGACCTCCGCCGGGCGGTCGGCATCCATGGCTTCATCGTCCCCAACCGGTTCAACGTCTTCCTCGCCCCCGAGGACTTCGACCGTTTCTCCGGCTTCGGCGAGTCGCTCGAGCGTGAGCTCGTCGCCTCGGTGCGCGAGCACGCCGGGCGCGAGGGTTACCAGTTCGTCGGCCCGGTCAAAGTCGACCTGCACCTCGATCCCCAGCTGTCGGTCAGCACCTTCGCGATCGAGAGCGAGCTGGTCGAGGGCGACGACCGGCCGAACGACTGGCTTGTCTTCCCCGACGGCCGCCGGGTGGGCGTCGGCTCACAAGTCTTGACTATCGGGCGCCTGCCCGAGTGCGCCATCGTCCTCGACGACCCGAACGTTTCCCGCCGCCATGCCCAGGTACGCCGGGAAGGCGACGCGGTCTTCGTCGTTGACCTCGGTTCGACCAACGGGACCCGCGTCAACGGCATCGTGGTACGCGAGCACCGCCTTGTCGCGGGAGACGTGATCTCGGTCGGGACGACGGCACTGCGGTTCGAGCCTTCCTAGGCGATAGCGGCTTCATGCCCCACTCCCTCTTGTCGATCCTGCGTTACTTCCTGCTCGCGGCGATCTGGCTGTTCTTCGTCTATGCGGCGCGAATGGTTTGGGTCGAAGTGCGGCGCTCGCGAACCGAGCAGGCCGCCCAGGCGCCCGTCGCCGCTCCGGTCGTGGGCGACAAGACTCTCGCGTTGCGGCTGCGAGTCGTAGATCCTCCGCAAAGGCGCGGGCGCGTCTTCGAGCTCGGCGACGAGGTGACCGTCGGGCGGTCCCCGGGTTGTGCCGTGCCTCTCGACGACGACACCTTTGCTTCCTCGATTCACGCCCGCGTCTTCAGGCGCAGCGGCGAGCTTTGGATCGAGGACCTCGGGTCCACCAACGGCACCTGGCTCAATGAAGAGCGTGTGGAGATCCCGGCCCGGCTGCGCCGTGGGGACCGCGTAAAGATCGGGAGCACGATCCTCGAGGTTGCGCGATGAGCCGGCTCAAGACCGCGGCCGCGACCCACACCGGTTACCTGCGGACAACCAACCAGGACCTTGCTCTCGCCACGAGCGACCTGGCTGCGGTCGCCGACGGCATGGGGGGACATCTCGGTGGGGAGGTCGCGGCGCGGATCGCCGTCGAGCAGTTGCTGGAGTCCTATCGCAGGGACCGGACGACAGAGGGGCTTCTCGCGGCCGTAAGCGAGGCCAATGAAGCCGTTTATCACCGCAGCAGGGCCGAACGGAACCTCCGCGGGATGGGCACGACCTTGACGGCGGTGGCCCTCGTCGGCGATAAGCCGGACGGCCAGCTGCGGTTGGCTCTCGTCAACGTCGGCGACTCGCGGGCTTATCTCCTCGACCGGAGCGGGCGCCGGGTCCACAAGCTGACCGAGGACCACAGCGTCGTCGAGGAGATGGTCCGCAGCGGCGAACTGACCCCTGCCGAGGCAGCGGTCCATCCCCACAAGCACATCCTGACGCGGGCACTCGGGATCGAGCCGACCATCGAGGCGGACTGCTGGGAGCTGGACCTCGAGCCTGGCAGCCGCCTGCTGCTGTGCAGCGACGGGCTCACGAACGAGCTTGGTGAGCAGGACATAGCAGAGGTGCTGACCGACAAGACCGATGTCGAGTCGGCGGCGCGCGAGCTCGTGCGTCTCGCCTTACGGCGCGGCGGAACCGACAACGTCACAGTCGTCGTGCTCGAGGTTCTCGCCGAGGAAGCATTGGCGCCACCCGACGAGGTTGTCATGCTTCCGTTGGTAGTCGGTGACTCGCCAGAGCCGGCGGCGGGCGCAGCGGCGGCGATCACCGAGGTGGTCGCCGTGACATCGCCACCGCCCGCCGCCCCGAACACCCCAGCGCCCCCGCCCGAGGCGATGGCACCGAGCACGCCGCCCGGCTCCGGCCCGGCTGCCGCGGACGACGGGCCGGCCATGACGAGCGTTCCGTCCGGCTCCGGCCCGGCCGCACGAACCGCCGCCGGTCAGGGAGCCGGACAGGTGCCGGCGACGGCTCTCACCACGGGCAGTTTGGAGTACTCCGACGCAGTGCCGAGGGCAGTCCACACCAGGCCGATGGTTCTCGTGCCTCAGGTGAAGCAGCACAAGCCACCAGGCGACCGGATCGTCACGATCCGTGTCGCGCTCTTCGTGCTCGTCTTCGTGGCTGTGCTGGGCGGCGCAGCGGGCGTGGTGGTCTGGTTCGACAAGGCCTCGTATTTCGTCGGGCTCGACAAAGGGTACGTGGCGATCTTCCAAGGACGTCCGGGTGGGATGTTGTGGTTCAAGCCATCGGTCGTGGAGCGCACGACGATCACTCCGACCGATCTGCTCGCCTCGAATGTCGTCTACCTGAGGCAGGGGATGGAGACGAGCTCCTACCAGTCGGCCCGCGATCTCGTGCACGATCTCTCGCTCGAGCGGACCTTGATCGGCCAGGTGACGACAACCAGTTCGCCGAGGGTGGTCACGCCGACGACTTCTGGTGTCTTTGTCAGCCCGGCTGCCGCCACGACGACGACCGCCGCCCCCGTCGCGGTCACGACGACGACCGCCGCCCCCGCTCCCACGACGACGACCGCGGTGCCGGCACAGGCCGCCACGACGACGACCGCCGTGCCGGCACAGGCCGCCCCGACGACGAGCGCGGTGCCGGCACAGGCCGCCACGACGACGACCGTCGCCCCTGTCGCGGTCACGACCACTACGAGCAGCCCGGGCACGGTCTCGACTCCTACGGGCGCCCCGACGACCACGACGACGACCACGCCGCCGGTGCCGGCCCCCACGACGACGACCACGCCGCCGGCGGCCGGCGCTCAGACGACGACGGGAGCGAGGTGAGCGCCCGATGATCAGCCGCCGCATCCGCTGGCTCGGTCTCGTGCTCTTGGCCTGCTTCGTGCTGTTGTTCCTGCAGCTGAACAACTTCCAGGTCCGCCAGGCCCAGTCTCTCGTGAACAACCCCGACAACGTCCAGAGCGGCCCCGACGTCTGGCAGCTGCCGCGGGGCGACATCTACAGCTCCAACAACGCCGTGCTCGCCTATTCGAAGCCGACGAACGACGGCCTCGGCGAGCTCAGGATCTACCCGGCGGCAACCGCGACGCTCTTTGCCGACATCACCGGCTACAACTCGGTCGTCGAGGAGAGCGCGACCGGGCTCGAGTCCGAGTACTTCTCCTTCCTGAGCCAGCACAATTCGCCCGCGACGACGCTCGGCCAGCTCCTAACAGAGCACAAGACGACCGACGACATCACGATCACGGTGTCGGTCGCCCTCCAACAGGCGGCTGCGGCCGCCCTCGCTGGCCGCACGGGCGCGGTGGTCGCCATCGACCCCCGTACCGGGGCCATCCTTGCCATGTACGGGAACCCGACGTTCGACCCCAACCTCTTCGCAGTCCACAACGTCAACGCCGTGAACAAGAGCTACAACGAGCTTGTGAGCTCCGGTGCCCTGATCAACTACGCCACGGCCCAGGCGAAGGCGCCCGGATCGACCTTCAAGGTCGTCGACTCGTCCGCCATCTTCGACGAGGCGACCTCGATCGCCAACCGGTCCTTCCCCTCCGTCCGTGACGTCACCCTTCCCGACACCGCAGGCCAGACCTTGTCCAACTTCGGCGGCGAGTCCTGCGGGGGCAACCTCGCCGAGGTATTCGCGAGGTCGTGCGACACCGCCTTCGCCCTTGTCGGCGAGCAGCTCGGCGCGCAGAAGCTCTACACCCAGGCCGCGGCGTTCGGCTTCGACAGCGTCCCGCCGCTGGACCTGCCCTCGGGCGAGGTGGCTGCGTCGAACTTCCCCACGACACAGGACTTCGCCGGTGACATACCAGGCCTCATGAAGTCGGCCATCGGGCAGGAGAACGTGACGGCGACGACCCTGCAGATGGCGCTCGTCGCCGCCGGCATCGCCGACAACGGCATCATCATGACCCCTCACCTGCTGAACCAGGTCATCGACGACGAGGGCAATGTCGTCGAGACCTATCACCCTCATCCCTGGAGACGCGCCACCTCGGTGGGAACGGCACAGTCGGTGCGCAATCTCATGCTGGGTGTGACCGAGAACCCGGCCGGGACGGCCTATGGGATGTTTCCCTCCTACGAGTTCCCGCCCGTCGCCGCCAAGACCGGCACCGCCCAGATCCTCGCCAACGGCTGTGGCACCTACAATTGGCTCATCGCAACCGCACCGGCCGGTCCCGGCCAGACCCCGACAGTCGCGGTGGCGGCGATCGTCCCGGTCCCCCCCGGCGCGGCGTGCGTGGACGTCACCGGTGCCGTTGAAGCCGGTCCCGTCGTCAAAGCCGTGCTGCACGAGGCCCTGGAGCTGCAGCAATGAGCAGCACGTTCCCCTCCGGCGGATATCCCGGTCAGCGCGGTCCGGGGAATAGGCTTCCCCCGACAATGCCCGAGACCCCGCCACCTGTCTACAACGGCCGTTACGAGCTCAACCGCCAGATCGCCCGGGGCGGCACCGCCCAGGTCTATCTGGCCCACGACCTGCTCCTGGACCGTCCTGTCGCCTTGAAGATGCTCTTCCCGGAGCTGTCGTCGGACCATTCCTTCGTCGAGCGGTTCCGCCGCGAGGCCCAAGCCGCCGCCAACCTGTCGCACCCGAACATCGTCCCTGTCTTCGACTGGGGCGAAGCGGACCGCACGTACTACATCGTCATGGAGTACGTCGACGGCGAGCCGCTGTCCTCGATCATCCGCACCCAGGCGCCGCTCTCGCCGACGCGGGCGGCCGCGATCGCCGCCGACATCGCCAAGGCGCTCAGCTACGCCCACCGCCACGGCGTCGTGCACCGCGACGTGAAGCCGGGAAACGTCCTCATCACCGTCGACGGACAGGTGAAGGTCGCCGACTTCGGCATCGCCCGTGCCATCGGCCAGAGCGAGACCGTCACCCAGACCGGGCTCGTCATGGGCACGGCCACGTACTTCTCACCCGAGCAGGCCCAGGGTCTCGGGGTGGACGGGCGCAGCGACGTCTACGCGCTCGGTGTGGTGCTCTACGAGATGGTCACAGGCCGCCCGCCGTTCACGGCGGACACGCCGGTCGCCATCGCCTACAAGCACGTGTCGGAGACCGCGGCCCTCCCGAGCGAGATCGAGCCCCGGGTGCCGCGCGACCTCGAGGCGATCATCATGCAGGCGATGGCCAAGCAGCCTCAGGCCCGCTATGCCACGGCGCAGGACTTTCACGACGATCTCGAGCGCTTCATGCGCGGCCAGCCCGTGCTGGCGGCCGCGCCCGCGGCCAGCGCCTCCGCGCCCCAGACGGTGGCAGTCCCGACGAACCCGACTCTGGTGCTGACCGCTACCGGCATGACGGCACCGACCACGGTCCAAGAGACGGTCCCGGTCTCCGGCCAGGCTCCATCCGGCGGTCGCACCGAGTTGCCGAAACGGCGCTGGGTGCCCTGGGCGGTCTCCGCCCTCGTGCTTCTCGCGGGGCTCGGGGTGATCGTCTACTTCGTCGGTCGCAATCTCGGCTACTGGGGCGGGAAGCCCTCGGTGTATCCCAAGAACGTCGTCAACATGCCCTACCGCCAGGCCGAGAACCTGCTGGTCAAGCAGGGCCTCCACCCGCAGGCGCGGTTCATAGTCGGCACCGCCGCCGACGTCGGCATTGTGCAGAGCGAGACTCCGGGCGAGAGCGACCTTGTGAAACAGGGCGACAGGGTGTACCTGACCGTCGACGGCGGCCCGACGCGCGTCCCCTTGCCCTATGTCGTCGGCCAAAGTTCCACCGTGGCCACCACCACTCTCCGCAACAGTGGCTTCCAGGTCAAAGTCGTCGGTGCGGCGACGTCGGACCCGGCTTTGATCGGCATCGTCCAGAACGAGTACCCGCCGAGCGGCAGCGACTACCCCAAGGGCACGACCGTGACCCTCACCGTCTACAAGGCCCTCCAGGATGAGACGGTTCCCTCCAAGAACGTCGTCGGCGAGCCGATCGCCACAGCGCGCAGCACGCTGTACCTGGCAGATTTCTCGGTAGCGCTCGGTAGGTACACGTATTCGGACACCTATCCCAAAGGCGTCGTCATCACCACCTACCCCCGCCCGGGTCAGCTCGCCCCGAAAGGCTCGACGATCGACCTCATCGTCTCCAACGGCCCGGCTGCCATCGTTCCAGAGGTGATGGACAAGCAGCTCGCCGTAGCCGAAGCGCTCCTGTCTGCTGCGAAGCTCACCTGGTCGATCACCTACGTCAACAACACGGCGATCTTGCCTGGATACGTTTGGAGCCAGTCTCCGAGCGCGGGCACCCAGGAGAGCCCGGGCTACGCAGTCGACATCACCGTCGAGCCGGAGCCGGCGACCACGACCACATCCACGACCACCTCCACGACCACGACCTCGATTCCCTCGACATCGGGAACCTCGGGGAACTCAGGTCCTTCGGGTAACTCCGGCCTCCCTTGATCACCGATTAGAGGCACCTGGGGCCCGGCGACCGCCCCCGTAACCGGCGTCCGAGCCGCACCTTGGCCAGCAGGACGGCTCAGGCGGAGACGCCCTCTCCGGCGAGCTCGAGGAAGTTCCCGAGCTGCTCGTGGCCGGCCGCGCCGGTGATAATCGACTCGGGGTGGAACTGCACCCCCTCTATGGGAAGGCTCCGGTGGCGCAGCCCCATCACGATGCCGTCGCCGGTCCAGGCCGTCACTTCGAGGCAGTCGGGCACCGAGCCGGCATCGACGACGAGGGAGTGGTACCTGGTCGCTTCGAACACCTCGGGTAGGCCCTTGAAGACGCCCCGCCCGTCGTGACGGATCGGTGAGGCCTTTCCGTGCACGATCTCGGGCGCCCGCACGATGCGCCCACCGAACAGCTGCCCGATGCACTGGTGACCGAGGCAGACACCGAGGACCGGGACGCCCTCGGCGCCGAGCTCGGCGATCGCGGCCGAGCTGACACCGGCGTCCTCGGGCCGCCCGGGCCCGGGCGACACTACCAGCGCCGCGGCTTCGAGCCTTCTTATCCCGTCCACGTCCACGGCGTCGTTGCGGACGACGACCGGCTCGGCACCGAGCTCGCCGAGGTACTGGACGAGGTTGTAGACGAAGCTGTCGTAGTTGTCGATGACCGCCACCCTCATGCCCACAGAAGGCGAGGTTACCGGCCCCACGATTCGTAGCTATCCTCGTTGGTCGTGGCCAAGCCGCGCGCAGGATCAGACGAAGGCACTTCCTCGAACAAGAAGCCCGCCACGACGGGCCGGGCTACGCCGCCCAAGGACAAGCGCGAGATCAACAAGCGCTACACGGCGCCGATCCCGAAAAGCGTCAGGCACAGCCCACGCTGGTACGGGCCCTTGCTCTTGGTGCTGCTCATCGTCGGGCTGCTCCTGATCGTCGGCAACTACGTGGGGATCATGCCCGACAGCCCGAGCAACTGGTATCTCATCGGGGGGCTAGTCGGGATCGTGGTCGGGGCCATGATGGCCACTCAGTACCACTGACCTACGACTGACCTACGACTTGGGTCACCGACGCCGGTGCCTTGGGCGCCGGCTGGCAAAGGCGACCCTCGGCCTCAGGCCAGGCGCTCGATGATCGTGGCGTTGGCGAGCCCACCACCCTCGCACATCGTCTCGAGGCCGTAGCGGCCGCCGGAGCGCTCGAGCTCGCAGAGCAGGGTGGCCATGAGCTTGGTGCCCGAGGCGCCGATGGGATGGCCGAGCGCGATCGCACCTCCATTGACATTGACGCGATCGGGGTCCGGGTGGTGCTCTCTCTCCCAGGCGAGCACGACCGAGGCGAACGCCTCGTTGATCTCGACGAGATCGATGTCCGCAAGGCTCATGCCGGCGCGCTCGAGCACCTTTGCCGTGGCGGGGATCGGCCCGGTGAGCATGGTGAGCGGATCGACCCCGACGACGGCGAACTCGACAAGGCGCGCCCGCGGCCTCAGGCCGAGCCGCGCCGCCCGCTCCTCGCTCATGACGAGGACCGCCGAGGCCCCGTCGGTGATCTGCGACGAGTTGCCGGCGGTGAGCATGCCGTCCGGCTTGAATGCCGGCTTGAGCGTTGCCAGCGTCTCGACGGTCGTCTCCGGCCGGATGCCCTCGTCGGCCCGCATGATCTCGCCCGTCTCACGCCCGTCGGTGTCCTTGATCGCAACGGGGACGAGCTCGTGGTCGAAGCGGGCCTGTGCCGTCGCCTGTGCCGCTCGCTGTTGGCTGCGGGCGGCGAAGGCGTCGAGCTCCTCGCGTGAGAGCTCCCATTCATCGGCCACCAGCTCGCCTGCCATTCCCTGGCTGACGAGACCCCCGACCGGGGCGTAGCGCGCCGACACTGCGGGGCCGAAGGGGAAGCCCACCCCCGAGCCGATCGAGGCCCCGATCGGGACCCGGGTCATGCACTCCACGCCGGCGGCGATCGCCACCTCGTATGCACCCGCCATGACACCCTGGGCGGCGAAGTGGAGTGCCTGCTGGGACGACCCGCACTGGCGGTCGATCGTCGTGGCCGGAACGGACTCGGGAAAGCCCGCGGCGAGGACTGCGTTGCGGCCTATGTTCAAGGCTTGATCGCCAACCTGGCTGAGACAGCCCATGATCACGTCGTCGACGACCGCAGGGTCGATGTCGTTTCGGGTCGCGAGCGCCTTTAGCATCTCGGCGGCCAGATCGACCGGATGCCAGCCGGAGAGCTTCCCGTTGCGCTTGCCACCGGGAGTGCGCACGGCGTCGATGATGACAGCAGCGGTCATGGAGCAACGATGTCGATGATGACAGCAGCGGTCATGGAGCAACGATAGGGCCCGCCGCGCCGTGTCCGAGGCGCGTTCTGGCCTGTGGCGGACTGGGAAAAGCGAAGGGCGCACGCGGCCCGGGCGGTCACCGGGAGTACGGTGAGACCCGTGGCCACGAAGAGCTCCGGGGCTCCCGGTCCGAAAGGGCCGCCCGAGACCAAAGACATGAGCAGGTGGCTGGGCGATAGCGGCGTGCCGATCCTCGCCGCGATCGGTGTCTTTTTCGACGACTACGGTGTCGAGGACGACGACAGGGCAGGCTGGGCGACCGGCTTCTTCGATCCCACAGCCGTGGCCTGCGACCACAAGGGTGTCGTCCAGGCCGGAGTCCATGCGGTCGTGCTCGACGCCGCGATGAGCTTTGCCGTAAACGCCGGGCTCTCGGGCAAGGACCGTACCAGTGTCGCCCTCGAGCTCAAGACCGAGACAATGCGGCCTGCGACTTGTAACGAACATCTCGCGGTGCGCGGGGCCGTGATGAGAAAGGCGAAGCAGGTCGCTTTCGCCGAGGCGCGTATCGAGGACGCCAAAGGGCGCCTTGTCAGCCGCTCGACGGGCACGTTCCTCATACAGCCCGACTGAGATCCGATCTGCTCCTCCGCGAGAGCATCGTCGCTGTCACCATCGGGCAATCGGCGAGCCGGAGCGGCGCGTGGTGACGAGCCATTCCCCGCCTGCCGCCTTCGATCCGGTGACGCATGGCCCGGCCCGCAGGGCCGGCGACCAAGCTGTACCGGCGCCGACCTGTGCGAGCAATGGTCGACGCGGATGACCGGATTCGTCACAAGTTTCAAGTGCTTCGCCTTTCGAGTTGGCGACGGCGACGCCCCCCTCGTACTCGCATCGGGTGAGCGCGGGCGACCGGTGAAGTGGGGACGCCGAGCCAGTGTCGCTCCCTTGATAACCCTGAGGCCGGATCATCGGTTAAGCAATATTGGATTGTCCGATCGATATGCGTAATACTGGTTGTATGCCACCAAGAAAAAAGCCAAGCAAGCCTGGTCTCTCGCCGTCGCACAAAGACGCGCTAGCCGAGGGTCGCCGGCAGGGAAATGCGGTGCGCCGGTACCTAGTCGCGCTGGAACGCTCCAAGCCGCGGAGGGGGCGCTCGACCAGCGCGGACACCCTGAAAGCGCGTCTCGATGATCTCGAGGCGAAGCTCCTGGTTGCCGATCCACTGCAGCGAATCCACCTGATTCAAGAGCGGCGCAACCTCGAGCGGCGAATCGAAGGAGCCAGCGCCGAGGCCGAGGACGATCTTCCCGAGCTCGAGAAGTCCTTCATAGCGGTCGCCGCAGACTACGGATCACGCAAGGGAATCGACTATGCGACCTGGCGCGAGGCGGGTGTGTCGGCGGAGGTGCTGCAAAAGGCGGGAATCCACTGGAGTCGCCGCTCTTAGGCTCCGCCCGGTCAGAGTGTTGGCACGACGCTGGCAACTCATCCGGGGACCTTCTCGAGCGCGGCGAAGGTACGCCCGACGTGAGCTAGCGACCGGCTGAGGTCGAACGCCTCGTCCAGCGATCTCGATGCCTCTTCCTTTCCCCCGAAAGCAGCCGCTACCTCCGGGTCTTGTTCGAGGATGTCCCGGAACGGGCGGTGCTGGTCCTGTGAAAGGCGGGCATCACGCTGCACGACGCGGTAGGCGGCGTCGCGCGTCAGGCCCGAAGCGACGAGGGCGAGCAGCACGGGCTGGGAGAACACGAGTCCGTGCGAGCCTTCGAACAGGTTCTCACGCATACGGTCGGTGTTGACAACCAGGCCGTCGATGAGGCCCGTCATGGTCTTGGCTGAGTAGTAGGCGACCATGCTGGCGTCCGGGAGCACGATCCGCTCCACCGAGCTGTGGGAAATGTCTCTTTCGTGCCAGAGGGCGACGTCCTCGAGGCTGGCGACGAGGTACCCGCGCAGCACCCGGGCAAGGCCGACGAGGCGCTCGGCGGTGACCGGGTTGCGCTTGTGCGGCATGGCCGAGGAGCCCTTCTGGCCTGCTCTGAAAGGCTCTTCGACTTCACCCACTTCGGTCCGCTGCAAGTGGCGGATCTCTGTCGCCAGGGATTCGACGGTGGTGCCGAGGGCGGCGCAGGCGTACAGGTACTCGCCATGGCGGTCCCTGGCGATCACCTGGGTGGCCGGAACCGGCCGCAACCCGAGGGCGTCGCACACGTACTGCTCGACGAAGGGATCGATGTTCGAGTAGGTTCCCACAGCCCCCGAGAGCTTCCCGACGGCGACGGCCTCCTGCGCGCGGCGAAGCCGCGAACGGTCACGGTCGGCCTGCATGCAGGCCAGGGCGAGCTTGGTGCCGAAGGTGGTGGGCTCGGCGTGCATGCCGTGGGTCCGGCCGACCGTGGGGGTCGCCGCCGTCTCGAGCGCCCGGCGCTTCAGCACGGACACGAGGCCGTCGACCGCCTCGAGGAGAAGACCGCTGCTGCGCACAAGGGTTGCGGACAAAGCGGTGTCGCTCACATCCGAGGAGGTGAGGCCGTAATGGACCCAGGATCCCTCGGGTGCGCCGATCGACTCCTGCATGACGTCGACGAAGGCGGCGACGTCATGGTCGGTGACGGCTTCACGTTCTGACACGCGCCGGACGAAGTCGCCGTCGACGCGGGGGGCACGGGCGCGACAGGCTCTTGCATCCGCGACCGGGACCACCCCGAGCTTGGACAATGCCTCCACGGCCAACAGCTCGATCTCGAGCCATAGACCGAGGCGTGTCTCGTCGGCAAAGACGGTCGCCATCTCGGGCATTGAGTAGCGGGCGATCATGCCATTTCGCTTCGGGCGGGTGCCGGGATCACGACGGGATGGGACATTGGCGAGGTCATGGGGCGAGACGCACGTATTGCTCGCGGCCGGGACCCACGCCGACATAGGTCACCGGCACGCCGGTGTACTCGGCGACGACATCGAGGTAGGCGCGGGCTGCCGGGGGAAGATCCGATACGGTCCTTGCCCCGGACAGGTCTGAGCGCCAACCCGCCAGCTCCCGGTACGCGGGCTTGACACGGTGGAGCACGGACTGGTGGTAGGGGACGTGCTCGTACAGGTCTTCTCCGTCGCGGTAGCCGACGCAGACTTTGATGGTCTCGAAGGCGGAGAGCACATCGAGTTTGGTGACGGCGATCTCCGAGAGCGAGTTCAGCCGTACAGCATGAGCGAGAAGGACCAGATCCAGCCAGCCCGGGCGGCGTCTTCGCCCGGTGTTCGTCCCGTATTCATGGCCGAGCTCGACGAGGATGTCGCCTTGTTCGCCGTCCACTTCGGTGGGGAAGGGTCCTGAGCCGACGCGGGTGATGTAGGCCTTGGCGATGCCGATGACCCGGTCGACGTCCCGAGGCCCGATCCCTGTGCCGACGCAGGCGCCGCCGGCAGTGGGGTTCGAGGAGGTGACGAAGGGATAGGTCCCGTGGTCGAGGTCCAAGAAGGTGGCCTGGGCTCCTTCGAGCATGATCTGGAGACCGGCGTCGAGCGCCTCGTGCACGAGCCGCACCGAGTCGCCGATCATGGGCGCCAAGGCAGGTGCGACCTCGTCGAGGTACTGGGCGGCGATCTGGTCGGCGTCGAAGGGAAGACGGTTGTACACCTTGGCGAGGATGGCGTTCTTCTCCCGCAAGACGACGGCGAGCTTCTCGCGGAAGATCTTGGCGTCGAGAAGGTCCTGCACACGAAGCCCTATGCGGGCGGCCTTGTCCGCGTATGCCGGCCCGATCCCGCGCTTTGTCGTGCCGAGCTTCGCCTTGCCCAGGTAACGCTCGGTGACCCGGTCGAGCTCGATGTGATAGGGCATCACGAGATGGGCGTTTCCCGACACCACGAGGCGGCTCACATCGACGCCCCGCGCCTTCAACATGGCGCACTCGGCGAGGAGGACCATCGGCTCGACCACGACGCCGTTTCCGATCACCGGCACGACGTGGTCGTAGAGGATCCCGCTCGGGATGAGCTGCAGGGCGAAGGTCTCGCCCCCGACGACGATGGTGTGGCCGGCGTTGTGGCCGCCCTGGTAGCGCACGACGACCTGGACGTCCTTCGCCAACAGGTCGGTGAGCTTGCCCTTGCCCTCGTCGCCCCACTGGGTTCCGACCACCACGGTCGCGGGCACGGCACCCCTCCGGTCTAAGAGAAATTGAGCCGTGACCTGGGCGATCTTCGCGCCGGGCCCGCCCGGGCGCAGTGTAGCCGAGCTGGCGCCGCCCGAGGTACGGGCTCACCCGGCCCAGCCGGCCCAGCCGAGGCGCGCCGTTAATGTGCCCCTGTACGGTCTATTACGAAACGGCTACAGTCAAGACAAATTCTGAGAGCCGGGCGTTGCAATCATCGTGACGGGCGGCTCTTCGTTCATCGAAAGGGGTTGCAATCCGAATGATACGGACAAGAAGTCTGCGCAACGGGATCCGGGCGGTCTTGGCAGTGACGGCCCTGGCTTCCGTCGCCCTCGTGGCCGTCGGCTCGAGCACGGGTGCGACTACCGCCAAGCCGGCATCGCGGGCGACGCTCACGGCGCGCTCCACAGCGAGCTACAGGGCCTGCGAGGTCACCGACACGGGCGGCATCAACGACCGCTCCTTCAACGCCTCTGCTTATGCGGGGCTGAAGGTCGCCGCCGCCGCCGTGCCTGGCCTCACCTACACCTTCCTCTCCTCGAGCTCGACGAGCGACTACGTCCCGAACATCAACGACTTCCTCAGTGAGAGCGGGACGAAGTACTGCAACATCATCGTCACCGTCGGCTACGACATGGCCGCCGCCACCTATGCCGCCGCCCAGAAGAACCCGAAGAGGTTGTTCACCACCGTCGACTACACCTACATAAAGGCCGAGACTCCCTCGACGCCGCCTCTGCCCAACCTGTTGGGCCTCCACTACGACACGGCCCAGGACGCCTTCCTCGGCGGCTACCTGGCCGCCGCCTGGAGCAAGAGCGGCATCGTCGGCACCTTCGGCGGTGAGAACATCCCCACGGTCACGATCTACATGGACGGTTGGGTGGCCGGGGTGCGCTACTACGACAAGCTCAACCACAAGCACGTCTCGGTCGACGGGTGGACCCCGACGCCGGGCCGGCCCATGGGCAGCCTGGCCGGGAACGGCCTGTTCACGAACGACTTCACGAGCCTAAACCTCGGCAAGACCGACGCCGAGACGCTGATGGCAGAGGGCGCTGACGTCATCTTCCCAGTGGCCGGCTCTGTCGGACTCGGCGCGGCCGCAGCCGTGAAGGCGGCGGGCGCTGGCAACGTCATGGAGTGGGTCGACACCGACGGCTGTGTCTCGGCCCCGCAGTACTGCCCGCTGTTCCTCACGAGCGTGACCAAGGGCATCGTCGCCTCCGTCAGCGCGGCTGTCGAAGCTGGCGCTCATGGAACCTTCAAGGGCGGCAACTACAACGGCACCCTGGCCAACAACGGCGTCTCGCTCTCCCCGTACCACGACTTCGCGAGCAAGATCCCGATGTCGGTGCAGAACGAGATCAACAAGCTCAAGGCTGGCATCATCGCCGGGAAGATCTCGGTGGACCCGGAGAGCTATCCGGTAGGTTGACGGTCAACTGTTGACGGGCACTGTTGACGGGCACTTAGCTAGTCAACCGTGATTCCCACAGCGCGTAGAACCGGGGGAAACCTCATCCCGGTTCTACGCGCTGTCGCGTTGGCGAGCCCGCGATGAGGCTCGAGCTCGTCAACATAACAAAGAGTTTCGGCCCGCTCGTGGCCAACGACGCTGTCAATCTCGATGTCAAAGACGGCGAGATCCATGCTCTGCTCGGTGAGAACGGGGCGGGGAAGTCCACTTTGATGAATGTGCTCTTCGGTCTCTTGCACCCCGACTCCGGTGAGATACGCATCGACGGCAAGCCGGTCCGCATCTCCAACCCCGGCCAGGCAGTGGCACTGGGCATCGGGATGGTCCACCAGCACTTCATGCTCGTGGGAGTGTTCACCGTGGCGGAGAACATCGAGCTCGGCTTCGAGCCGACCCGTTTTCGTGTCGGGCTCCTCGACCATAAAAAGGCCGATGACGACATCCGCAAGCTCTCGGCCGAGTACGGCCTCGAGGTCGACCCCGACGCTGTCGTCGAGGACCTCCCGGTCGGAGTCCAGCAGCGGGTGGAGATCCTGAAGGCGCTGGCCCGCGACGCCAAGCTCCTCATTCTCGACGAACCGACGTCGGTGCTCACGCCCCAAGAGATCGAGAGCCTGTTCAGCACCATGCACGCCCTCCAGGAGGCGGGGCACTCGATCCTGTTCATCACCCACAAGCTGAAGGAGGTCCTGGCCGTGGCCGACCGCATCACGGTCATGCGAGCCGGGCGGGTGGTCGGGTCCACGACTCCACAGGAGGCAAACGAGGAGAAGCTGGCCTCGATGATGGTCGGCCGGGCGGTCGAGCTCGTCGTCGAGAAGGGGCCGGCGCGGCCGGGCGCAACCGTGCTCGAGGTGCGCGGCCTGACCGTGGAAGACGACCGCGGGCTGACTATGGTGGACCATGTCGACCTCGACGTCCACGCCGGCGAGATCGTCGCCGTGGCCGGCGTGCAGGGCAACGGCCAGACCGAGTTCGCCGAGGCCATCGCCGGCCTGAGAGACGTCGCGGGCGGGACGATCACGCTCGAAGGCCAGGACGTGACTTCCGCCTCGCCTCGGGACCGGATCCGGGCCGGGCTCGCGGACGTACCCGAGGACCGGCAAAGGGACGGGTTGGTCCTGCCCATGTCGGTTGCCGACAACCTCGTGCTCGACATCTACGACGTGCCGCCCCACGCCCACCGAGGATCCCGGGATCTCGCCGAGGTGAGGTCGAGTGCGGTGCAAAGGTCTGAGGACTTCGACATCCGAACATCTTCGGTCGAGGTCGGCGTCGGGACGCTGTCAGGAGGCAACCAGCAGAAGGTCATCCTCGCCCGCGAGATGTCGCGTCCAGTGAAGCTGCTAATGGCCTCTCAGCCGACGCGTGGGCTCGACGTGGGCTCCATCGAGTACGTTCATCGCCGGCTCGTGGCGGCGCGTGACAGCGGCGTTGCCGTGCTCATCGTCTCCTCCGAGCTCGACGAGGTGCTCGCCCTCGGCGACCGCATCGCGGTCATGTTCCGAGGTCGCATCATGGCGATCGTCGACCCGAGCGTCGGGCG
>JBKQMT010000074.1:0-16654 GCA_052146595.1 Acidimicrobiales bacterium
CAGCTTCTGTGATCGTGGTCTCCAAGGCCCTGGCGGACACCTGGATGCCGTATCTGACCTGGCCGCCGATGGCGATGATCGGCGCCAGCGCGATCGGCCTGACGGTGCTGTCGATCGCGGTACCGACCGTCTGGGTGCTCGCGTCTCCGAAGAGCAAGCGATGAACCTTCTTCAGGGGCCACAAGCGAAGTGGCCGCACGCCGGGCACGCTGACTATCTGGGTGGCCGCGGCCGCCACGAGCGCCGGGGAATCGACCAACGCGGATCGAGAAACGGCTACGAGCTCGGGCGCCGGGCCGACCCGCGCTGCTCGATCTCGGCGGGAGCCACGTCGGGCGCACTCTCGCGCGGCGGCTTAGCCCTTCACATAGGAAAGTTTCTCGGCGACTTTCCCGTCCCGCACCCGGAGGACGTCAATGCCCCGCACCTGTCCGTCCGCCCATGTGTACCGCCAGAGCTGCACGACGCGGTCACCGGCGCAGAAGGTCTCCTCTTCCTCGAACCTGGCGTTGCTGTCGTCAAAGATCGGACGCCAGGCGCGTCGAATGGCTTCCCGACCGACGTGGCGGACACCGTCTGGAGCAGGTCCGGTGGAGTCGAAGACGCAATCGTCAGTGACAAGTGCCAAGGTTGCCTCGAGATCGTGCTTTGCCCAGGCGGCTCCGAAGCTCTCCACGACTGCGAGGGCGTCCCGTTCGATGTCCAAGGTGGCTACTTCGCGTAGTTGCTGGCGCCGAACCAGTCGACGGTCACGACAGGCTCATCGCCGACGACCCAGGCGTCATGTCCGCTCGGTAGAGAGGTAATGTCTCCAGGTCCTGCGACGAACTCGTGGCCATCGTCCATCCGGATCGCGAGCTGCCCGCTCACGTGGTACTGGAAGTGAGGTGCGAGACAGCTCTCGGTGTTGGCGATCGGTTTCACGTCGCTCGACCAACGCCACCCCGGCTCGAAGATCAGCCGGCCCACTTCACCACCACCTATTTTGATGATCTCCGCCCGGCCGTTCGGAAACTCACGCACCTCGTCCGCGGTGCCGAAACTGCGATGCTCGGTCGTATGCATAGCTGAGCCCCCCTTCTCGTGTCGCACTATTGCGCGTTGACCTTGATTAGACTTACCTACTAGTAGGTAAAATGTCAAGAGCCTGAGGGCGGTGCGAGTGGTGACTCGGAGTCGAACAGATCACAGAAGTACCGCCGAGCGGATTCTCGATGTCGGCGAGCAGCTCGTGCAAAGTCGCGGTTACAACGCCTTCAGCTACGCGGACGTGGCAGCGGAACTGGACCTCACCAAGGCGGCGCTCCACTACCACTTCGCAGGAAAGGCCGAGCTCGGCGAGGCGCTTCTCAACCGCTACGTGACGCGGTTCGCCGAGGCGTTGGCCGTCATCGACGCCAAGCCTGTGGACGCCACGAGCAAGCTCACTTCCTATGGCGACCTGTACCTCGATGTCTTACAGCGACGACGGATGTGCCTCTGCGGGATGTTGGCCGCCGAGTTCGAGACCCTACCCGAGCCCATGCGCGCCATCGTGATCCGATTCTTCAAGGACAACGAGACTTGGCTGTCGAAGGTGCTGGCGCAAGGGCGCAAGGAGGGAACACTCCGCTTCACAGGCTCGACGCGCGAGGCCGCACGTTTCGTGGTCTCCGCCCTGGAAGGCGCCATGCTCGTAGCCCGTCCCTTCGGGGACACTGTCCGATTCCGCAAGGCCGTGTCGAGTTTGATTGCCGGGTTGGAGAGGAAACCGGCGGCCGATCTCTGACATCGGATCAGTCTCATCAGGCATGGCAAGCCCTCATGTTCGACAGGCAGCAGCAACGTTTCCCACCCTGGGTGTTTCGCGACAAAGCCGGATATCAGCAGGACGTGCTGTCATCGACAGCCGGCTGTAGTCACCCCGCAACAGAACGCCGCTACCGAACTTCGAGCCGCCCGGATGCAGAGCACGTCTGTATCAGACGGGTCGGCTCTCGACCCTCGCCGCCGTGTACCGCGCCGGATCGAAAAGGGCGTGATCGCGATGTTGGAGAGGTCAGGTTGGGGCGGGCGCATTGGCAAGGGGCACCGCCGATCGCCGAACGGACCGCCGATCTCGCTCGGTAGATGCCATCTTGTCCGGCCCCTGCTCGACGTCAAGGGTGGGTCAGCTCAAGCTGGCCTCCGCGTGGACACTCGAAGAAAGGAACGAGGCCCTTAACCTCAAGGTCGTGAGGTGAACTGACGGGCTCGTTGACCCGGCTCCACGAGGTCGGCGAGGCCGGCGAGCAATTGTTGCAGGCCGAACTCGAATAGAGCGTCGAGATCAAGGCCGCGCCTCACGTCTTCGGGGTGGCGTCGGTCAGCAAGATCTGTGGTCACCCGGGTGAAGACTGGAAAGCGCCCGGTAGCCAATAACTGACCGACGACTGGCTCCTGTGTGGCCGAAAACTGCTCGTAACTAAGACCGCTGTCCTGCTCCGCCTCGGCTTCGGCCACCAGGTTGACAGCGGTCCCGTGCACATAACTGAACAAGGTGACGGCCACATAGAGCATGGTTGATGGGTCTAGGCCGAGGCCGTCGACGGCGCGAAGGACCCACTCGAAGTGAGGAAGCGTGCTGAGCGTGGCTTGTGGTCGAGTGAAGGAGACAGCCTCCGCTAGCCAGGGGTGGCATCGGTACATATCCCACTGCAGGCGCGCAGCGAGCAGCAACTGATCCCTCCAGCCCGGCGGAGGTTGGCTCGGCGGAGGGAACTCGGCGAACGCCGCGTCCACCATGGCCGCGAGAAGGTCGTCCTTCCCCCTGACGTAGCGGTACATCGACATGGTCGAGGCGTCGAGCTGGGTTGAGATGCGGCGCATCGACACTGCGGCGAGGCCCTCGCGGTCGGCGACAAGAACGGCTGCCGCCACGATGCGTTCCCGGCTGAGAGGCTCCTCATGATCGCGGGTTACGCGGGGGCCATGTCCGTTTGCCTGACCGGCGGTCTCACCCGCAGGCCGCGCGAGGGCCAGCCGGGCCGGCGTGGGGCTGGCTACTACCGTGCCGACGCCGGGAACGGCCCGCACGACACCCTCTTGACGGAGGGTGGCGAGCGTCTTGGTGGCCGTAGCCATCGCCACTCCCCATTCCCTCGTGATCTCCCGGGTCGAGGGGACCCGATCGCCCGGGCTCAGTAGCCCTTCGCTGATGCGGCGGCGAATTTCCTCCACGATCCGCAGGTAGGGCGGTTTGTTTGAGTCGGCCATCTGCACTCCTCGCTGCTCAGCGATCACTCTAGTACTGCACTAGTGCACAGGTCGACCTTCGATCCCCACCAGGGACCTGGGACTACCTGCCCACGTCGCCTGAAGCTCCCCTCTATCGCACTAGTGCACAAACTTGAACAGCTAGTACTCGCCAGCGATTTCAGCCTATATGCTTGACCGCAGCACTGCGTACGACGTATATTCGAGGCTTGACCACGCGGTTCCTACGGGGCCGAGCTTTGCAGCGGTTCCAGCAAGCCCTGTCGAGGGAGGGAGTGTACACACACCACATGAGCAGTTTCCCGGCAATCGAAGCCAAGGGCCTCAGCAAGTCCTACGACGCAGTACCCGTGCTGCGCGAGTTCGACCTACGAGTGGAGGGCGGGGAGCTGTGCGGTCTCCTGGGTCCCAATGGAGCGGGCAAGACCACCATCGTGCGCATTCTTTCCACCCTGGTGCGCGCGGACGCTGGCTCCGCCCGCGTGGCGGGCCTCGACGTCTGGCGGGACCGGCACTTGGTCCGCCGAAGCATCAGCCTGATCGGCCAAGGCACTTCGGTCGACGCGGCGCAGACGGGCGAGGAGAACCTGATGATGGTCGGGCGCCTCGCCGGTCTTTCAGTAGCAGGGGCGCACCGTCGCTGCCGAGAACTGCTCGAAGCGGCCGACCTTCTCGGGGCCGCTCGCCAGCGGGTAACGACTTACTCAGGGGGCATGCGCAGGCGACTGGACCTGGCTGCCGGGCTCATGGTCCGGCCCCAAGTGATGTTCCTGGACGAGCCGACGACCGGCCTTGACCCTCGCAGCCGGCAGTCCACCTGGGAGGTGATCCGCGAGGTCGTCAGATCCGGGACCACCGTGGTGCTCACCACGCAGTACCTGGAGGAGGCCGACCAACTGGCCGACAACGTGACGGTGATCGACAAAGGGCGAGTCGTGGCCGAAGGGCAGCCGGCTGCGCTCAAGGCGCAGCTAGGCGGGCGGCGCCTGGACCTGACGCTGACCGACGCCTCCTCCCTTGCTCGCCTGAGCCGCTCGTTCGGGCCCCGCATCGTCTGGAGCGACGAAGACCGGCTGACCATCGGACTAGCGACCGACGGCAGTGCTGCCCACGTGCTGGCCCTGCTGGACGAGGTCGACCCGAAAAGGCAGTTGGTGAAACGCTTCGAGCTGCATGAGGCGACCCTCGACGACGTGTTCTTTGCCTTGACCGGCCACCAAACCGCGGAGACCAGTGAGGCTGGTCACGTCGCCCGCTCGCTCGAAGCTGGCGCCAATGCGTGACCTAATGCTTCTGGAGCGCCCGAGCCGCACCACGCCCGATGTGCTCGGCTTGGTCCCGGCCGAGATCTCGATGGCTAGGACCGCCCGGGTCTGGCTGACCATGGCGCAACGCTGCGTCAGGCTGTCACGCCGCAACGTGGAGGCCTTGGTCACGTCCTTGGCTCTGCCCGTAATGGTGATGGTGCTCTTCGTCTACCTCTTCGGAGGAGCCATAAACACCGGTACCCGTTATGTCACCTATGTCGTGCCCGGGGTCCTTGTCCTGTGCACTGGGATGGGGTCGGCGAACACCGCCGTCGCTGTCAGCCAGGACATGACCACGGGCATCATCGACCGTTTCCGGTCAATGGACGTGAGCGGTGCTGCCGTCCTCTCCGGCCATGTCGCTGCCAGCGTGGTCCGCAACATCGCCTCCACCGTCTTGGTCCTCGGCGTGGCCCTGTTGATCGGTTTCCGGCCGCACCCTGGCGTCAACGCCGCCCTGGCAGCGATCGGGATACTGCTTGTCTTCAGCTTGGCCATTTCCTGGGTGGCGGCCACCTTCGGCCTACTGGCCGGTTCACCGGAGGCAGCCGCAGGCTTCACTCTCGGGCTGGGTTTCCTGCCGTACCCAAGCAGCGCTTTCGTGAGGATCGCCACTATGCCCCACTGGCTCCAGGGTTTTGCCCGCCACCAGCCCGTCACCCCGGTGGTCGAATCGATCAGGGGCCTCCTCTTGGGGACGCCAGTCGGCTCCGACCCGTGGACCGCCCTGGCCTGGTGCGTGGGCCTCGTGCTCGTCGCGGCAGCCGCCTCGCGCGTCTTGTTCAGCCGCCGGACCGCCTAGGGGTCGCTACAACGCCCAGAGACACGACGCGTGCCTAACCCAATTGACACGCAAACCCGATGTCCAAGTAGGCGAAGGAGATCCAATCGCTCCGGCCGGGACCTCATCGCGAGTTGCAGATCCGCGCCGTCGGCCCGCCGATGCGTATTCCGGTCTCGCGTAAGCGACATAACCCATCTGGGTCGGCGCGACAGCGGGCTGGCATGATCTGCGGTCGCTCCTAACGGATATTTCGCCCGGCGGGCCGGTTTGTCAGCCGACCACATGAGGCGGCGCATTCCTGCCGCCCATACCTGTGCCGATTCCGCGCATGGCTCAGGTGTCACCTTGGGCCCGAGGCGGACCGAATCATGAACCACACACGGGGTCCATCGTCAGGGGCGTCCTCACTTCTGAGCGTTCGAAAGCCAAAGCGCTCATACCACGGCACCGTTCGAGGATTGCCCGTGACGAGGAAAACGGATTCGGTCCGGCCGTCGACCCGCGCCAGTCCGCTTCGCAAGAGGAGCCCGCCGTACCTGGACCCACGGCTATCGGGATCGACCGCTATGAAATCCAGGTACCAATGGGGCACGTCGGGGCGGTGGGACTCCACCCACGCCCAAAATGTCGTCACCCGACGCGGGTCTCCGCCATACTCGGTCAGGACGGGATTGACCACGGCGTCAACGGCCGAATCGTCGTAGCTGGCGTTCGGAGGAATCCAGGCGGCAACCCCGTGGAGCGCGTCAGCCACCCACAGCCAGCCCTCGGGGGCAATCTGGCTGGCCACCTCGAGGAATTCGAGCTCGATGACCGCCCTATAGCCCCGACATGCCAGGCACCACCGCTCGATGGGGTCGTCGGCGAAGGCCCGCGAGAGCAATCGGGCAATGGCAGGTACCTCGCTCGCGATGGCCTGGCGGACTGTGGGCATCTCGGTTCCTAGTATCGACCGCGCGGGCACAACACGACGATGATGACACTCACTTGCGACACCGGCAGCCCGAACACATATTGTCCAATCCGGAACACGGACCCCACGGCGCCATCGCCAGTGCGATTCGCGCGATGACGACGGCTACGGGCGCGGTCGTCGTTGGCCGGGCTCGTTGGTCCCTGCGCCTTCGTTCTGGCGTAGGTGTCGGTCAAATGCCCACTGGTGAGGCGCGCCCATTGGTGAGGGACGACAGGATCAACGTAGGCGGCGAATGAGTTCTTCTTCGCCAACCGAGGGATCGGACGGCAAGCTCTGACGCCGTCCAGTCGAAACGAACCCGAGCCGTTCGTAGAGCCGGCGAGCGCGGGCATTGCCATCGGCGATCCAAAGCGTGACGGCGCAGGCTTGTTGCTCGTCCACCAGACCCCTAAACGTTCCTTTCTGCACGTCATTTTGGCGCGCCAGGAACAGGTGGTATCGGCCACTTGTCTTCTGGCGCGAATATCACTCCGTACGCAGCATCAACGCCGTCTGGGTCTTCCCGGCCACTCTCCCTGGGAAGAAGGCGACGAGGTTCGCGAGGAGGAGTGTGCCGAGCGCAACGAAAACGATGGACTCTAGGGGCACCGCGGGATCCGGAACCGCATAGATCTCATGAGCGAAGAGAATCCAAAGCCAGCGCCCGAGCACGACTCCGACGGGCGCGCCAACGATCGTTCCGATCACGGCGACAAGCGACGCTTGCCACGAGACGGTGGCTGCGAGCTGTCGTCTCGTAAACCCGAGCGTCTTCAGCAACGCCAGGTCTCTCCGTCGACGACGAACCGACGCAACGAGGGTGAGGCCAAGGGCGACGATCGCTCCGACTGCAAGCCCAGACACAAGAATCGTGGGCGTAGCGCCCATGGAGCGGTAGTTGACAATCTCGGCCGGATGCTGGACCGGCAATACCACGATTGTCCCACCACCTTGGCCATTCGGAACGGCCGCGAGGGCTTTGGTCCCAACCTCAGCGATCCGCTGCAGCGAGGCCAGGCCGACCGTTGGACTCACTCCGTCTCGCAACCGCACGACCACCATGGTCGGGCCATTCAAGGTCGGATAGGGACTTGTGGTGGCCCGTATCATCGCGGCCGGTTGGATCCCGTTCGCGACCAGTGCTCCTGTGCCCATCGAAGGGTGCAGGCTCTCCGAACCTCCGATAGCAGGCATGGTCGCCGTTCCCACGATGACAAGGGATGTCGGCGGAACGTAGAACGGCGCGTCCTTCGGGGATCCGTACGACGCAACCACGCGATCGCCGACACGCTTATGCAGCTGTGCGAGCGTGGCCGAACCGAGCACAATCTGGTCGTTCGCCGCAAGCGCGTGTCCGGTGAGGATCGGCGGAGTCACTTGGGCGTGCACGCTCCCGGCCAGTATCGGCACTGTTTGGCCGTCAATTTGCGCGCTCGCAAAGCTGAAGCCAGTCCACCCTGCAACCTCGCGGGAATGGTTTAGGAGTGCTCGGACCTGAGGCGGTACGTTTCCTCCCGTTGTCTGTTCCAAGGCATAGCTCCAGTTCCACCCATACAGTGCTGGGTGGGACACGAGGGTTTGAAGACTGCTGCCGAAGGTGAGGGTTGCGACCACCATGAGTACCGCAAGAGCTGTGCCGAACAATGCAGAGCGGACCGGCACCGCAGTTCGACCGCGTCCCGGGTCAACGGCAAAACCGAGGCCGACAATCGCTGGAGCCGCGAGCCCAGATGACACGGCGGCACGCACGATTCTTGACCCCGATCCTCCGCTCCGTCGCTGGCGCGTGATGCGACCAGGCGATCTCCAATAGGCGAGTGCCAAAGCAAGCACGGCGAGGCCGACGATCAGTGCCGCGACCCCAATGCTGAGTACGTCCCAGTCGAAGGCGATACCAGGAGACGGATCAACCTCGCGCACCGCTCCGATCGGCGCTAGCGGCGAGAGCCCGACAGCCACGCCCGCGGCAAGAAATGAACCGACGATCACCGCGCCAAGCACGCCGATCAGTCCGTCGGTCATCACCATCGTTGGAGTGGCGCCAAGTGCACGCAGTACGTCGAGGTCGTCGTCGTCGGTTCGCAGTTGACGCCCGATCGCCTGGCCCGCGATGAGCAGCGTGGCGAGGGCCGCGATGGCTCCGAACACCCCGAGGGCGATCGTCTCTGGTTTGATCGCCCGTTGCACCTCTGCTTCGACGACCGACGGGACGTAGAAGTTGTACTCCGAGCCACGCGGAATGAGACCGATGATCTTCCCCTCGACAGCGGCTAAGTCGTGGCTCCCGTGGTCCAGCTGGAGGCCATAGACAACGAACGGCCAGAAGCTCGAACTTGCGACTAGAGATCGTGTGAGCGTCGGTGTGAAGAGAGCGTAGGAGACGAAGTGGTCAACATCATCATGGACAACCGCGTGATTGTTGAACACGACAATCCCGACGAGCTTGGCGGCGAACCGGAGGTGCGCTTCAATTGTGGAATCACCCGTTGCCGCTTGCGCAAGCGTGAAGGCACCGAAGGGGATCGTCTCGTTGAGGTGCCACCCCGCCAGTCGTGCCGTTTCTGAATCGGTGACGAACTCGTTCTCCCGCGCCGGATTGGCCATCCGCCCCTCAACGACGGTGACGCGGTCTTGTTTGAAGAACAGCCCATTTGCACTTCCGATCGCTTGCGTCGAACCGGAGACAAAGGCCGATGAGCTATCGATGGTTCCATTAGGTCGAACCGGACCGAGGAGGAGTTCAAAATAGTTCGCGACGTGCTTGACATCGGGAGTGTGGGCGAGCTGGTTCTGCAGGCCAGCGACGCCAGAGGACACCGTGTTCTGGGAGACGAACCCGACATCGAGGTCGGACGGGTTGGTGCTGGCCAAGTACGCGGGATACGAGGACTGTGTGCGGCGGGCACCTGCAACGGAGCCCATGGCGAGTCCACCGACCGACCCGATCAGAAGGACGAGCGACAGGTAGCCACCCCAACGGCGACCGAGAGCAGAGCGGAAGCGGTACCAGGCGATCCGCATGACCTGTGCGCTCACGGCATCGTTGACCTCCTGGCGCGGCCGCTGTATGCCGCGACTTGCAGTTTGGGCGACCTCGAGATCGCGTCCAAGGTGGTCAACCCATCGGTCACCCTCGTGTTAGCACCACCTCGGTTCGGCGAACGAGGTCAGCGCGGCGGGCTCTGATCCGCCGAAGCTCGGAACTGCAGGCCATAGGTCTTGGGGAAGCTGGGAGCAGACCTATCCCGGAGTGCCAGTCAGGGCAGTTGCGCACAGAACATCGCCCCGAAGGCCCGACCCAACCGAAAAGAGTTGGGACGACCGAACGACGTTCCGCGTGCGCCCGATCGACATCAAATAGGCCCGGCCGCTGGATCTCCCCTCTTCATGGACCTTGACGTTCGGAGCGGCACTGACCCGTCTCAGGGAGCTGTCGTTGTCATCAGGGGGCCGTCCCGGGGTCCTGGACGTAGGCTCTCATGACGATGACCCTCGAGTGGGAACAGACGATCGTCGACTCCAACGATCCGGTTTCGCTGGGGCGCTGGTGGCAGCAAGCACTCCGGTGGGTGATCGTGAACGAAACGCCCGACGAGTTCGAGATTCGGCCGGCCCCGGACCGGCTTCCCGGCCTTCTCTTCGTTCCGGCGGCAGAGGCGAAGACGGTCAAGAATCGCCTCCATCTCGACTTCCGTCCCGACGACAGGGATGCCGAGGTCGATCGTCTGTTGGCGCTGGGCGCTCGACGGGCGGACGTTGGCCAGGGTGAGCAGCCGTGGGTCGTCCTGGCCGATCCCGAAGGCAACGAGTTCTGCGTGCTCGGCGTTCGAGCGACGCCCTGAAAGGTCGATCGCTGCTACTGGCCGCCGCAGACCGTCGGGCTGGCCGCCAGCGGTCCTGGTGCCGCGGGCGACGCCTTGTCACGACAGATTTGACCCATCTGTGCTTCCCATGCTGCAACGCCGTGGTCCCGGAAGACCAGACGACCCGAGACGGCTACGGCGCGGTGATCGTCAGCGCCGAGCGGCGAATCGGGCGAGGCGTTCAGTCGACCGGCGCGGGGGCAAGGGCGTTGTTCTGTACCCTAGCGCGCCTCACATATCGGCAACGCTGTGGGCTCGCTGAGCGACAGGGGTGCAGTCATCACGCCAACCCGACGCTGTCGGCATGGGTCACGGCCAATCCCGGCGTCGTCCACGACCCTGAGCCGGGCCAGATCAACCACCGACCGAGGAGTATGTCGGCTGAACGCAGACAACCTTTACCTCGAGTTCCACGGGTCCCGTTGCAAGCTTGGGATTGGCTATGGTCGTAGCCCATCCAGAGTCGCTTCCACTGGCACTCTTCGCAGGGTAATTCGAGACAGCCGACGCGACGGCGAGCGCGTCGACGCCATGCAGGTTATAGCCACCACCAACCGCGTCCGAGCCGCCTGGACACAGTGCGGTGTCGGTGCTGACGTCTCCCGGCTGGACCTGGATGATCTCGCTGTAGTTCACCTTGTACGAAAGGCCTGTCACGACCTTTACCCCTCCTGCGGTGACAGAGGCAGAGGCTGGCATATTCAGCACTGCTCCCGCGGTGGCGGCGCAGCTCACAGTTGCTACTACAACCGATAGAACCAACGGGTGTCTCCTCATTCGCTCCCCCTCAAGTTCGAAAGTGGGCTGGGTCTTCATATCCCGTGCGCGTCATGACTTGGTTCCAGCGTCACGCTGCTTCGGTGAACTGCCGAAGCGGGATCTGACGACGCCCAGCGAGAGAAGAGGCTAGCGACCCGCTGCCGGGGCCTCGGTCTTCCGCAAGCACGAGCCCGGTGCGCAGGGGAGAGGACATCGACGAGCCTCGGAAATGGTCAGGAGGCCGTGACCGGGAACCTTGCGAGGCTCACAAGCGTCGAGCGCGCCAGACCTCTTCGCTTGGCCATCGCCTCGCCCATTCAGGAGTGACGAATGAATAGTCGCTGGTGGCATCGGCAGGTGGCCTGAGCTCGGTGAGATCCTCGATCGCGAAGCGATTGGCGCGCAGCAGCCGAATCCAATCCCCATGACCAAGGTGGAACTCGACCGTTGAATCGCCCGGCCACTCGAAGCGGTGCATCCCGAATTGCGGGCGAAACAAGCGGTCAGTTGCCGCGACGTTCTCGTCGTCGGGCGCGCAGAGCATCATCAACGTGCTGTTGCCGAGGAAAATGAGCTCCCCGCCGGTCCGCAGCAGCCGGGCCGCCTCAGGGATCCACAAGTAAGGATCTGCCCAGATGGCGGCACCGTACTCGCTGATGACGAGATCGAAGGCCCCGTCTCGCAGCGGAACTTGTTCACCAGTGGCGCGCAGCAGGGGAAACCACAGTCCGAACTCGTCTTGCATCCGCCGCGCGATGCGCAACTGGCCGGCGCTCGGATCGACGCCAATCGGTTGGGCACCACGGCGCGCCAGCCACGCGGAAACGTAGGAGGTCCCGCATCCGAGCTCCAGGGTCTTGGCGCCGTCCAGCGCTGCGGGAAAGACCGCGGCTATCTCTTCGCGGATAGCGAATATGCCCCACGTAGGCTCATCCGCCGTCCACTGGCGCCGGCCCAGCCTCAACTGATCATCGCCGCGAGATTCCCAAGCCTCGACATTGGCCTTGACATAGTCGAATGGACCCACCGTCATGGTTGTCTACGTCGCGGACGACGACGGCGGTCTCGATCTTCGGTTACACAGCGAGACGTCGGCACCGTTGAAAGTCGCCGTAGCACCCGCGTCAGGATCATCCCTCGAGAGGCTGCGACGTAGGTCAGCACTCGATAAGCGTGCCACACGGTTCTGGGTTGGCCCCGATCGACGTCCCACGCGCGCTGATAGCAGCATCACTCGCCAGTCTGGCCGTCGATCGACTCTCGGATCAGGTCGGCATGGCCATTGTGGCGGGCGTACTCCTCGATCATGTGCACGAGCACCCATCGGAGTGAGACGCGTCCCTTGCCGCCCCACGCTGGATGGACCTCGCCGAGCGCCTCGGCCCCACCTTGCGCCAGCCTTGAGTCGGCGACGGCCCTAGACCGCTCGACCCGCTCCGTCCACAAGCTCCGCAGTTCGTCACCGAGATCGTCGGCTGCGCTGTGCCACTCCCAGTCGGGGTCGGCTTCCCAGTCCTCGAGGGTCCACGGCTCCGCTGGCGGCTCGCCGGCGACCACCTGAGTGAACCAGTAGTCCTCTACATACGCCAAGTGCTTCAACAACCCGCCCAATGTCATCGACGTCGGCGGCAGTGCCACTCGCAGCTGGGTATCGCTGAGTCCTCGGCACTTCCACTCCAGCGTCGCGCGCTGGTAGTCCAGGAAGCCCAGCAGCGTCGCCGTCTCCCCTGATTCTTGAGGCGGCATGGGCCGCCCGTGCTCGTCGATCTGCGCCTCGTCCATGAGTTCACGCTACTTAGGGACGAGGTGCACCCGAACAACCCATCTGCAACATTGGTCTTGGCTGGCAACGGGTTCGGACAACTCGGGGACCGCAGCAGAGGCCAGGCTCGGCTCATCCCGTCGATCCGAGCCGGCGATCAGGGTCGGCTGGGGTCTCCCGTGATGCGATACCCGACGCCTGGGACGTTTTCGATGACCGGTGGTTCGCCAAGTTTGCGCCTCAGCCGGCTGATGGTGACGAAGACCGTGTTCGTGAACGGGTCGGCATGCTCGTCCCAGACCTGCTCGAGGAGGTCCTCGGCACTGAGGAACCTATGCTGAACCCGCAGCAACGCCTCGAGGACTCCGAATTCCTTGACGGACAGCTCGAGGGGGCGCCCGTCGCGGCTGGCCGTGCGGCGCGAGGGATCGAGCTCGATACCAGCCGCGCGGAAGATCCGCTCGTGGGCAGTCGGCTGGCGACGGGCAAGGGCGCGCACCCTGAGGACGAGCTCTGGAAAATGGAAGGGCTTGGCGAGGTAGTCGTCGGCCCCGAGGCTGAGCCCGGCGACCCTGTCTCCCGGTTCTCCGGAAGCGGTCAACATCAGCACCATGACGGCTTTGTCGCTCTCGGTGATCATGCGGCAGAGCGTGTCGCCGTCTATCCCGGGAAGGTCGCGATCAAGGACGACCACGTCATAGGCGTTGACGTCCAGTTTTGACGCCGCCTCGCGCCCGTCGTAGGCGACGTCGACGGCCATGCCCTGGTCACGGAGCCCCTCGACCACGACATCGGCGAGCCGACGCGAGTCTTCGACGACCAGCACCCTCACACTGGAGCTCCGGCAGGCATCCGCACCTCGAGCGGCAAGTCGATCGCCACCTGGAGTCCCCCGTCCTTGAGCGCGTGCAGCTCGAGACGGCCGCCGTGGGCCTCGGCGACGGCGGCGACGATCGAAAGCCCCAGACCGAAGCCGGCGTCCGAGCCGGTCCGCTCGGCGCCAAGTCGCCTGAAGGGTTGTGCCAACTCCGCCACGCTGTCCTCGTCGAGGACCGGGCCGCCGTTCTCGACGAGGAGGCGGGCGGTGGCACCTTCCAGCCGGGTCCTGACACGGACCCAACCACCCCGCTCGTTGTGCTTCACGGCGTTGTCGACGACGTTGTCGACCATGCGAGAAAGCAACATCTCGCTCCCGGTGATCAAAGCGACGGGACCGTCCTCTCGCTCGAGGTGGATGTCCATCTCCGAGATGGCCGCCGCGTGGCTCGAGAGCGCCGCCGCGACGAGTTCGTCGAGTGGGAGCGTCGTCTCGTCGGTGCTCGGACCGCGCTGTGCTCGGGCCAGGGCGAGGAAGCACTCGATCAGTCGATCGACCTGATCGAGCTCCTCGCGCAGGCTGCCCACAAGCGTCAAGGTCTCCTCCGGCACTCGCCCCGGTTTGGCGGCCGCCACGTCGAGCGATGCGCGGATCGTCGCGAGCGGGGTGCGGAGCTCATGTGAGGCATTGGCGACGAACTGGCGTTGCAACTGGAAGGATCGCTCGAGCCGTTCGAGGAGACGGTCGAAGGTGTCCCCGAGCTCCTTGAGCTCGTCGTTCGGCCCGTTAAGCCTGAGCCGCTCGTGCAGGTTTGTGGCCGAGATGTCCTGAGCGGTTGTCGTGATCGTGCGCAAGGGCCTTAGGAACCGCCCAGCCATCATCCAACCGAGCACGATGGCGATCAAGGCCATGATCGCCAGAGCGATCGCCGAGAAGAGCAACAGTTGGCGGAGGTCAAGGTTGTGCTGCTGGGTCGCTACGCCAAGCAGCTGATTGGCGACGAGCCTCTGCTGCCTGACGGTGGCACCGGTCGCGAACTGGACCTGGCCCGGGGTCACGACCTGAAAAGTCTTGCCGGCCGGTATCTTCACATGAGCGGGCCTAGGCGGCGCCAGGCTGCGCAGGATGTGCACGAAGGCCGGCAAGGAGACGCTGACTCGAGTTCTTGTCGTCCTTCCCCAGAGAATGTTGATGATGACGAGCAGCACGGCGCCGGAGGCGAGAAAGAGGCTGCCGTAGAGCAGGGTGAGACGGAGCCGAACGGTGCGCCGCGGCAGGTGGTCCTGGACGGCTTTCACGATGAGCTGCGGACGTAGGCGCATTGGTCCCTCAGATTCACTATCCCGATCTCGCGAGCATCTTGAGGATCGGTCATCATCAAGAATGCCTGATCACACCTAACAACGGCTTAACAGACCCTGTTAAGCCGTTGTTATCTCCGACGGCGTAGAAAGCACCTCAGCGACATGCGGACATAAGGTCACTCCACCGGATGAGAATGGCATCGGACATCGACGACAACGTGCACGCCCGCCTCTGGGGGCGCGGCCGCTCTTCGGCCGGCTGAACATCGCCCTTCTCGCCCTCCTTGTGACTGCTCCAGTCGCCGCCGCCTGTGGCGGCGGGTCGGCCACGCCGGGCGTGGCGAGCATCGGCTCGACCACATTGACGACCAGTGCCGCTGGGACAGCCTCCTCGAACGGCCAGCCGGACCTCCAGCATGCCTACCAGGAACAGCTCGCCTACTCCCAGTGCATGCGGTCCCATGGCGTGCCGAGCTATCCCGACCCCACCCTTTCGGCACACAGTCTCACTATCGCTGGTGGCCACCTCGACCAGCGTTCCCCCCAGTTCGTTTCGGCTGGCACGACATGCAAGCGGCTCGTCCCCGACGGGGGACCCCCGAGCCCGGCCCAGATCCAGGCGGCAATAACGAGCCTGCTGAAAGACGCGCAATGCATGCGCACACATGGTGTGCCGAACTTCCCGGACCCCGTCGTGAACGGCCACGAGATCGGGATCTCGCTCAAAGGCGTGAACCCCAACGCGCCCGGGTTCCAAGCAGCTCAGCGGATCTGCCAGAAGCTGGCTCCCCTCTCAGGACCTGGGTGAGGCCCATGGGTGTCAGGTCGGTTGGCGTGGCCCTCCTCGGGGTAGTCCTGCGCGCAGACGCTTGTGGGCTCGGCGAGGCCGGGCGTGGCGAGGATAGGGCCAACCGTTTCGGCGACGACTGTCGCTTCGGCGTCGCAGGACGCAATCAGCGCCGTGGACTTCACCCCTGGTGCCCGCAGCTTCGGGACGCACAGAGTGCGGCCCGCCAATCGCCTTTCGATCAGTTCGGAGCCATTCCATCAGTTCGGAGCCATTCCATGAGCACGAGCCTTTCGCTTCCCTCCGACGAGAGTCACCGCCCGGGGCGGCTGGCGCACCGACTGGCGCACCACCGACTCCTCGTGGGTGTCGGCGTGGTGGCGTTGGTCGTCGTCAGCGTTGTACTCGCTGTAACCGATTCCTTCGCGGCGACAAGCCGGTCGGGCAACGACAACACCGACAGTTCGTACGTGATCTCGATCGCGACCCTCGCCAGTCACCCCCTCTCCTCGCAAACCGAGGTCAACGCCACCGTGGGTCATAGTGGTAGTTATCCCGTCTCGGTCCAGGGCGGCGTCGCGCCAGCCACGCTCATTGCCGGGCGTGCAAGCGTCCAAGCCGACGAGAAGAATGTCTCTGCCAAGGAACGTGCGCTTTCGAGTGTCGAGGCTCGCGTCGGGAACACCTTCGACCTCCCCGTCGCGTTCGCGTCGCAGCCGCAGCCGAACAAGATGGAACTGGCGAATGCCTCGCTCTCGCCACCAGTGCACGGTCACTGCACGAAAAGGGCGCGAGCGCGGGTGGATCTCGCTCGCTGCGACCTCGCGGGCGCCGATCTCGTCGGGGCCGACCTCGCGGGCGCCGACCTCGCCGGGGCCGACCTCGCCGGGGCCGACCTCGCCGGGACGGTCCTCTCCGAGGCTGATCTTCGAGGCGCCAATCTCGCAAGCGCGAACCTGAGCCACGCGACTCTCGAGGGCGCGAACCTCGCCCGGGCAACGCTCACCGGGGCGAAGCTCGTGGGCACCTCACTGATGGAGACGACCCTTGTCGGAGTCGTCTCCGGCTCGGTCACAGGCACC
>JBKQMT010000075.1:0-11407 GCA_052146595.1 Acidimicrobiales bacterium
GGGCGGCGGGTACGGTGCGGATGTAGGCGGATACCACTTGCCATCTGAAGCCTGCCACCAGCCCGGCCCTTGCTGGAGGTCACTCATGGGCTCTACTCCCTTCTACTGCGACTCCCATGCTGATCGCATCGACCAAGGCGCGGCACCGTATTAACTCTCTCGTCGTCCAGTGCTCGCCGGGGGACTCGCACGGGGCTGAGACTACGCCCCGCTGCCTGCCCGTTCCAGTGCTCCGCTGGCGTTTAAGCGGTAACCTGACAAGCGATGCCCGGTGTGCTGGTCAGCATAGGTTTGTGGTTCGCCGATGTGGTTCGCAATCGAACGCTGCGCCGTCGGCGGGTGACGGTGTTGGCACATCGGGCGTACTTTGTGGGTGGCTCGGATGAGATGTGCTTTGTCAGTGTGACTAACCGTTCTCCCACGCGACCGGTCACGGTGACCCACGTATGGTTCGCCACCACCCCCGAGAAAGATGTCCTAGTCCCGGAGCGACCGTTGCCCAAGACCCTCGGACCCGACGAGGTGTGGGCGACGTGGTGTCCGACCAGCACTCTGCCGACAGGCAAAACCCCGGTCGAGTTGTTGGCACGGGTCGCTATCACTGGTTCCGACCGTCCCATCAAGTCACGGGCGAACCGCCACGTTCGACCCGTCGGGTATATACCGGGCGCTGGCACGCATCCCCAGTTCACGCATCCCCAGTTCCCACCGGTGTCCACCACCTCCGCCAGCGTGGTCCACCCAACACCTGACGGATACGTGCCTTGTTCTACGGCTGCATCTGTGTCGGGACCGTGGGCATGGTTCCGTAGCCGGAAGCGGCTTCCGAGGGCTTAGAACGCATCGTAGGGGCTGGGTCGCTCCTGTAGCCTCGGTCCATGACCGAAGACGAGGGCAGGAGCCGGATACTGCGTCAGTTGACCACCATGGCTCTGGCGCTGGACAAGCCCGGCTCGCTTGAGCACTGGCAGGATGGCGACCTAAACCGCTTCCTGGCAGACATCGACCGGCTACGAGAAGCCGGCATGGCAGAGAACCGCAAGAGACATCCTCACACGCTGCCAGCGTAGTTAGGGTGGTTCGCCATATGGGCGGGGGATTCCTGGCTCGGCTCCGTTTTCGAGGTCGCATGGGAAAACGGGATTCGGCACCGACGCGGTCCCCCCGCTCGCACAGCATCGCCGTACAACCCCCCCGAGGGGGTTCGCCAGCCGACAGCAGATTTGACAGCAACAGTGCTGTCAGACCCTAGACAGACGTGGACAGGGCTAGACAGGGCACCAAGGACCTTTGCCAGGGAACGCAAGGGTTCTGGCTGGTGGCGCCGGATGCGCTCGGAGGGGTACTCGATAACCCCCAAGCCGCGAGTTTCCGCCCCATTACCCTGGGAAGGATTGACTAGACCGCGTGGACCGCTTCGTCATCCCCGATAAGCTTGCAGAGGCGGCTGGGCGCTACGGCCACCGGAAATGGCTGTCGACGCTGCCGCCGATAGTTCATGAGCTCGCCGATCTCTGGTCCCTCGAGGTCGAAGAGCCGTTCCAACCAGGTGGCGACACGGCTTGGGTGGCTCCTGTCCGCAGCGCGTCAGGCGAGCTGCTCGTCCTGAAGGTCGCCTGGAGGCACCCCGAGGCGGAGCATGAAGACGACGGGCTGCTTTGCTGGGCCGGCAGGGGAGCCGTTCAACTGCACGCCTCTAGACACTTCGGCGAGGCGATCGCGCTGCTCCTGGAGCGGTGCCTGCCCGGGACCGCCCTGCGCAGCCGTCCCGAGCCGGAACAGGACACCGTGATCGCTGGGCTCCTGAAGCGGCTCTGGATCGAGCCCGCGGACGGCCACCTTTTCGTGCCCCTTCGAATCATGTGCGAGCAGTGGGCGGACCGCTTCGAGGACAAGGTGGCAAGCGGGGGAGTCGATCTTGATCCGGGATTGGCACGCGACGGGATCGCCCTCTTGCGCGAGCTCCCGACAACGGCCGGGTCGGAGGTCCTTCTCTGCACGGATCTGCACGCGGGCAACGTCCTGGCGGCAGAGCGTGAGCCCTGGCTCGCGATCGATCCGAAGCCTTACCTGGGCGATCCCACCTACGACCCGCTCCAGCACATGATGAACTGTGAGGAACGCCTGATCTCGGACCCGTGCGGCCTCAATGCGCGCATGGCCCACCTGCTCGACCTTGACCCGGACCGTCTCCTCCGCTGGTTGTTCGCCCGCTGCGTGGAGATGTCACCCGCGTGGCCATTTCTCGCCGGGGTGGCTCGCCGCATCGCACCGCGGTAGCCGGGAGACGGTCGGCTCGACCTACGTCGCCACACGCATACTGGTGGCATGGCGACGGTCGGCATCGAGATCGCTCGGGAGCCACCTGAGAGTCACCTGGCCTCGGTGCTGCTCAGCCGTTACTACGCGGAGCTGGGCTCCCGTTTTCCTGGAGGTTTCGATCCTGACCGCGCGGTGGCAGCGCCTGTGGTCGAGCTCGTCCCGCCGCGGGGAGCGTTCCTCGTAGCCCGCCTCGACGGTCGGGCAGTCGGTTGCGGAGCGGTGCGCAAGCTGGACGAGAACACCGCGGAGGTGAAACGCATGTGGATCGAGCCGGACGTTCGCGGGCGTGGTGTCGGCCGACGACTTCTCGCCGCGCTCGAGGAGGTGGCGATCGAGCTTGACTGTCGCGTCCTCCGCCTTGATACGAGCGCCCACCTCACGGAGGCCCTCGCCTTGTACCGGTCGTCTGGTTATCACGAGATCCCGGCCTACAACGACAACCTTTATGCCGCGCACTGGTTCGAGAAGCACCTCACCTGATCCCGGAGCAAACGAGCTGGGCGCGTGCGTTGCCGGTCCCTGCCAACCGGTCGACAATGGGCACATGGCTCCGGAACGCGATCTCTCTCAATTGCTCGCCTCTATCGCGCCGGAGCGGCACGAAGGCGTGTACGTGTTCTGTGACGTGCAGGCCGGCTGGGAGCCAGAAGGTGTCGAGGTCCAGATGAGGTTCGAGGAGGACGAGGCGACAACCGTCGTCCTCGCTCAGGAGCAGGCGGCGGCGATCGGGCTCGACGGTGAGCTCCCCAGCGTGTGGATCACTCTCGGTGCCAGCTCCGACCTTGCTGCCGTCGGTTTCTTGGCTGGGATCACGGCACGAATGGCGGCCGCGGGGATCAGCGCCAATGTCGTCTCGGCGCTCCATCACGATCACTTGTTTGTGCCAGTGGCCATGGCCGAAGAGGCGATGGCAGTGCTCACAACGCTCGAAGAGCTCCATCGGCCGGTCCAGGCGACCTTCGCCGCCGGGAAGGCAGCGTGGGGTGGGCTCGTCGAGATCCGCCCAGCGCGCGTCGAGGACGCCGAATCGCTAGCCGCTTTGTGGCACCTGTGCGGGCTGGGTTTCGATAGCGCTCAGCTGCTCGCCGAGCTGCAATCGTGCATCCGAGTGCACGGTGAGCTGGTATTGGTGGCCACTGCCGGGGCGGCCGTTGTGGGAAGCCTCTGGGCGACTTACGACGGACGGCGAGGTTGGATCCAGCGGCTGGCCACGGATCCGGCTCACCGGGGTCAAGGCATCGCCAGCGCCCTCATGGCCGAAGCTGAAGGCCGGCTTGCCGGCCTGGGTGCCGGGAAGGTCAACCTGCTCATCGAGCCCGACAACGAGGGCGTCGTGGCGTTGTACGAGAAACTCGGGTACCAGCGCGACCAGTTGCTGTTCATGGAGCATCGGTTGCAGCCGAGGTCGTGAGAGGATGAACCGGTGCAGGCCCTCGATCGCCCGATCACTGTGGTCACCGGCGGGAGCCGGGGCATAGGGGCTGCAACGGTGCTGACACTCGCGCAAGAAGGTCACGATGTCGCTCTCAGCTACCACACCGATGCCGAGGCCGCCGAGCGCACGGTCGTAGCCGCGACTCGGTTCGGAGCGCACTGCGTCGCGATCCGCGCGGACGTGTCGCAGGAGGGGGAAGTGGAAGAGCTCTTCGCTTCGGCCGCCGGGCAGCTGGGGGTCATCACGGGCCTCGTCAACAATGCTGGGGTGACCGCGCACCTCGGTGACCTGGCCGACACGCCCGTGGAGGTGATCCGTCGAGTGATAGACGTCAATCTTCTCGGTGTCGTGCTTTGTGCCCGGCAGGCGGTCCGGATGATGTCGCTGCGCCGCGGCGGTCGTGGTGGCGGCATCGTCAATGTCTCCTCGGCGGGCGCGACGCTTGGATCGCCGCACGAGTACGTCCATTATGCGGCGGCGAAGGTTGCCGTCGATACCTTGACGGTCGGACTTGCCAAGGAATTGGCCGACGAAGGGATCCGTGTCAATGCCGTCGCGCCGGGTCTTGTCAACACCGGTATTCATGCCGGAGCGGGTGACCCCGATCGCCCTGGGCGTTTCGTGTCACGTATCCCCCTTGGCCGGGCCGCCGAGCCGGAGGAGATCGCACCCGCCATCGCCTGGTTGCTGGGTCCCTATGCCGGCTACGTCACCGGTGCCATCATCCGGGTCGCCGGCGGACTGTGAACCGGAGGAGGGTGGTTTCGACCACAGGGCCGCCAGCGCGCCCGTAGCCTGGTACCGGGTTTCCGGCGCGCTAGCGCGCATCGTCGGCAGGGGGCTGTTCCGAGCCGATGGACCTGGTCAGTTGAACTCCGCTGTAGCCCGATCCGTCATCCGGCGGTGCTGCGTCGAGGTCTTGCGGCTTGCCATCTCGTTCGCGCTGCCAGGTTCACGTTCACGACGACCACGCGAATTGACCGGACCAATCCACATGCCCGTAGTAGTTGGGCCAGTTGTTCGGCGCAAAGAGCGGCGAAGCGATACGGACTGGTCTGCTCGACAGCGTCGGGAGGAGCCACAGGGCGTCGTTCGCCTCGTAGAGAAGGCTCTTGCCATTTGCCGACCAAACCGGTACCGAGGCTCCATCGGCAGTCTTGATCTCCTTAGGTGAGCCGCGCTCGGAGTCAAGAACCCACAGCGAGTGCAGCGTGTACCAACGTTGCACCGCTGCCTGGGAAAAGCTACCTGCCGAGCTGCTCGGCGCTTCCACGAAAGCGAGGGCGTTGCCGCTCGGGGACCAGGCCGGGTCGAAGGAGAGCTTGCCTGAGGGCGTGCTCACTCCCGTGCACACCGCTGTCGCTGCAGAGCAGGTCTCGACCGTCTTCGTGAGCCACGCATAGCGATCGGGGCCGTCTGTGAACGCGAAGGTTCCGTCCGACCCTGTGGCCACGGTGTCTCCGACGGTTATGCCGAGCTTCTTCGGTTGCCCGCCCCGCGCTCTTATCTCGTAGAGGTTCAAGCCGTCTGCAGCAAGCGAAGCCGACGAGTCGGGGTCGAGCGTGAAGAGGAGTCCTTCTCGGCGGGGGAGAACGGCGACCCGGTCCAGAAAGCTGCCCTGAGCGCCGGAAGGTCTCGTGAACGAGACCTTGCTCTCGTACCAGGTCATCCGCCTTCCCGAAAGAGTGCTTGACACCTGCAGCCGGTCGAGGCCGGTCGACGCCTTGGAGAAGGCGAGGCTGTCGGACACGAAGGCGTAGCGGCCGCCGTCAGATGACCATGCCGCGAGACCAGTTGGCACGGTTCCGACCCGAATTAAGGTCCCGGTCGCCGAGACACGCCATAAGTCGTCACCAGCAAGGAGCTCGCCGTCGGGAAGCCATTCCCCACCACCGCCTAGCGCGACAGCGCGAGGAGAGCTGCCGTCGGCTCGTACGAGCCAAACCTGGCCCGAAGCGAGCAAGTAGCTGAGCCAACCACCCTTCGGTGAGAATTGCGGATCAGTTGCTTGTTGCGAGGCAGGGCTGACCGCTGTGAGCTTCTCCGTCTGGCCGTCCAGGACCCAGAGAGCGCCTTCGGAGATGAACGCAAGATACCCATGGCCGAAAATGCAGCTCGATCAACAGTTGGAGCAGGCGTCGCCGACCGAGAGGTCGGGCTTCTGGTCGGCTGCCACGACCGCCCGCCGTCTGTTGCGCGCCAGACGGCCGTCGTCCCTATCAAGAGAACCATCGCCACGCTACCGAGCCTGCGCACCATGCTCATCCTCTCAGCCGGGCAAGGCTTCGAGTGTCCACCTGCGACCCCCGTGTCGGCCACGTTCGAGAGTGGGAAGTTCTGGGTGACTCCGCCCAACGCTGAACTCACTGAGGGATTTGTTCCTGGTGCACCGCCGTGCGCCGCGAACTAGAGTCCTTGCCCACGTCCACTTGAAACGTCCGAGCCGCCAGACGCCAAGGTGCGGGATGATCTCGAGCGGACAGTCGCCGATGAGCGATCAAGGCCAGCCGAAAGACGGGGCGGCAGGGGCAAGTAGCCATGGCCGCCGGGATCCCTGCCTACCCGTGGGGGCTGGACGTCGCTTGAGCCGCCGGACCGCCCGCCAGCTCGGCGTAGCGTTCGAGGTCGGCAAGCAGACGATCCTTGGCGCCCGACGGCAACCATGAGATCTCGATCGCGTTGCGTTGCAGCTGTACCAGCTCGACCGGTCCCAGACCTGCCGCCTCCTGTAAGGCGACGAGGTTGTCTGTGAGGTAGCCCCCGAAGTATGCGGGATCGTCGGAGTTCACGGTGACCCGAATGCCGAGTTCGAGCAAGCGCTCGATCTGCGCTGTCTTAAGGTCGCCAGTCACCCACCTATTCGATATCGGACATACGGTGAGTCCCAGCCCGCGACGCGCGAGTTCGCTGGTCAGTTCCTCGCTCTCGAGAATGTTCACCCCGTGGTCGATCCTGTCCACTCCGATGACCTCGAGACACTGGCGAATGTGCTCGACAGCGTTCTGCTGGTCCACGTCACAGTGCATGGTGATCTGGTAGCCCTCCGATCGGGCGCGGGCGAATACCTTGGCGAACTTGGTCGGGGGGTTGTCCCGCTCGTCGGAGTCCAAGCCGACGCCGGCGATCCACTCCCGATAGGGCAGAGATTGAACCAAGGTCGCCATCGCGTACTCGGCCGAGAAGTCGCGCAGAAAGCACATGGTCAGCTGGGCGCGCAGGCCCAGTTGTTGGCGCGCGGCGACGATCGCCCGCCGCAGACCACCGATAATCGTGTCGAAGGCGACGCCGCGAGAGGTATGCGCCTGGGGATCGAAGAATATCTCCGCGTAGCGAACATTCTCGTCGTGGGCCCGTCGTAGGTATGCCCAAGCCAAGTCGTGGAAGTCGTCCGCTGTCACGAGCACGTCCATTCCCTCGTAGTAGCTGACCAGGAAAGAAGTCAGGTCGTTGAAGCGGTAAGACGCACGCAGCTCGGCGACGTCGGCGTAGGCGAGCCGGACGCCGTTGCGCTCAGCGAGCGCAAACCTCAGCTCAGGTTCCAGCGTGCCCTCGATGTGCAGGTGCAGCTCGACTTTGGGCAGGTCCCGTATGAAAGCAGCAAGCTCGGTCATGGGCTCACGGTACCCGCCTGAGGAGGAGTGGGTTTAACCGCACCGGCTGCGAAGAGGTCGAGAGGCACTGGGGAGACCTGCCAGCTCATTACCGCGTACGGCGGAACCATCGGCGGCGGCGGCGGCTCCAGCACGCAGTGCAATCGGAGTGGGACAGGGCCAATTCCCGGTGCGGTCCAAGACCCAGAGCTGTTCCGGCAGGAGGTCCTGTCGCGACTAGTCGGCGGTTTGCTGAGTGCAACCGTTCCCGGGGAGCCCAGGGCTTCCGCTAACGAGCCGCAAAGACCCCGAGGCGCTGGAGTTCGTCCTGGCAGTGGTAGCTTTCACAGATGCAAAGGCCCGGATCAGCAATGGCTCTAGCAGCCGTGGCACTGTCGCTCTTCGTGGCGTTGGTGGCCTACGCGCCGCCGTCGGTCGCGACGGTTCAGCGTGCCAATACCGCACGCTTGACGAACACGCGCGTCGCCACGCTCACTCCGAGGGTGACGATGGCTCCGGGTGTCGTCGTCGTCGACGCCGCCACCGTGGCTGCCAATCTCGTCAGCGTCTCGAGCGACGGAAGCACATTCGTCTTCAAGAGCCCAGGCGGCGCACTGAGCCAACTGGCGGCGGGCAGGGTCATGTTGCTGCAGGGCTACACGGCGGCAGTCGTGGTCTCGGTGAGTCATTCCGGTTCTCGTCTCACCGTGACGACCCGGCCGGCGGCGCTGACCGACATTTTCAAGACAGCGGACATCAGCTTTTCTCAGCCCATTGACTTCGCCAACGTATTCGGTGATCTCTCCGCTGGATCGCCGCCATCGGACCCGTCCGGTCAAATGGCCCCACGCCACCCGCAAGTGGCGCTCGAGGGCGCGGCCAAGCCCGCCCTTCCCGCCGTCGGCCTTTCCTACAGCGGCAAGGGGCCCGGCGACTTCTCCTACGGTGTCTCGGTCTACCCCTCGTTGTCCCGGCTCGACTGGGAGGTTCAGGGATGTGTCGGTGCATCGTTCCTGTCCGGCACGACATGCGCCGGGAGTTCGACCGGGCTGAGTATGAGCGCAACCCTGTCGGGCTACATCTCGCAAGCAAGGCTCTCCGGGGACTTCGACATCGCAAACGGCCGGAACGTGCGCAGCAGTTTCTCGTTCCTGTCGACCGGCGGTGTCAGCATCACCTACCAGATCCTTGACCCGAGCAAGGGCAGTTTCAAACTTCCTGTTCTCCGCATACCTATGTCGTTCAACATCCCCTTCGCCGTGGCCGGCGTCCCGATGCTGTTGAAGGTCTCTTTCGCCCTGCTCGTGAACGTGGCCCTGTCGAGCAAGAACTCCACGGTGCGTGGCGGCGAGAAGCTGACCTACGGTGGTGCGGAGGCCGTGACCGAGTCCGGCGCTTCAGACTCCGCTGCCTCGAAGATCCTGCAGATCGCCGGGTCCTTCGTCACGGACAAGTCCTCGGTGACACTGTCGTCGGCTGCGGTTGAGGTTGCCTCGCAGATGAAGGTCGGGTTCGGGCCCGGTCTGGCAGCGGCGAACATCCTCGGCTACGGCGACGTGATAGTCGCGATCGGCCAGAGAACCGGCAGCCTGGTAGCCGGACTACCGTGCTCGGCCTTCTATCTGAGTGTCTCCGGCCACGCGTACATGGAGGCCCAGGTCGCTATATGGAAGATCGCTTCGAAGCCAGTGACGCTCTTCTCGAAGGATTACACCGACCCACGAGCCGAATGCTGACGCCGCTTTGCGCCGGCGAAGCGGTCGAGAGCCATCGGTGGCTGTGCCCTGCCCCGGGGCGACCTTGAGATCGACCACCAGAGCACGATCCTGATCGGTTGGCGCTGTTGCGGCGCGGAGATTGAGAAGCGAGTAGCTCGAACAGTGCGGGGACACCGTCGAGGCACGGGAGAGGGTTGGGTAAGGAATCCGCCCAACCCGAAGAACCGATCGAAGTAGGCCGCCTCGGGAGATTACACTTCGGTCCATGTGGTCCTTAGTTGCGGCCGCGACTCACCACACGAGCTCGACGGACCTGGTGATCCTGGTCGTGCTGATACTGATCGGATTCCAAGTCTGGCGGCGACGCTCGATGGGCGGCGGGGGCAGACGAGGACCGTTTGGGGGCGGCGACGGACCTTCCGGAGGGTCGGATGGACCGGATGGACCTGCGAGCTTTTAGGGCCATCCTCTGAGCCTTAGGTCTGTCAACCCTCACATTGCCCAAGAACCCCCGGGGAGAGCTTTGAGCCGGACGCAATAGACCGGTATGTGTCGGCGCCTTTTGACAGCCGGATAGCGGGCTCTCGGTGGTTTTCGGGTCCCTTTTGGGCGACCGGGGCCGGGCGTCTGGGATTAAGGGTTCAAGAGGGACGGGAGTCGTGTTTTCGCCCTTGTTCCGCGTCGATCCGATTGATTGCCGCTCAAGACGCTACTATCCTTAGCGTCATGAGCGTTGGATGTGGTGATGCCCGGAGGTGACCACGACAAGGGCCTGACCCTCGGCTCAGTCGACCGAGCGGACCCGACCTACCTTCACGAGCAGGTCGCCGCCGAGATCCGAAGGGCGATCGCCGACGGCGAGGCCAAGCCCGGCGAACGCATCCCTCAGGCAAAGGACCTGGCGGCGGTGCTCGGTGTCAACGCCAACACCGTGCTGCGGGCGTTGCGAGTGCTGCGCGACGAAGGACTGCTCGAGGTCGGACGAGGAAGGGCGATCACCGTTGCCGGGACGCCTGAGCGCGGTGCGGTCGTCACCAGGATGAAGGAGATGCTCGAGTTCGGACGCCGTCACGGCTACCAGAGAGACGAGCTCATCGCGATCCTCGAGAGCTTGCCGAGCTAGGAGCACCCCCGATGGCAATGATCGACGACCGCCCGGTCATTTGTGATCCAGAGCCGGTTGACACCGAGGCACTGTTCAAGGAGGCCAAGCGGCGTGAGCGTCGACGCCGCTTGGGTTTCGCCGGTATCGCCGTCCTGATCGCCACCGGAGCCGTGATTGCCGAGACGATCGGCGGGGGCGGTCAGCCGCGCGCTTCTCGTGGAGACTTGTCGGGACCACGTTCAGGTGGCGCGGCGCCCGCTGTGCGACTTTGGTCGCAAACTCCCGTCGTGAAGGTCATGCTTGCGGACTCGCCCGTCGCGTTATCGAACTCACCTTTCGCCTATGGGATAACTGTTGCGTCCACCGCACCCACCTCGCCTTGGGGCCGGCTGACACGCATCGACCTTGCCAATGGGCAAGAGATCTTCGGCCCCAGGCTGCCCGCGGGAAGCAGCATCTTCGTTCTCGGCGCCTTGGTCGCAGTCCTATCGCCTAGCGATCAGAAGGTAAACGGCCTTGAAATCGGACCATGGTCCATCCGTACCGTCGTCCCAGGGAGCGTGTCATTCGGACACACCATAAGAATGCGGGGGCGCGCCATAACAGCGCTGCCGCTGACGGTCTCACAGGGGCCCTTGGTCGGTCACAATGGTCTCTGGTTCGGTTCTGGAGAGTCGCTGTCCCTCATCGACAGCTCGACCGGCGCCGTCGAGCAAAGTGAGACCCTTGGTGCTCCGATCACGGGCATCTCGGTCGATCCGACGGGAGATCTCGTCTATGTCGGACTAGACGAGCTCGCGGAGCACCCACAGGCGAAGGTGTCGTCTGTAGTCGACGAGCTCGATGCCACTACTGGTCGCATGCTGAGCCGTGCCGGCTTCGATTTCACGCTCGGATCGATCGGCGTCGAGGCCGTGAGAGGTGGTGTCTGGGTCTCCTACCGTTCGGGGATGGCAGGTTCCGCCTACCTGCTCCGAACACCGGGCCTGGCGGTCGCACATCCTCCCGAGAGAGAAACGCGGCTGGAGCTGAGACTGCTGACAGGGGGCACCGGACCGGCGATTGGGGGTATCTGGCCGACGCCAGTCGGATCGACGCTCTGGGTCACTTCCGGTCTCGGGGTCGGCTGCGTCGCTCCCTCCTCGGGTGTTTTCCTGGCCGGCACCGCCTTTCCCAAACTGAACGGACAGGCCGTCCCCTGGAGACCGTTCGCTGATTGGCACGGCCATGTATATGC
>JBKQMT010000076.1:0-11385 GCA_052146595.1 Acidimicrobiales bacterium
CTTGAGGTCCGGCGAGAGGTCGGCGATGAGTCCGTCGACCTCGAGGGTGGGCGTCAAGACGTCGTAAGTCTCGTCGATGTCGGGCTCGTTGTTGGCGAGGCGCTCGGTCTGCAGAAGCGGTACGTAAGTGTCGGGCGTGTTGACGACGTTGGCGGCTTGGATCTTCACGCCCGGGTTGAGCTTCTCGAAGGCGGCGATCACAGGCTTGAGGACAGGCGTCGAGAACGTGAAGACGTTCATCGTGAGTGTGCCACTGAGTCCCCTGCTCGTCCTTGTGGACGCGCCGGAGGCATTGGCCGCGACCGCCGTGAGGCTGCCGACGAGGAGGCAAGCGCCCACGACGGCAGTGATTTTCCTGCCGAACCGGGATGTGCGTGCGGGGCGCCTCTCGTGCGCTCCGCACGCACCGTTCCCGCCGCCCGAGCTGGGTATTGTCATCTGATCTCCTTTGCTAACCAAGTTGGACCTGGGCGTGCCAGGAGAGTCGCCCCGGCGTCGGTGGAAAAACATCGGCTGCCAGCCTGTTGGCTTCAACGACCCGCTCCCGGTCAGGCACCGGCAACCGAACCCCCAGGATCGGTTCGCTAAGTGCGACGAGCAGAAGCTGCGCATCGATCAAAGGAGCGGGCCCCCCGCCGTTGTCTCCACGTTCACTGGACTTTCCCCCCGTCCGCGTTGTAATGTTTCAACGGACCGTGCGACGGTACCGACTGTGGGGGGACTTGTCAAGGCATTCGCCGATTTTGCCGAAGGCGGCTCTGTCGCAGAGCGGTGGGATCATTGCCCCGAGCAGGCCCCGAGGGCGGGCCTGGCTTGGCATGCGGCATCACTGAGACGGAGGCGGGATGAAGTGCCCATGAGTCAGAGCAGCTTCGATACGGGCGCGACCCGCCTCAAAGACCAGGACGCCAAGAGGGACCTGCCGGCTGAGTGGGCGCAGCTGCTGCGATCGATGCTCTCGATCCGCTTCTTCGAAGATCAGGTCAAAGGCCTCTTCGGCTCCGGGCTTGTGCGGGGGAGCACACACCTGTGCCAGGGGCAGGAAGCGGTCCCCGTCGGCGTGTGCTCACTGCTCACGCCCGGGGACGCCATGACCTGCACCTATCGCGGTCACGGCGCCGTCCTTGCGGCGGGGGCGGCCATGGACGCCTCCTTCGCCGAGATTCTCGGCCGGGAAGGCGGCCTGTGCGGGGGCAAGGGCGGCTCGATGCACCTCGCTGATCTCGCCAAGGGCATCATCGGGTCGAACGCCGTCGTGGGGGCGCAGCTGCCTATCGCCGTCGGTGCAGGGCTCGCCGCCCAGCACAAGAAGACGGGGAAGCTGAGCGTCGCCTTCACAGGTGACGGTTCGACCAACATCGGGGCCTTCCACGAGAGCCTGAACCTGGCCGCAGTCTGGCGTTTGCCCGTCGTCGTGGTCATCGAGAACAACCATTACGGCGAGTACAGCCCGCTCGCGGCGACGACGGCGATCACGCGCCTTTGCGAGCGCGCCGTCGCCTACGGCATCCCGGGTGTCCTCGTCGACGGCAACGATCTGCTCGCCGTGCGAGAGGTGGCCGCGGAAGCCTTCGCCCGTGCCCGGGCAGGCGACGGCCCGACGCTCATCGAGGCCGACACCTACCGCCACGAAGGGCATTCCCGCTCCGACCCGGCCAAGTACCGGCCCGAGGGCGAGCTGGAGCAATGGCTGGCGCGCGACCCCATCCCCCGTTTCGAAGAGCTGGTGCGGGTGTCAGGGGCGGCGAGCGGCGAGGAGCTGGAGTCGCTCCGGGCCGAGGTCGCCACGGAGGTGAGAGCGGCTCTCGAGCGGGCCAAGAGCTGGCCGGAGCCGTCGCTCGACCGCCTCTACGAGGACGTCTACCGGTGACGGCGGAGATCACCTGCCGGGAGGCGATCGCCCAGGCCATCGCCGACGAGCTGGAGGCCGACCCTGACGTCATCTTCTTCGGGGAGGACGTCGGCGCCGCCGGGGGCGTCTTCAAGTCGACGGTCGGCCTTTTCGAGCGCTTCGGCGCCGAGCGGGTACGGGACACCCCGATCTCGGAGCAGGCGATCGTCGGCACCGCCATCGGTGCCGCCATCATGGGGCTGCGGCCGATCGCGGAGATCATGTTCGCCGACTTCGCAGGGGTGGCTTTCGACCAGATCGCCAACCAGCTCGCCAAGTACCGGTACCTGACCGGCGGCCAGGCCTGCCTCCCGGTCACCGTGAGGATGGCGAACGGAGCAGGCGCCGGGTTCGCCGCCCAGCACTCGCAGGCGACGGAGAACTGGTTCTTGAACGTCCCCGGCCTGAAGATCGCCGTGCCCGGCACGGTCGAGGACTGCTACGGCCTGCTGCGCGCGGCGGTGCGCGACGACAACCCCGTGCTCGTCTTCGAGCACAAGAACCTCCTCGGGCTGAAGGGCGCCATCACGCCGGGGCCCTACCGCCTCGGCGTGGCCGCCCTCGTCAGGCCCGGGCGGGACGTGACCGTCGTCGCTACCCAGCAGATGCGCCATCGTGCCCTCGAAGCGGCGGAGCGCCTGGCCGGGGAGGGTATCGAGCTCGAGGTCATAGACCCGCGGACGCTCGTGCCCTTCGACGACGAGGCGGTGGCGGAGAGCCTGGCGCGCACGGCCCGGCTTCTCGTCGTCCAGGAGGGCCCACCGGGCGGTGGCTGGGGCGCCTCGCTCATCGCCCGCATGACTTCGAACCATTTCGAGTGCTTTGACGTCCCGCCGAGGCTGCTCGCCTCGGCCGAGACTCCCGTCCCCTACGCCGGTTGCCTCGAGGAGGCCTGGATGCCGCGCGGCGAGGACGTGATGGTCGCGGCCCGGGATCTCGTCGCCACCTGAGCCGGGACGAGGGGTTGCCTGGGCGCGCCAGGCGAGGCGCAGCCCGGGACCCTGCTGCGGTCCGCCCTCCCAAGGCCCGCGGCGGCCGGACTGCCCGAGTGCCCACACCAGGACCTCCAGCGGGAGTACCGTCTTGCACCAAGACGGCGAGACCTGGGGGGGCCACGTGAAGATCGCATCCGTCGAGGTGCTCGAAGTCGGCTGTGAGCTGACTGCGCAGCACACCTTCGTACGCCTGACCACCGACAGCGGGGTGAGCGGGCTCGGCCAGTCAGGAGGATGGGGCTACCCGCGGGGCGTGGCCGGCGTGCTCGAGGAGCTGACACCTCTGCTAATCGGTGCCGACCCGTTCCGGATCGAGCATCTCTGGCACCTCGGCTACAGGGTGCGTCCCTTTCGGGGCAACATTCTCTCCGCGGCAGTCTCGGCGATCGACCTCGCCCTCTGGGACATCAAGGGCAAGGCGCTGAAGCTGCCGGTCTGGGAGCTGCTCGGCGGCAGGACGAGGGACCGGGTGCGCCTTCACGCCCTCGTCGGGGGCGGAACCCCGGACGAGATCGTCTCCTCGGTGAACTGGGCCGTCGACGAAGGCTTCACGGCGGTGAAGTTCGACCCGCTCGTGAACGGCTACGAGGACCTCTCCATGAGCCAGCTCGTGAGCTCGGCTTGCTCGATGGCGGCGGCAGCGCGCGAGGCCGGCGGCGACGAGATCGACCTGATCTTCGAGCTGCATCGCAAGCTAGACCCGGCAAAGGCGATCGTGGTCTGCAACGCCCTGGCCCAGTTCCGTCCCCTTTTCATCGAGGACCCCATTCAGATCGACTCGATCGACACTCAGGCGGAGATCTGCAAGCGGATCGACTCGCCGATCGCCACCGGTGAGCGGCTCAGCTCGATCTGGGAGTTCAACGAGCTGCTCTCCCGCAACGTGGCGATCCTCGTCCGGCCCGACGTCGGCCTCGCCGGCGGCCTCTCGGGATGCCGGAAGATAGCGGCCATCGCCGAGGCGCACCACTGTGGGGTCGTGCCCCACAACTTCCTCGGTCCCGCCCTCACGGCCCCCACCCTTCACCTTTGCACCACGATCCCGAATCTCGTGACCATGGAGTACCTGCCCCTCGACGAGGACAAGACCTCGTACTCGGTCGCAATCGCCACGAGCGTGGTGCGCAACGGCGGCTACTGCGAGATACCGGAGGAGCCGGGCCTCGGCATCAGCCTCGTCGAGGACTACGCCTCGGTCGCTCCTGTGACCGAGCGTCCCTTCTCCGACGAGGGCCTGCTGCGAGCCGATGGGTCGGTCGCAGCCGCTTACTGAGGCCTCTGCTGCCCGCCGCCCCTACAAGCCGGGCGGAATGCCTTGGCAGCCCTGTGCCAACGGGTGGCGGGCGAGGGGGACGACTGCGACGTCCATGAAGGGCCACAAGGGCAGGCTCACGAGCGCCTCGTGGAGCGCCGTCGCGTCCGGCGCCGACCAGATGCCACGATTGGCGAGCCGGCCGGGCACCCGCCAGATGGCGCGCAACGTCCCCGCCTCCGCCAGGGCGGCTCCCCGCGCCCCCTCGGCCTTCAGCAAGCTCTCACGCCGGTCCTCTCCCAACTCGGGAGGGAGTCGGATGTCTATCTCGACGAGAAACTCCACGGGCGGGATGCTACCGGGGTCCAGACGCCGCCGAATTGGCTGCGATCCGGGCGAGGCGGCCATGCCGGAGACCGTGCCGCTTGACAGTCCGGTGCCGACAGCCCGATGATGTCGCCCTCCGATGAAAAGTTTCATCGGTCCTCTAGCTGGGGGTACGGGTGGATCGTCTCGCTGTCGGTCTCGTCGGTTGCGGAGGCATGGGACGTCGCCACGTGCAGGCCTACGGGGCGCTCGCCGCCCTCGGAGCGGGCAGCTTCGAGCTGGCCGCCGTGTGCGACCCGCGTGTCACCGCCGCCGAGGAGACCGCCGACGTCGTGGCGGACATCTTCGGCACGCGGCCGGCGGTGTACTCCGACCATCTCGATCTCATCGCGGGCGACCTCGTCGAGGCGCTCGATGTCGTGACGGACCCGTCGGTCCACCACCTGGTTGCCGTCCCGGCCCTCGCCGCCGGGCTGCACGTGATCTGCGAGAAGCCGCTCGGGATCACGGTCAGGGCCTGCCGGACGATCCTCGAGGCCGCTTCCCGTTCTGGCGCGGTCCTGGCGGTCGCCGAGAATTACCGAAGGGACGGCCCCAACCGGCTGGCGCGCGCCGTGCTGGAGCAGGGCATGCTCGGCGAGGTGCACCTCATGATCGAGACGAACGTCGGAGGCGACGACGCCGTGGTGATCAGCCCGTGGCGGCACCGGCGCGAGTCCGGATCCATCGCCCTCGACATGGGAGTGCACTACACCGACATCTTCGCCTACTACCTCGGCGAGCTCGAGACGGCGTTCGGCTCTGCCTTCGTCGCCGAGCCGCTGAGGACGCTGCCCTCGGGCTCGCCGACGCCGGTGGGCATCGAGGAGGTCTCTCCGGGCGTCATCCGGGCGACGGGGGAGGACTCCCTCGTCGCCCTCTACGAGACGTCCTCGGGCGCGCTCATCCAGCTGTGCTACGTGCCCTCGGGCCCCGGCCGCCACTTCGTCCAGCGCAGCGTGCACGGACGCAACGGGTCGATGTTCGTCCCCCCGGACCGCTCCGGCGGCGCCGTCGTGGTCCAGCTCGGGGAGCGCACGCTCTCGGGTGCGGAGCTGCGCAGAGAGCTGGGCGGGTTCGAGCTCGAGGGAGTGGCCGCCTGCTTTTTCGGCTCGGAGGGGACCGAGTACGACATGCCCTTCGCCGAGGTCGACGCGGCGACGATCGGCATCGAGCTCGACGACTTCGCCGGTGCTGTCTTCGGGCGCCGGCCGCCCGAGGTCGACGGGCCGGCCGGGCTTCGCGCAGTGGCCGGGGTGTGGGCCGTCGCCGAGTCACGGGTGAGCGGCGGCGTCGTCCGCATCGGCGAGGTTGCCGACGGGACGGTCTTTGTCTCCCAGCAGCCGGTCGACGTTGCCCTAGGGCTCGTCGGCGACGAGATCGGAGCAGGTTGATGAGCGAGAGCACGGACATGGGAGAGAGACCGTCGCCGTTTCTCACACCGCCCTTCAAGCAGTGCGCAGTCGTCGTCGAGGACCTGGACGAGGCCGTGGCCCGCTGGGCCAGGCACCTCAGGATCGGCCCTTGGACCGGCTACCGGCTCGAGCCTCCACTCCTCAAGGACATGCGTTACCACGGGGAAGAGGTGGAGTTCTCGCTCCGCCACGCCCTCGCCTGGAAGGGCGAGATGCAATTCGAGCTCGTGCAGCCGCTCGCGGGGCCGAGCATCTTCACCGACCACCTCGCCGAGCACGGTGAGGGGCTGCACCACGTCGGCAAGTACGTGGACGACCACCCGGCTGCGGTCGCCGAGGCGCTCGAGGCCGGCTTCGTCCCCCTGCAGAGCGCGCGGGGTTTCGGCGCCGAGGGGGACGGTGCCTTCGCCTATTTCCAGCTCCCCGGCGTGTCGATGATCATCGAGCTCATCGAGGCGCCGCGGGTCCGCATCGAGCCGGAGTTCGTCTATTACCCTCCGGCTGTTGACTGAGCGTCTACCCTCCCGCTGTTGAGGGAGCATCGCCGCCGCGCGGCGGCCGGGGCGACGCCGAGTCTCTAGGAGCGAGGAAGATCATGCGCATAGCGTCCGTCGAAGCCATACCCGCCGGCAACACCTGCTACGTGCGTGTCGTGGGCGATGACGGTACTTTCGGAGTAGGCGAGTCGACCTTCTTCGGCTGGCCGGCCGCCGTGGCCGAGATCGTGCCATCGATCGGCACCTACCTGCAGGGCCGCGACGCCTTCGACGTGGAGCATCACTGGTCCACGCTCTATCGCGCCCTCTGCTTTCGGGGCATGGCCGTGACCGGAGCCATCAGCGCCGTCGACCAGGCACTGTGGGACCTGAAGGGAAAGCACTTCGAGGTGCCCGTCTGGCAGCTCCTGGGGGGTCGGGCCCGCCGCGCCGTGCGGGCCATGAAGGTGCTCGTCGACGAGCATTCCACCGAGGATCTCGTCGAGTCCGCCCGCCGCGCCGTCGAGGTCGAAGGCTACGGCGCCTTGAAGATCCTGTTGTTCCAGAACGAGCACCATGTCATGCGCCAGGCGGCCCGCATCGAGGACCTCGTGGCCCGTTTTGCAGCCGTGCGGGAGACGGTGGGTTGGCAGATCGACCTCGGGGTCGAGCTGCACCGCAACATGACGGCGGGGGACGCGGTGCTGTTGTGCGGTGAGCTCGTCCGCTTCCGGCCGTTTTTCGTGGAGGACCCGATACCGCCCGACAGCGTGATGGCGTTGCGGGCCTTCGCCGCCAAGGTCGCCCTCCCGGTCGCGGCAGGCGAGCGCAACACGACCATCTGGGAGTTCGCCGAGTACCTGGAACGGCCCGGGGTCGCCTATGTCCGGCCCGATGTCGGCATCGCCGGCGGCATCACGCACGTGAAGAAGATCTGTGCGCTCGCCGAGTCCTTCCACGCCGGCGTCATCCCCCACGCCGTCCCCTCCGGCCCCGTGGCGGTCGCCGCCCTCGTGCAGCTGGGCATGTGCGTGCCGAACTGGGAGGTCCAAGAACACGTGCCCCAGGAGGGCCCGCGGTGGACCGACGTCGTCGACCGCGTGATCGAGGTGCGCGACGGCTACCTGCTCCCTCCCGATCGTCCCGGGATCGGCATCGAGCTCGACGACGCCGGCCTTGCTCTGCACCCGCCCGTCTCGGCAGACCTGTCGCGCACGGCCTTGCGCGAGGACGGTTCGGTGGCGATCAGATGACGAGCGCCCCGGGCCCGGCGGCCCGCCGCGGGCGGGTCGGGCTCGCCTGCAACGAAGCCGTGCGCCGTGATTATGTCACCGATGCTGACATCTCCCGCCTGGAGGCGGTCGCCGAGTTCTCCTACCTGCCCTGCTCGGTCGCCTCCAGTCTCGGCCTACCGGCTCCCCGCGACCTTGAGGCAGAGGCGGAGCTGGCCTGCTTCGCGACCGAGCTCGACGCCCTCCTCGTCTGCGACGGGGCGCCTTTCGTCAGCGCCCAGGTCCTGGCGGCGGCGCCGCGCCTGACTCTGCTCGGAGAGCTCGAGGGCGACCGCTTCGCCTACCGCCTGGACGTCGAGGCCGCCCAGCGCTGCGGCGTGCGCGTGGTCGACACGAGCCACGGGTCGTCGTGGCCGGCTGCCGAGTGGGCGCTCGGCCTCGCCCTCGTCGGCCTGCGCAACGCCGGGGCGAGCTTCCGCCGGATGATCGCCCACGAGAATGCCTTCTTTCCGGTGGCCGAGCGTTCGGGACCGGGCTATGACCGGGCGGAGCTGAGCCACAAGCGGGTCGGCCTCATCGGCTTCGGCTACCTGGGCCGCCGCCTCGTCGAGCTCTTGCGCCCCTTCCACGTCGAGGCGCTCGTCTTCGACCCGTTCGCCCCGAGAGCCCTGGCCGAGCCCTACGGGGTCCGCTTCGGGCCGCTTGCCACGATCCTCGGGTCCGACGTCGTCTTCGTCCTCGTGCCGCACACCGCCGCCACCGAAGGCATGCTCGGGGCAGACGAGCTCGAACGTCTCCGGCCCGGGTCCGTTTTCGTCAACGTCTCCCGCGGCAAGGTGGTGGACGCGACTGCACTCCTAACACGGCTGTTGCGGGGCGACGTCGTCGCCTGCCTGGACGTGTTCGACCCCGAGCCCTTGCCGCTCGACTCGCCGCTTTTGGATCTCCCCAACGTCTTTGTGTCCCCCCACATCGCCGGGGTCACCGCCGAGAGCCGGCGCCGTTTCTTCTCCCTCATGGTGGACGAGTGTCTGGCGCATTTCGCGGGCCTGGAGCCCCTGGGCGAGCTGACCTCCGGGATCGTCCGCCTGCGCACCCCGCCGAGCTGAGACGCCCGGCTGCTCAGCTGACCGTACCGACGCCGGTGAGGACCGCGCGCAGCGTCCCCCCGAGTACCTGGTGCAGGTCCTCGGGGGTGAGGAAGGGGCAGTGCGAGCGCACGGCCTCGAGCGACTGGCGGTAGGTGCAGAAGCGCTTCGAGGCCGGGAAGTCCGAGCCCCAACAGAGCCGGCTCGGCCCGTAGCTGTCGAAGATCCGGCGCAGCGTCTCGAGCGCGTCCGGCCAGGGGGCGTCCCAGCCCCGGCCAGAGACGTAGTGGAAGCCGGACGCCTTCACGTAGATGTTCGGGACGGCAGCGGAGGCGAGCACCTCGTCGAGGCTGCCAGCCTCCCCGGGGTGCAGATCCCCGAGATGGTGGCAGAGCACCGGCACATCCGGGTGGCGGCGGGCGATCTGGCGCAGGTCGGCCTGCCAGGCCGGTCCGACGGCGAGGCTGGCGACGAGACGGCGTTCCCCGGCGGCGGTGAAGAGCGCCTCCGCCTCGTCGGAAAGCAGCCAGCCGTCGTTGAGCTCGGAGAAGTAATGGGTGAAACCGGCCAGTTCGTAGCGATCGTCCAGTGCCCGCAAGCGGTCCGCGCTCCCGGCTGCGTGGTAGGTGGTGCTCCAGGTGCAGTCGAGGTCGGCCACCACGTGCAAGCGTCCAGGGTGTCGCTCGCGAGCGGAGGCGACGTAGGCGACGTTGTCCGGGTTGAGGTCTATCGCCGCGCAGACCACGAGCGCCTGTGAGACTCCGTTCCCGTCCATCTCGTAGAGGAGCTGCTCGATCGTTCCTCGACTCTCCTCGTCAGGCACGGGGGGCTGGTAGGGCCAGCGGCGCCAGGCGTGGCAGTGGCTGTCCAAGATCGCCGACCCTGAAGGTGGGGGACCGTCCCGCATCGCCGCCTCGAGGACCCGTCAGGCGCCGCGTGGGCTGTACCGGTTCAACTTCGAGCGGGCCGTCGTCGACTGACGTTCGATGAGCTCGGGCTCGAAGCGGATGTCACCGTGGCGGTGCAGCGGGTCGATGGTCTCCGCGATGAGCAGCTCGGCCGCGGCCTTGCCCAGCTCGTACTTTGGCTGGCGGATCGAGGTGAGGGTCGGAGACAGCATCGCCGCGAATTCAACGTCGTCATAGCCCACGACGCTCATGTCGCGCGGCACCCGCACCCGGCGCTCCGCCAGGGCCCGCAGCACCCTGAAGGCGATCTGATCGTTCACACAGACGACGGCGGTCGGCCGGTCGGGGATCGCCAGGAGCTTCTCCACCGTGAGCTCGGCCTGCCCGAAGGCGGTGATCGGGTCGATTGTGTACTCGATGATGGTGGCCTCGGGGCTGAGGCCCGCATGGCGGGCCGCCAGGCGCATGCCCCGGCGGCGCTCGGCACATTGCGAGAGGTGGAGCGGCCCGTTGATGAAAGCGATCCGCCGGTGGCCGAGGTCGAACAGATAGCCCGCGGCGAGCTCCCCGCCTCGGGCGTGGTCGACCGAGACCGAGCACAGCTCACCCTGATTGCTCCGCCGATCGAGGAGGACCACGAGGGTGCCCCGCTCCCGCAGCGTCTCGAGATGACGGATGCTGCGCGTGGCCGGGGTGATCACGATGCCCTGGACACGCTGCTCCTCGAGCCAGCGCAGGTAGCGTGCCTCCCGGTCCGGGGAACCGTCTGTCGAGCAGAGGACCACCGCTGATCCCTGCTCGTGCACCGCGTCCTCCAGCCCGCGCACCGTCTCGGTCGAGAACGGGTTGGAGGCGTCCAGCACGACGGCGCCGAAGCACCGGCTGTTGCTGCGGCCGCGCATCTGGTGGGCGGCGGAGCTTCGTACGAAACCGAGCCGGTCGATCACGTCGAGGACCCGCGCCAAAGTGCCGGGAGCGACGCGGTCCGGCCGGTTCAACACGTTCGAGGCGGTGCCGAGCGACACACCGGCGTGCTCGGCCACGTCCTTGATGGTCACCCGACCGGGCCTGGGCTGGCGGGCACCGCCGGCACCGCCAGCCGCCGGCGCGGGCCGTGCCGATGGCTTGGGCGTGTCGTTGCGGCGCTGGGTCAACGGTCTCCTATGACAGCTCGCGTGCTTCGGTTGGCGGATCCGGCGGTCGCGGCAGCTCCGGGCGTAGGTTAGCGCCGCCCACGTCGCGGGGTTGCCTCGGGCGGGCGGACCGGTCTTCTGACCGGGCCGGGAGCGCCGTAACGCCACTTCGCGCCGAGACAGCCCTATATCTGCTGGCTGATCGCGGCACTTCTAGCGTAGTGATGGCTGAAAGTGTAACGTTTCACACAACTCGTGGAGATGACGAGGCCACGAGGGGAGTCGCGCTCTTTGGGCCGGACGAGCACCCGGGGACATCGCAACCGACGCCCGGCAGTCCTAGTTCAGAGTCATCTGGCAACGGGTCACCGGGAGCACCCGGCCGGTCTCGTACTCCTGATCGACCATGTAATTGGGCCGACAGACCCAGCACCGATCCGACGAAAGGTCCATCTGCCGGCCGACCACCACCATGGTCTCGCCGAGCGCCAAAAGGGCATAGAGACGTGGCGACCGTCGCGCATCACCGTCACCCGCTGGCAGATCTCGAAGACCTCCTGGAGACGGTGGGAGATGAACAGCACGGCGGCACCGTCACGGCGCAGCAGCTCGATCATCTCGAACAGCCG
>JBKQMT010000077.1:0-25993 GCA_052146595.1 Acidimicrobiales bacterium
CTCGTCTTCGGGCACCACCGCCGTGTACAGGTAGGTCCTTCCCTCGACGACATGGGTGAGGTATCCCTTGGCGTCGAGCCGGCTGAGCACGGTGAGGATGGTCCGGTGCGACAGCGGGACGTCACGCTTCTCGTTGATCAGATCCGTCGCGTCGACGCCGCTCACACCGGGGTGGCGCCAGACCGTCGCCATTATCTGAGCCTCTAGAGGGCCGAGCAGGTCCGCTGGCCGGGTCTTCTTCCTTCTTGCCAAGTCCCACGTCCTCCCTCGATTGCAGGGCTGGCCGAAGATTACTGCCTAAGCCCGTAGGTCGACCTCAAGGGCTCGCCGAACACTTGAGCCAGCAGCCGACCTATGGTCATCTTTCGCCGCTATAGCATCGAGCCAGCTCGCCACGATCGACTCGATCTTGGAGAACCCACCGGCAGATCGTCGCCTCGCACAATCCGAGATCGACTACGGCATATCACTCATTGACTATGAAGGTCTCTCATCGTAGCCTCCGACTGTGTCTACATGGCCTCCGGTCGTCACTGGTATCGGCGGCGTTGTCGTTGCATCGCCTGGTCTTTTCCTCGCCGGCCTCCGCCAACGAAGGGAATCTCTCGACCAGCGGGTCGAGCGAGTCGTCAAGAGTCAAGTGGGCGACCGCTTCTTCGACTTCCTCGAAATAGGCGAACGGACGGAGAAGGAGTGCCTCGAACGCAATGAACGAGCACGCGGCCAGAACGAGGCCTTGCTTACGCAAGCTCAGGAGAGGCTGAATGAGCCAGACAGAGGCCAATCAATCCTCAAGGAGCTGACGAGTGTACTTACACGGGCCGAGGACTTCTTGCCAAAACGTTGACGCCTTAGCTGCTGCCGTACGTGCTGCAATGCTTCGTGACCTCAACAACCCACGGATTGAACCGCCACAGGCCTCGGCGATTATCGAGAAGTTGATTGAATCGGAGCGCGCGACTTCGGCGCAGCTTGAACGGGCAGGCGATCGCGCTCGCGAGGTCCGTTCAGGATTCGGAAAGGACCCGCCCCTTGTACACGCTCGCCCGTGAACGGACCCTTCCAATAATAGCGCCAGGGCTGAGCTTCTCGATTTAGACGTTCACGTAACCGACGTGACTTAGCGCAACGCCGCAATTCAAGCGCTCCGGAACCTGTTTTTGCTCATCCCCAGGAATGCAACCCGTTAATCAAGCTACTCAATTACTATGTGGCACGCGATGAGTACCATGGAATGGAGAGAGTGATCCGAGGCTTTCTTGAGCGATTCCCTGAGACCCGCTTCTGTGGAGAAATCTCGCTCTCGCGCTTGAGTACACCGAGCCATCATCGGATGTTATCTTGCAGACTTATGAGAAAGTGATGGGGCTGTGCAGCCGACCAGATAGTGACGCGGATCTCGTCAATTCTACGAAGCCATTCGTCAAGTGGCTTATCCAGCAGGCACGGCTTGATCGGGCAGACCAAGTGCTCTCTCAAGCCTTGCGCCTAATGCCGTACGAGCCATCTGGCCCGGTGTCGGGATCCCGCGCTCGTAGCAATCGCCGCCAAGACGAACGAGTGGGTAGCCGACGCGGGGGTGCGTTACGGTTTCGACGGCTACAACACAGACTGGCACGCCTGGTGGAGGACGAACGGCTCAGCGTAGGGGTGCTTCCACAACGACCGGACAGGTGACCTGGCACGTGCGGCAGACCGCCCCGAAAGCCGTGGTCGTGAGATGAAAGGACAGACAAGAGATGGAGTACCGCACGCTTGGTCGGAGTGGCTGCGCCGTGTCGACGTTGGCGTTGGGGACGATGACCTTCGGCAGTGAGGCGGACGAAGCCACTGCCTGGGCACAGCTCGACCGGTTCGTTGAGGTAGGGGGCACCTTGGTCGACACCGCCGACGTGTACAGCGCCGGCGCGTCAGAACAGATCATCGGGCGCTGGCTCGCCGCGCGCCCGAACGATGTCCGTCGGCAGGTCGTGCTCGCCACCAAGGGGCGGTTCCCCATGGGCACGGGGCCGAACGACGTCGGGCTGTCGCGCCGGCACCTGGCGCACGCGCTCGAGGACTCGCTGCGTCGCTTGAACCTGGAGACGATCGACCTCTACCAGGTCCATTCTCACGATCCCTACACGCCGATCGAGGAGACCCTACGGTTCCTCGACGATGCCGCACGTGCCGGCAAGATCCACTACGTAGGTCTCTCCAATTTCACGGGCTGGCAGTTGCAGAAGGCCGTGGACGTAGCAGACGCCAGGGACTTGTCGAGACCGGTCACGCTGCAGCCGCAATACAACCTCCTGGTGCGTGAGATCGAGTGGGAGATCATCCCGGCATGCAGCGCGGAGGGCTTGGGTCTGCTGCCATGGTCGCCTCTAGGTGGCGGGTGGCTCACGGGAAAGTACCGGCGCGACGAGCGCCCGAAGGGTGCCACCCGGTTAGGTGAGAATCCCAACAGGGGGGTCGAGGGTTACGATCGCAGGAGCGGAGTCGAACGGACCTGGGACGTGATCGCAGCGGTGCAAGAGATCGCCGCGGCCCGGGGCGCCTCCATGGCCCAAGTGGCGCTGGCATGGCTCGTGGACCGCCCCACCGTCACCTCGGTCATCCTCGGGGCGCGCACGCTCGAACAACTCGAGGACGACCTCGGTGCGGCAGACCTCCACCTCTCGCCCGTGGAGACCGAACGGCTCGACGCAGCCAGCGACCCTGGCGCCGCCGACTATCCCTACGGCCAGCCAGGTGTCGAGCAGCGCAGCCGGAAGATCACCGGGGGCCGCTGACAGGCGAGACAGCAGCTGGGGCACGCCCACTCGACTCCACCAGCGCCAACGGCAAGGCTTGACCTACCAGATACGACCTGTACCATACTGGGTATGATCAAAGATCGGGTAGCACGGTGAGTGTCCGACACGCCATCCTTGCCCTCCTCAGTGAGGGACCGAAGTACGGGCTCCAGCTCCAGAAGGAGTTCGAGTCAACCACCGGCGAGATCTGGCCATTGAACATCGGCCAGGTGTACACGACGCTCCAGCGCCTCGAGCGCGACGGGCTCGTCGAGTCCGACGAGACGGAGAGCGAGGGCCCGCAGAAGGGCTTCCGCATCACCGACGCCGGTGCCGAGGAGCTCTCCTCTTGGCTGAACACGCCGCCAGACATGACCTCGCCACCTCGAGACGAGCTCGTCATCAAGGTGCTCTCGGCCCTTCGCGTACCGGGCGTCTCGGTTCACGACGTCATCCAGGTCCACCGTCGCTACCTCATCGAGCTCATGCAGCAGTGGACGCGCCTCAAAGAGGACGAGTCCGACTTCGACCTTTCCTTCGCGCTCGTCGTCGACGCAGAGCTGTTCCGTCTCGACGCCGTCGTCCGGTGGCTCGACACCGCGGACGGACGTCTCAAGCGGGCGGCCGCCGAGCCGGCCACTGCGCCCCGCGGTCCGCACCTCGCGCGGCGGCTCGTGGTCCGCCGGTGAGCTTCCTCGAGCTGCGCCGAGTCTCGAAGTCCTACGGCGCGGGGCCGACCGAGGTCCACGCCGTCCAGGACGTCGATCTCGCCGTCGAGCGCGGCTCGCTCATCGCTGTCATGGGACCGAGCGGGTCGGGGAAGTCGACCTTGCTCACCATCGCCGGGAGCCTCGAGGAGCCGACGAGCGGTGAGGTGCTCATCGACGGCGCCTCGATCCAAGCGATGTCGCGCAACGACAGGGCCCGGCTCCGACGGCGGACGATCGGCTATGTCTTCCAGGACTTCAATCTGCTCGCAGGCCTCACCGCGGTGGAGAACGTGTCGCTGCCGCTCGAGCTCGACGGCCTCTCGGCGAAAAAGGCACTTGCCGCGGGGATGGAGGCGCTCGAGGGGCTCGGGCTCGCCGATCGGGCGACCCACTTCCCGGACGAGCTTTCCGGCGGTGAACGCCAGCGCGTGGCGATCGCACGAGCGGTCGTCGGGGAACGGCACCTGCTCCTGGCCGACGAGCCGTCCGGGGCGCTCGACTCGACGAATGGGGAAGCGGTGATGCGCCTGATTCTCGGGGCATGCAAGCGGGGAGTGGCAGCCGTTGTCGTCACCCACGACGCCCAGCTCGCGTCCTGGGCGGACCGCGTGGTCTTCCTCCGAGACGGACGCGTCGTTGACCAGACGATGCCCCCTCCAAGCCCCGAATCGTTCCTCGAAGAGAGCTCGTCGTCGAGCCCACGTCCCTAACGCCGCTCCAGGAACCTGCACCGCGCACTTGACAGACTGGGGATCGCGGGTACCATACGCAGTATGATTTCTGGAGGATTATGGGGGTTGATGCCGGGCATCCGGCAAAGGATGGTCGCAGTCCAATGAGCCTGCTCGAGCTCCGCCAGGTGTCGAAGTCTTACGGCGAAGGCGAGACTGCCGTCCTCGCCCTCGAGGACATCAGCCTTTCTGTCGACGAGGGCCACCTCGTCGCGGTGATGGGCCCCTCCGGCTCGGGCAAGTCGACACTGCTCACCATCGCCGGCAGCCTCGAGGAGCCGACGAGCGGCGAGGTCGTCATTGAGGGCGCGTCGCTGTCGCGGATGTCGCGCAACGACAAGGCACGGCTCCGTCGCCGGACGATCGGTTACGTTTTCCAGGACTTCAACCTCCTGGCCGGGCTCACCGCGCTCGAGAACGTCTCGCTGCCGCTCGAGCTAGACGGCCTTTCGGCACGGCGGGCGCAGCCTGTCGGCATGGAAGTCCTCGAGGGGCTCGGACTCGCCGATCGGGCAGGGCACTTTCCCGACCAGCTCTCCGGCGGCGAGCGCCAGCGGGTCTCGATCGCCCGTGCGCTTGTCGGCGAGCGTCACCTCCTTCTCGCCGACGAGCCGTCCGGGGCGCTCGACTCGACGAACGGCGAGGCGGTGATGCAGCTGATCGCCGACGCCTGCAAGCGCGGTGTGGCCGCGGTCGTCGTAACCCACGACGCCCACCTCGCCTCATGGGCGGACCGGATCGTCCTCCTTCGCGACGGCCGCATCGTCGACCACGTCACACCCGAGGCCGAGGACGCACTCGTCGCGCCGACGCACCGCTCGTGAGCGCGAACTGTCGCTGGACACCAAAGGAGCATCGATGAGTAGCACTGCGGTCCTGGCGCCGCTCGGCGACGCCCGCCCGTCCGACGGGGGAGTGCCCGCACGGCGTGCCGTCGTCCGGTGGGCTTGGCGCCTCTTTCGCAGGGAGTGGCGTCAACAGTTCCTGATCCTCGCCCTCATCGCCGTGGCGGTCGTGGCCACTATCGTCGGCTCGGCCGTCGCGACGAACACGCCGCAGCCGGCGAATTTCGGCTTCGGCTCGGCCGGGGACTCCGCGACCTATACGGGTTTGAACGCGCACGTGACGAGCGACGTCGCTTACCTCGAGCATCGCTTCGGCCGCGTCGAGGTGATCGAGAACGAGACGATGTCGATCCCCGGCTCGATCAACACGTTCCAACTCCGCGCCCAAGATGCGCACGGACCTTTCAGCGGCCCCATGCTTGCACTCGTCTCCGGGCGCTACCCGGTGGGCGCGGGCGAGGTCGCCGTGACGAGCGGGGTGGCTTCGGCGTTCCACCTGAAGGTTGGTGACACCTGGTCCGTCGGTGGTGCCGAGCGCCGGGTCGTCGGCATCGTCGAGAACCCGCAGAGCCTCCTCGACGAGTTCGCGCTCGTCGCACCGGGGCAGGTGAAGACGCCTACCCAGGTCGTGGCGCTGTTCGACGCACCGGGTGTGCCGCCTGGTTCGATCAAAGCCGGGACACAGGTGGAGACGCCGGCCTCGATCGCCCAGTCGAACCCGCTCAACCCCGAGACCATCTCGCTCGCGGCCCTCGTGCTCGGGATGCTCCTCATCGCGCTCGTCTCGGTCGGCGGCTTCACCGTGCTGGCGCAGCGCCGCCTCCGCGCCATCGGCATGCTCGAGTCGACCGGCGCCACAGACAGCCACGTCCGTCTCGTCGTCCGTGCGAATGGCACGGTCGTAGGCCTCGTCGGTGCCCTCGCCGGCTTCGTGTTAGGCCTCGTGGTGTGGCTCGCCTACCGGCCGAGCCTCGAGCAGAGCGCCCACCACGTCATCGGGGTGTTCGCCCTGCCTGGGTCGTCGTCGCCGCAGCGATGGTGCTCGCGGTCGTCGCGGCCTTCTTCGCCGCTTCCCGACCCGCGCAGGCGATCACCCGGGTGCCGATCGTCGCCGCCCTCTCGGGCCGGCCGGCCCCGCCCCGCCAGGTCCACCGCTCGGCGATCCCCGGCATCGTCTGCCTGGTCGGGTCCTTCCTGCTCCTCGGCTACTCGGGCAGCACGAACAGTGGGAACGGGAGCGGCGGTGCGCCTGAACTGGTGTTCGGCATCGTGCTCCTCATCCCCGGTCTCATCCTGCTCGCGCCGTTCTTCCTCTCACTCACGGCGCGCCTTGCCCGGCGAGCACCGATCGCGGCCCGACTGGCGCTTCGCGACCTTGCCCGCTACCGGGCCCGCTCGGGGTCGGCGCTCGCGGCGATCAGCGTTGGCGTCCTCGCCGCTGTCATCGTCATGCTCGCCGCCTCGGCCCGCTATGGGAACGTGCTCGACTACGCGGGACCAAACCTTGCCTCCAACGAGCTCGCCCTCCACGCCAGCATGCCGCCTCCGGCGGGAACGACGGTTGTCGGACCCAACGGGAGGCGCACCGTCCAAAAAGGTCCGTCGTCCGCGGCTGTTGCCACGCTGCTGCAGCAGTTTGCAAGACACGCCGGGGAGATAGCGAGGGGCCTCGGCGCGCAGCTCATCGCGCTCGAGACCCCCAATGCGGGTCTCAACGCGACCCAAGGCGGCCGGAGCTGGAACGGACAGATCTACGTCGCGACCCCTCAGCTGCTGCGGGCGTTCGGGATCAAGGCGTCCGAGATCGATCCGAACGCGGACGTCCTGAGTTCGCGTCCCGGCCTCTCCGGGGTCTCCAACATGACCTTCACCTACGGATCGGGAAACGGGAACGGCCCCGGCTCCGGCCCGCCGCCACAGTCTCGGTGCAGCGCGGCGACCGACTGTCTCGCCAACCCGGTAATCCAGGAGGTCGGTGCTCTGCCGAGCGGCACCTCGGCACCGAACACGGTGATCACCGAGCACGCCATGAAAGAGTTCCACATCCAGGCCACCACAACCGACTGGCTGGTTCAGGGCACTCAGGCCTTCAGCGCCTCGGAGATCGCCAACGCGCAGCTTGCCGCCTCGACGACGCAGCTCTCCGTCGAGTCGAAGAACGACCAGCCCACGTCATTCGCCGTCATCACCTGGGCGACGGTCTTCGGGATCGTTATCGCCCTCGGCGTGCTCGGCATGTCGGTCGGCCTCATTCGCAGCGAGACCGCGAGCGATCTGCGGACGCTCGCCGCGACGGGGGCGAGCAGCTACACCCGGCGCACACTTTCGGCGGCCACGGCCGGTGCGCTCGGGTTCCTCGGCGCGCTGCTCGGGACAGTCGGTGGCTACATCGGTCTCATCGGCTGGCTCCGTGGTAACTCGTTGAACGGCGGCATCTCCTCGCTCGGAAATGTCCCGGTTGCGGATCTTCTCTTCATTCTCCTCGCCATGCCAGCGTTCGCCGCCCTCGTCGCTTGGCTCTTCGCCGGCCGCGAGCCGACTTCGATGGCCCACCAGCCGATCGAGTGACCGAGCTCACCGAGGAGACCACTTGACCAAGAGTCCAGCGCCGAGCACCTCCAGTTGCCCGCTCCCGGTGCGGCGTCCCCATGCCCGTGGCTGCGGGGGGTGGTTGTCGCTCCGGCGGTGTGTGATTGCCTCGGAGGCGACCTTCCGCCCCGCCGCGGCCGTGTCAGACTGGCGCCTTGGTCGAGACGGACACCGTAGAGGGAGGCCCCATGTGGAAAGTGGTCGGTCCGCCAGCTATGACGTGCCGGAGGAGCCTTCGCTTTCTGATTTCAGCCCGGCCTGCCCGGACCTCGAGTTTGTCGTCAAGCTAGCCGGGATGGGGGTCTTGCTCATGGCCAGTGCGACCGCGCGCGGGGGGTGCCGATAGTGATGGGGGCAGTCGCGGACATGGGCACCCGATGAGCACCATTGCCCTCCCCGACGCCGCTCATAAATTGGCGGCCGAGAGCCAATGGGCTGTTGAGACCCATGGGCTGACAAAGCGGTTCGGGGAGAATGTCGCCGTCGACGCCGTTGAGCTCCTCGTGCCGCGCGGATGTGCGTTCGGCTACCTGGGGCCGAACGGAGCAGGCAAGACCACGCTCATCCGCGTACTCCTCGGGTTGACGCACGCCGACGCCGGCACGATGTCCCTGCTCGGGTACCCCGTTCCGAAGCATCGCGATGTGGCCCTGGCCCGAGTTGGGGCCATAGTCGACGAACCGAGGTTCCACGGCCATCTGACCGGGAGGCAGAACCTCCAGATCCTCGCCGCCGCACGCGAACCGGAGTCACGTGACCGCATCGGGCCGTCGCTCGAACGCGTCGGCCTCGCTGGTCGCGCCGATGACAAGGTCTCGAAGTACTCGATGGGCATGCGTCAGCGACTCGGAGTCGCCGCCTGCCTGATCGGGGACCCACAGCTGCTGATCCTGGACGAGCCGATGAACGGACTCGACCCGGCCGGCATGGCCGAAATTCGCGACATGATCCTCGCCCTGGTGGCCGAGGGCCGCACGGTCGTGTTGTCCTCACATCTGCTCGACGAGGTCGAGCGGACCTGCGATGCCGTGGCTATCGTCGACAGGGGCAAGATCATCCGGCAGGGTGCCATATCCGAGCTGCTCGCGGGAGCATCTCTTTTCCTTCAGGTCGAATGCTCTGAACCCGATCGGGCCCGCGCCATCATCGAAGGCACCAGTATTCCGGCCCATGTCGAAGTCGGGACGCTCGGCCTCGGGATCACCCTGCCCGGGGGCACGCCGCGTGACGTCGTAGCCGAGATCAACCGCATTCTCGTCACAGGAGGGATCTCCGTGTATCGGCTCCAGGAGGTCCAGGAGTCGCTCGAAGCGTGGTTCCTGCAGGTCACGAGTCGACTGGGAGCCTCGTAATGGCGACTGTGCCGGCGACGACCTCTCCGGTTCCGGCAGCTGCACCGGCTGGCTCGTCGCGAGATCACCGGGGATCGCCGATTCCCAATGGAGCCATGATCGCCACCAGGTTCATGGAGCTGCGCAAACGACGCGGACTCATGATCGCCCTGATCGTGGTCAACATCGGCATCCCGACCATCTTCCTCACCATCCGGTTGCTGGCTCACGCCTTCGACCCGAAGTCCTACGGGCCGGCCGGTGGCTACTCGATCTACACGGGCCTCGTTGCCGGGGTGATGTACGTCTTCGGTTTCATCGTTGCCGCCACCTTGGGCTGCACGGCGGGATCTGCAGACCTCTCCGAGGGGATGTTCCGCCACCTGGTGGTGACCGGCCGCTCCCGACTGGCGCTCTACCTGGCGCGGATCCCCGCCGGGCTGGCGATCGTCGTGCCCCTGGTCGCGATCGGGTTCACCATCGTCTGCGCGGTGTGCGTCTTCGCGGCTCCGACGAGGCTGAACTACGACGGTGTGAACGTACCTGTCGGCCTTTCGCGGGCCGGACTCGAGAACTGGGCCGCAGGCCATGCGGACGAGGTCGTGTGCAACTTCGGCTTACGGCTCACGCCGTCGACGCCTGACGCCTCCGACATCGCCTCCGTGGTGAACAGCCTGAACTGCGGCGGCCAAGTGTCGACCGGCCCAGTGTCCTCGTCGGGCCCGGTGCCGTCGAACGGCGGCCCGGTGCCGCCGAACGGCGGGGCGCAACCGACCCAAGCCCAGATCAGGGTCGCAGCCGTCCAGATCGCTCGGCAGAACTATTCCAGCTATACGTCTCAGTTCCTGTACCCGTCCGACTCCCTCATGGTCGAGTCCGGGTTGTGGCTCGAGCTCGAAGCGCTCATCGGGTTCCTAGTGGGCCTTGGGCTCGCTTCCCTCCTTGGGCAGAGGACTATCTCTTTGATCCTCATGATCGTGCTCGAGGTCATCTTGACGCCGATCTTCTCCCGGGCACGTATCCCTTACATGCTGAACCTGCAGCGGGCGGTGGTCGGAGTCGCTACTGCGCATCTGGCGCCGGGTGGTATTTCGGTATTCGGCGGCGGAGGAGGAGGGGCGGGCAACGGCAACGGTAACCCGCTCCTCATTCCGGAGTCGACAACCGTGGCGGTCTGCGTCATCGTTGCCTGGCTCGTCGTCTGGACGGCCCTCGGTGCCTGGAGGATGATGACCCGGGACGCTTGAGCAGCGCGAGGAGACGACTCGGCGCGAGACCTGGCGCATGCCACAGAAGGACTGACCGACGCAGAGGTCCGACAGCGCATCGTCCCGTTCAGTTCCAACCTATCGCGCCGGGCTGTCCACCTGGAGAATGTCCTCTGCCAGGCCATTTTCGCTCCGGTCAGGAGTTCTTGCTTCCTCCTGGAGCACACACGGTCTGGTGGATGAGTTTGGTCAGCTCATGGATCTCCGCGGTGAGCTCCGTGTTCTGCTTCAACGACTCGGACAGCTTCAGTTCGACCGCGTCGATCTGCTCGTCCTGGGCACTGATGCGTGCGAGGGTCGTCTCGAGGTTGCGCTCGGAGCGGTTCGATGATGCCCCGACCAGAAAGCCGATATACAGCTCGGCGACGGTGGTGACGAGGTTGAGCGGGAAGTTGAACCCGGTCGAGGTGAACCACGCCGGCAGGAAGCTGCCATTGGCGTTGACGAACTTGAGAGCGAACAGCAGTGTCCAGCCGACGACGAGGACGATCCATATCCCGATGTTCAGCGGTGTCCCCATCCCGTAGCTCACCCTGTCGGCGATGCGCTGGAACAGGGGCTCCGGCGCGGCGTCGAGCTTCTCGTTGGACCCTGGCGTAGCTGTATGTATGTCGGTCATCGTTCCTCCGCTTGATTCGATCCTGGACCGCGAACTCCTCTGCGCTCTGGCAAGCGTATGTGCCGGGCCTGCCGCCGGTCGGCAAGGTGCCCGCCCGCGAGAAGATGAATTCTTGGTATCAAACGGTCCCAGGCGGAGGGCCCGCTGCGCCGGGTTGGTACTGAGGTCGATGTTCGCTTAGTGCTGTCGGGGCGGTGACGCATAATGGTCATGACAAAGGAGCTGGCGCTAGATGACGCTCACTGAGATGACCCCAACAGACTCCGCGGTCACAGCTGGAGCCGCCAAGACACCAGTCAAACGGCCCACCCACGGCTGGACTAGGCACGGCCACCCCGTCCACGGCAAGGTGATCGACCACATGCCGACCGACACGGCCTACCAGCGATTCAACAAGCGGGTCGCCATCTGGCTCACCAAGAACGTCGGATCGATGACGGCGTTCTGGATCTTCTGGCTTCTCTGCTTCACGATCCTGCCGTCGTGCCTTCACGAGATGGGCGTGATCCCTTCCAAGTGGATACTCCCGGCTTTCTTTCTTGGCTTTGGGTTCAACCTGCTCGTGACGTGGTTCCTTTCCACTTGCCTGGAGCTGGTGCTCATGCCAGCGATCATGGTTGGGCAGAACATCCAGAACGAAGCCGCCGACGCCAGGTCGACCAAGTCCTTCGAGGACACCGAAGTGATCGTGGACCGGCTCGACGAGCACACAGCTGGCGGGATAAGGACGATCCTCGACCGTCTCGACGCCTTGGAGGCAACCATCAAGACGGCTTTGCCTCCAGGAGCGAAGCAGGCTTAGCCAGTGCGGAACGCTAACGGTCACGAGCGGTGCATGAGAAGGTTGTGCACGTCTTGGAGCTCAAGGGTCCTCGCGGCGGGGCTGTGCACGACCGCGATGGTGACCGGACTCGCGCCTCTGGGGCTTGAGGCCGCACAGACCAGCTCGCTTTCTCGGGGTCAGATAGCCGCGTTCAAGGGAGCGGGACCGTTCGGGCTGTCGGTGGCGATCACCCGGGCGACGGTCTTTGCCGGATCCACGAACAAGGTGGACATCTTTGCCGAGACACGTTCTCGTTGGGGACCAGACGGGACGCTCGAAGGCTCCGGTGCCTTGGCTCACAGCGGCTTCGGAGCGGCGCTTTCCGCGTCCGGTTCGACATTGTTGGTGGGCGCTGCGGACCAACCCGGCGGTGGCCGTGTCTATGTGTTCACGGACAAGGACGGTAATTGGAGGCAGAGCTCGGTGCTAGTGGCTCCTCGAGGGAGCCGCGGATTCGGGTCGTCGGTCGCCATCAGCGGTAGCACGGCCGTTGTGAGCTCCGAAGCTGCATCGTCTGCAGGACGCGTGTTCATATTCCACGAGGCTCTGTCGGGCAGATGGGAGCACCTGGCTGAGCTGACGGTGCCTGGATGGCTGCCCGGTTTTGATTTCGGGATCACACTGGCGATCTCCAATACGAGCATCGTCGTGGGCTCCGGGAACGCGTCGGGATACAAGGTTTACTTCTTCCAGGAAGAAGAACACGCCTGGCGGGAGGTTTCCACTTGGAGGTTTCCCGGAATCATCAGCGACGAAAGTTCCGTCGCGATTTCGGGTGAATACGTCCTTGTCGGGCTCGGGTCATTCGGACAGGAGTTCGGGCGCGTCTTCGTGTTCTCCTACGCTCGGGGCACCTGGACACAGCTCGGGCCGCTTGCTGAACCCTACGCGCGCGGGCTCGAGGAGTTGGGCACCTCGGTTGCGATGTCAGGCAATCGCGCCATCGTCGGAGCCGCGTGCTATCAGGAGTGCGCCGGGGTGGCTTACGAGTTCACGAGGACGCAGGGGGGTTGGTCACAACTCGCCATGCTGAGCGCGTCGGACCTCGTCGCGGGTGACTATTTCGGAGTGTCGGCGGCCATGTCAGGCGACACCGCCGTCGTGGGCGCGTTTCCCGGTCGGGAACTGTACCTGTTTCACATCTGAGAGCGCGGCGACGGATGAGTGACCAGCTGCTCGCGGCGCCAGCACCCGCAATGCCGCGGACAGTCCGCCTAGGCGCTCCGCCCCGCCATCGGTTCGCCAAGCAAGGACCCCCTCTGCCGCCTGTCATGGTTAGGTTGCGCCAGCGGCGGCATGTCCCACCGGACTAGGGACAAGGAAGCGGGCACTTCCAGTGGGCGAAGCTGCCCGCCACCCCGGAATCGGTGAGCAACCGGAGCTGTTCCGGCGGCTGCCTGCCGAGGCCCTACGATCGACGGCAACTGGCTCGCAATTGCCCAGAAGGGAGGAGAAATGGCGGAGGCGACTCGCTTCGCAAGCCCCTACGACTTGAAGGGCGCCGTCGGAACCAAACTCGGGTACTCGGACTGGCTCGAGATAACCCAGGAGCGGATCGACCGCTTCGCGGACGCGACCGATGACCACCAGTGGATCCACGTCGACCCTGAGCGCGCGGCGAAAGGGCCGTTCGGGACGACCGTAGCGCACGGTTATCTGACCTTGTCCCTCGTCAGTGCCCTGCTGCCACGGCTGGTCGAAGTGGACGAAGTCTCCATGTCGATCAACTACGGCACGAACAGAGTCCGCTTTCCTTCTCCCGTTGCCGTGGGATCGCGCGTCCGTGCCCGCTCGGAGATAGTCGCCGTCGAGGACGTTCCCGGCGGCGTTCAAGCGACCTTCCTTACGACCATCGAGCGCGACGGCGGAGAAAAGCCGTGTTGTGTCGCTGAGTCGATCATCCGCTACCTGGCCAGCACCGACCGGCCATGACTGACGGGCTCGAGACTGTCGCCCACTACGGCTTTTCGGTCCCTGTCCACGGCGTCGCCACGAACGCCACCGAGGCGGTCGAATTGGCGCGAGGGATCGGCACCCCGGTTGCGCTGAAGATCGTGTCGCCCGACATCGTCCACAAGAGCGACGTCGGCGGGGTAGAGCTCGACCTGTTCGGTGACGACGCCGTCCGAAGCGGTTACGAGCGCGTTGTCGGAGCGGTGAGCGAGCGCGCGCTGCCGGCCCTTATCGAGGGCGTCAGCGTGGAGCAGATGTTCGCCGGAGGGACCGAGGTGATCATCGGCCTCAACCAGGACAGCCAGTTCGGAGCCGTGATCATGTTCGGTCTCGGCGGTGTCCTCACCGAAGTGTTCGAGGACGTCGTCTTCCGGGTCGTGCCGATCTCGCGAGACGACGCCGCAGCCATGATCCGCGACGTCGGTGGCCACCGCATCCTTTCGGGATACCGCGGTCAGCCGGCGGTATCCGAGGAGATGCTCGTCGATCTGCTGATCCGTGCCAGCGCCATGGCAGAAGATCTCGCCGGGAGTTTCGAGTCCGTGGATCTGAACCCCGTGCTCGTCTGGGAGGACCACCACGTAGTCCTGGACGCGAAGCTCCTGCCGGCGGGCGAAAACGCCCTGCGCGCCCGAGGTCTCGGGAGCAGTCCGAATGTCGGCCATCTCGCGAAGTTCTTCGAACCCAGATCGGTTGCCCTCGTCGGTGCCTCGGCTTCGTCATCCAAGGTGGGGGGCGCCGTCCTCGAAAGCCTCGGGCGCCAGGGATACGCCGGCCGTGTATTCCCCATCAACCCCGGCCGCAGCGAGGTGATGGGACTGCGTGCTTATCCGTCCTTGCGCGAGGTGCCCGAGAAGGTCGATCTCGTGACCGTCACGGTCCCCTTGGCGGCGGCGCCGGAACTGGTGCTCGACTGCGCAGCCGCCGACGTGCACAACATGGTCGTCATATCGGCGGGGGGAAAGGAGCTGGGCGAGCAGGGTGAGGAGCTCGAGGCGACGATACGGCGCCTTGCACGCGAGAACGACGTGCGCGTCGTGGGCTGCAACTGCATCGGCGTGCTGGACAGCAGCACGCACTTCGACACGTTCTTCTACGCCGCCGAGCGCATGGTGAGGCCACCCGCCGGGCCGATCGCTCTCATGACCCAGTCGGGGACCGTGGGTGCGGTGTTCCTCGAGCGCCTGAGCGGGACGGGTGTCTCCAAGTTCGTCAGTTACGGCAATCGCATCGATGTCGACGAGGGGGACCTGCTCGCCTTTTTCGCCGACGACCCCGCGACCAAGGTGATCGCCTGTTATCTCGAGGGACTGGAGGATGGTCGCAAGTTCCTCTCTGCCGCGGCCGCGGCCGGCCGTGAGAAGCCCGTCGTCGCCTTCAAGGCGGCGCGCTCCCGACTCGCCGCGACCGCATCGGTCTCCCACACCGGATTCTTGGGAGGGAGCCATCACGTCGTCGAGGGCGCCTTCAGACAGGCCGGCATAATCTCGGTGGACAGCATCGACGAGCTCGTTGCCGCCGCCAAGGCGCTGGCGATGCAGCCGCGGGCGGGCGGGGCACGCGTCGGCCTGATCAGCAACGGGGCCGGGGCCTTCGTCCAGGCCATCGACCTGCTTTCTGCCTACGGCCTCGAACTGCCGGAGCTGTCGGAGGCGACGATCAAGCGACTTCGCGCCTCGTACCCGCCCTACTACATGGCCCAGAACCCGATCGACGTCACGGGTTCGGCCACGAGCGCGGACTACGAGATCGGCATCGAGGCGCTCATCGAGGACCCCGGTGTGGACGTGGTGATGCCCTGGTTCGTGTTCCAGAACTCGCCGCTCGACGAGAAGATCGTGGAGGTCATGGGGAGGCTCAACGGGCGCGGCAAGCCCGTGGTCTGCGGAGCCATGGGCGGCCCTTACACGGCGAGGATGTCGGCAGCCGCCGAAGCTGTCGGTGTGCCCGTGTTCCACGCGGTGCGTGACTGGGTGGCGGCCGCGGGCGCCCTGGCGCCGCTCGGGCGCTGAGGCCGCCCCCGTCCCGGGCCGCGGTACGAGGACGGTTGCCGCGGTCAGGGGCGGAGATCTAAGCCGTTTCGACCAACAGCGCCATGCCCTGGCCGCTGCCGACGCACATGGTGACGATGCCGCGCCTTAGCTGGCGCCGTGCCAGCTCGTTGAGCAGCTTGACGGTGAGAACGATCCCGGTGGCCCCGACTGGGTGGCCGAGCGCGATGGCTCCGCCGTTGACGTTCACCTTGGCCTCGTCCAACTTGAGCTCGCGGACGACGGCGAGCGTCGAGGAGGCGAAGGCCTCGTTCAGCTCGACCAGGTCGATATCGGCCGCATCGAGCCCGGCGCGCCCGAGAAGCTTTCGGACCGCTGGCACGGGGCCGATGCCGAACAGGCTCGGCTCGACCCCAGCCGAAGCCCAGCCGGTGAGAAAGCCGTCGATCACATAGCCGTGCTGGCGCGCCACCTCCTCGGTGCAGACCACGAAGGCCGCGGCGCCGTCGTTGATGCCCGAGGAGTTGCCCGCGGTCACGCTCCCGGCCGGATCGAAGGCGGGCTTCAGCTTGGCAAGCGATTCCAGGCTGAGGCCGCGGCGCGGGTGCTCGTCCACGCTGAACAAGCTGGGCTCGGCGCCCTTCTTGGCTATGTCGATGGGCACGATCGAGTCCGCGAAGCGTCCGGCGTCGATGGCATCGAGCGCCTTTTGCTGGCTGTCCAGGGCCCAGCGGTCCTGGTCCTCGCGTGAGATGTGGTTCGCGGCGGCCACCTTCTCGGCCATCGGCCCGGCGTCTCCGAGTATGTAGTCGGCGAGGAAGTCGACGAGCACGCCGTTGCCGAGGCGATAGCCGCGTCGTGCCTTCTCCAGCATGTAGGGCGTGTTGCTCATCGACTCGGTGCCGGCGGCTACGCCGACTTCGACGTCGTCGCGCAAGAGATCCTGGGCAAGACAGGTGATCGCTCGCAGACCCGAGGAGCAGTTCATGTTGATCGAGTAGTCGTCGGCCTCGATCGGGATTCCCGACCTTAGCAGCACGTGCCGGGCGGGGTTGCCGCCGCGGGTCACCTGGATGTTCTCTCCGAGCACGAGGCGCTCGATCTCGGAAGGCTCGGCGCCGGCGCGCTTGAGGCAGCCCTTCACCACCTCGGCTCCGAGGTCCAAAGCCCCGATCTCTGCCAGCGAGCCGCCGAACTTCCCGATGGCTGTCCGCGAGCCTCCGCACAGTGCTATGCGCCGTTCTGTCATCTGGTTCTCCTTGGGGATGTCTTGGAAACTCTCATCTGCAGACCAGTCCGCCGCTCACGCCGAACACCCGGCCGGTGACATAGGCCGCCTCGTCCGAGAGCAGAAAGGCGATCATGGCCGCGACCTCCTCAGGACGTCCGTAGCGGCCAAGGGGGATCTTGGCGGTCGCCTTGGCTCGTGCCTCGGGGGTGTCCTTGGCCGTCATTGGCGTCTCCACGAGGCCCGGGGCCACCGCGTTCACCGTCACACCCGTTCCGGCCTGCTCGAGGGCGAGCGACATCGTGTAACCGATCAGGGCGGCCTTGGCCGCGCAGTAGTGGACGAAGCCGACGGACCCGCTCTCGGCGCAGTACGAGGAAACGTTGACGATGCGACCGAATCCCGCCTCGTCCATCGTGTCCAGTGTCGCCAGCACGCAGTGCACGGCGCCGATCAAGTGCACCTCGAGCATCTCGCGCCAGTCCTCGACCGGGATCTCGCGGAACGGGCGCGGCGGGCTCCCGATGCCGGCGTTGTTGACCACTCCGAGGACAGGCCCGAGCCGCGACGCGTCCTCGACGACCCGGGAGACATCGTCCAGAGAGGTCACGTCCGCCTTGTACACGGCGATCTTGTCGGCAAATTCCTTCGTCTCGTCTCTGAAGCGCTCCAGGGCCGCTTCGTCCCTGTCGCAGGCGGCGACGGACCATCCCGACCCGACGAGCGCCAGCACGTGCGCCTTTCCCATCCCACCGGCCGCGCCGGTCACGAGGACGACCTTGTCTACCGGGGACTGAGTCATGAGGATCCTCCTTGCCAAAGACTGGCCCACCGACTGGTCTGCACGGATTGGTTCGCATGCCTCGTCAAGGCCGGAGGCCTCTCCGGTGCCTCCGTGCCGTCGACAGCGGTCCTGGGAGGTGTCACCAGACGAGGCCGCCGCCGACTTCGATCACCTGGCCGGTGATGTACTTGGCAGCGTCGCTTGCGAGGAAGGCCACGAGCGCCGCCACGTCCGCCGGCTCTCCTGCGTGCCCGAGCGGTATCCGGGCGACAACTGCGTCCCACGTCTCGGGTTTGAGGCCCCTCGTCATGTCGGTGTCGATGAAGCCAGGGCAGATCGCGTTCGCCCTTACCGCGAAGCGGCCGCCTTCCCGGGCGGTGGTCAGCATGAGGCCGACCATGCCTGCTTTGGCGGAGGCGTAGTTTGCCTGTCCCAGGCTGCCGCGCCACGAGAGCGACGAGATGCCGATGATGGAGCCGCCGCCTTCCTGCTGGCGCATGACTTGCAGCGCCTTGCGGGTGCCGTAGAAGGCTCCCGTCAGGTCTACGGCGAGTACCTCGTTCCACTGCTCGTCGGTCATCTTGTGCAGCATCGTGTCGCGGTTGATGCCGGCTGAGTTGACCATGATGTCGAGACGGCCGTAAGAAGAAACGGCCTTGTCGACAAGCGCTTCGATCTCATCCTTGTTGGCGACGTTGCTCAGCGCGCCATCGACCACGAACCCCTTGTCTCGAAGCTCTGCGGCGACGTCGCGCACGTTCTCGGCCATGACGTCACCGAAGAGGACCGCCGCCCCCGAGCACGCCAATTCCTCGACGATGGCCTTGCCGATTCCCCGGCCACCGCCGGTCACCACTGCGGCTTTGCCTTCTAGGTTCATCAGTTGCCTTCTCCTGTTGGTCGTTGCCGATGTCTTCCGCGCTCGTGTCCGTGTCCTTAGAGGTCCGCGGTGAGCAGCATCCCGCCGTCGACGACGAGAAGCGATCCGGTCATGTAGCCCGCGTCCTGACCGAGGAGGAAGGCGACCACGCCGGCGACGTCACCCGGCTGACCCGCCCGCCCCAGCGGGATGGTGGGGACGATGTAGTCGAGGTACTCCTGGGACGCCCCTCCGGCGAGGTTGGTCAAGATCAGCCCCGGTCCCACGGCGTTGACCGTGATCCCGTGCGGAGCCAACTCGCGGGCGAGGCTCCGCGTCAGCATGAGCAGGCCTCCCTTGGAGGCGTCGTAGTCGGCGACATTGCTGCCGGGCGCGAGCGAGTGCACGGAGGCAACGGTGACGATGCGCCCGCTGGTACCGGCCCGCACCATCTCCCGTGCCACGGCCCGGGCGCAGATGAAGGCCCCTGTCAGGTTGACGTCCAGCGTCCTGCGCCACTGCTCTATGGGCAGGTCGAGCACAGGGACGACCGTGAGCACTCCCGCATTGGACACGAGAGCGGCGATCGGGCCCGCTCTGCCTGCGATGTCGGCGACCACGCCCTCTGCCCGCTCAGCGTCGGTGACGTCCACCCCGTACCAGGCCGGATCGCCGGCGCCGGGGATCTCGTCGATGAGCCTTGCCGTCTCCGCCAGGCCGTCCTCGTCGACGTCCAGGAGGGCGAGCTCCCAGCTCTCCGCTGCCAGACGGAGCGCCACCGCACGGCCGATGCCCGAGGCGCCGCCGGTGATCACCACCAGGCCCCTTCGCCCGGTTGCGGTCGTTGCAGCTTGCCCGGAGCTCACGGCGGCGTTGCCTTGTCGAGCGGGCCGGTCCCTGCCGGCGCGTCACCTCGCGACGCCGCCGTCTCGTCCTCGGTGGACGGCGAACCGGCGACGACGACCTTGCAATCGACCACGGCCGCCCCGTGGGGCAGGGCAATGAGCGGGTTGACGTCGACGGCGAGCACAGCCGTGTCGCTCATCAACTCTGCGACAGCCATGACCGCGTCCACCACGGCGTCGCGATCGAGCAGTCCGCCTGCCCTGCGCTGACATATGACTTCCGCGCAGGGCGAGCCGTCAACGAGGAGCTCGACCTCGGGCCTGCTCATCGGGGCGAGCGCTACCGCAACCTGACCTGCCTCCTCGACGCGGATGCCGCCGAGGCCGAAGAGAACGATCGGGCCGAACTGCTGGTCGCGTACACCCCCGACGAACAGCTCGAGTCCTCCCTCGACCATCGCTTGGACCACCAAGCCCTCGTAGTCGATGTGGAGTTCTGCCGCCCTGTCGGTGAGCGAGCGCCAGGCCTCGCGGACCGCCCCCTCGTTCTTGAGGCCGAGGGCGACGCCCCCGACACGGGCCCGGTGGGCGATGTTGCCGTCCCACTTCATGGCTACCGGATAGCCGACGCGCCCGGCTGCGACGACCGCGGCCCCCTCGTCAGTGGCCGTGATCGATTCCCACCCGGAAAGTCCGGCACCTTGCAGGCGTCCCAAGGCGGCCGCAAGGGGAAGCTGGACCCCCTCGTGCTTGCCAAGGGCGACGGCACTCGCGCCAGCGACGATTGCGACCGAGCTGGCTACTTCGGAATCCGCAGTCTCCGAGCCGGGCAGTTCGCCTAGGTCGCGCTGTCGCCCTCTTGCGAGTAGCAGGCTGATCGCTCGCATCGCAGGCTGCAGCCCCATGAGGCAGGCGACGCTGTTGTCCTCGAGGTACTCGCGGGCGAGTGTGTCGACGTTGCCGGTAGTGAGCGAGATGATCACGACGGGTTTGCCGGCCTCCGCAGCCGCCTTGTGTGCGGCGACGACGCCGTCGACGAAGGCGGGGGCGCTCTGTGCTGCTTCGACCCAGCCGTTCTTGGCGTCGTACGAGGCGACCAGCACGTCCACGCCCGGGTCGAGTGCCATGACGCGGGCGGCCTCGTAGTGGGTCTTCGCGTCGCCTTCGAAGATGCCCGCCCCTGTCGTGTCGAGGGGGTTGGCGACCGTGGCGAAAGGCGGCAGGAGAGCTCGTAGTTTGGCCCTGGAGACCTGCGAAAGCTCGGCGAGGCCGAGCGCGTTTTCCTCCACGGCATCCGCGAGCAGAAGGCGTTCGCCGCCCGAGGTGGTGATGACACCTATGCGCTCACCGGAGAGGCGGGGGCTGCGGCTTGCGAGCTCGATCAGCGCGAGGAGTTCTTCAAGATCCCTCGCGAGCACAACGCCCGAGCGTTGGAACAGGGCCTCTTGAACGAGGGCCGAACCTGCCAGCGCCCCTGTGTGCGTGAGCGCGGCGCGCCCGCCGAGGCGCGTGCGTCCGGACTTGAGGAGCACGACGAGCTTTCCCTTCTCCAGAGCGGAGCCGACCGCGGAGAGCACGGCTCGGCCGTCGTCGAAACCCTCCACGTAACAGGCGATCACCTCGACGTGCGGCTCGGAGGAGAAGTAGTCGAGGAAGTCGGCCAGCCCGAGGTCGGCCTGATTGCCCATCGTCACCACGTGGCTGAAGCTGATACGACGCTCGGCGGCGGCGCCGGTGAGGGTGCACGCGAGCGCCCCGCTGTTGGAGACGAGAGCCACGTTGCCGAAATGCTTCTGCTCGACGAGCGGGCCGCTGTAGGCGGCGAGCTGGTTCGTGTAATTGACGAAGCCTAGGCAGTTCGGGCCGACAAGCGACATGTCGCCTCGTGCCGCGCGCAGCTCCGCCTCGAGCCTGGCTCCCTCCTCGCCGGTCTCCCGGAAGCCCGCGGCCAGCAGCACGGCCCCCGGCACTCCCGCCGCCGCGGCGGACCGGACGACCTCGACCGTGGCGCGCTGGTTGACCGCGACGACGATCAGCTCCGGAACCTCGGGCAGGTGCTCGATGTCCGAGTAGGCGGGCATGTCGTTGACGCGTTGGTGCGACCTGTTGATGAGGAACACGCGGCCGGCGAACTTCGTCTCCAGCAGGTTCCTCACGACATTTCGTCCCGGACCTGGTGAGTCCGAGGCCCCCACCACGGCGATCGAGCTCGCCTCCAGCATGGCCGCGGCCCGCTGCGACCCCCGACGCCTGTCCTGGGTCGTGTCCGTCTCGGTCGTGGTCACCTACGCACCATCCCCCCGTTGGCGCCGGGCGCACGACTGCGTGCGCAACCGGCTGCGTACGAGAGCAACATGCACATCTCCTTTGCCGTAAAGGCTCACCGGCCGACTTCGGCCGTCCGACTCCAGGGAACGATCAAGCGCTCGATGAGCACGACGAGGCCGAAGGCGATCAGCACGAGCACCGAGGAAACGAAGATCGAAGCCCAGAGAAACGGCGTATTGAACTGGTAAGTCGAGTTGATGATCAAGTAGCCGAGGCCCGTGTCGCTGCCCAGCCATTCGACGATGATGGCGCCGAGAAGCGCCGCGCTGGCGGTGATTCGGAGTCCCGCGAACAGATACGGCAGGGCGTTCGGCCACCGCAGCTTCGTGAGAACCTTCCAACGGCTCGCGTGGACGCTCTGGAAGAGCTGCAGCATGTTGACGTCCACGGCCGAGAGGCCGCGCATCAAGTTGACGAGCGTCGGGAAGAAGGAAATCAGGCCTACCATCACGACCTTCGTCGTGAGGCCGTTGCCGAGCGTGACGATCGCGATCGGGGTGAGGGCGATGAGCGGAATGCTCTGCAAGATGATGGCGAGCGGGTAGAAGACCCGTCGTGCGGACGCGACGTGCACGAACCAGACCGACATCAAGATCGCGGCTCCGTTGCCGACAGCGAAGCCCAATCCCGCCTGCCCCAGCGTCGGCATGCAATTGTCGACGATATAGCGAAAGTTGCCCTTGAGCGTCGAGGCGATATCGGTCGGCGAGGGTATGAAATAGGGCTTCAGGTGCAGGACCGCCACCAGCAGCTGCCAGATGGCGAGGATGGCGACGACGACGAGAGCGGGTATCACCCACCTCAGCGCTTGCCGCAGGAGCTGGCTCTTGTCCCTCGGTCGTGAAGCGGTGACAGCAGCTACCGCCGCCGAAGAGCTCACCGCGTCTGTGCCGGAACTCGTGACTTCGCCGTCAGTGGATAAGGACTTCACGCAGGTACCTTCTTAAGCGCAGGAATTCCGGGGCCACCCGCATGTCGTCGGTGCGGGGACGGGGCAGGTCGACCTCCACCTGTTCGACGAATCTTCCCGGGGCAGGGCTCATCACCATCACCCGGTCGGAAAGGAACACCGCCTCTTCGATGTGGTGGGTGACGAACAGCACCGAGCTTTGCCGCTCGGCCCAGATGCGCAACAACTCGTTGTTGAGCAGTTCGCGCTGGAACTCGTCGACTGCCGAGAAGGGCTCGTCCATGAGCAGGATCGCCGGATCCAGGGCAAGGGCGCGGGCGATCGACACCCGCTGGCGCATGCCTCCCGACAGCTGGTCAGGACGGAAGTCCCCGCAGCCCTTGAGCCCGACGAGGCTCAACAGATCATTGGCCCTCTGTCGCCGCTCCTTCGGCGCGATGCCGACGAGCTCGGTCAACAACTCGACGTTCTCCTGCACGCTCAGCCACGGCAGCAAGACGGCATCTTGGAACACGAAACCGAAACGGTGTGCCTGCTGGGCCTCCAGGGGCGAAGCACCTTCCACGAGGAGCTCGCCGGCGGTTGGCTCGAGTATGCCTGCAATTATCCGAAGAAGAGTGGACTTTCCGCAGCCCGAGGGGCCGATGAGGCTCACGAACTGGCCCCGGCGAACCGAGAGAGACACGCCTTCGAGCGCGCGAAGCGGCGGACGCCCCGGGTAGGTCAGGCCGACGTCCCTCATCTCGAGGAGACTGCCGGGATCGGCGAGGCTGACCGGATCGCCGATCCCGGCCGGTTGATCAGACCGGTGAAACACTCTTGGCACGGTCCAAGATCTCCTGCGTCATCACGTCGTTGACGGTCAGCCTCTTCTTGAGCGAGCCAGACGCGAACTGAGCATTGAGGGCAGCCTGCATGACGATTGTCGAGACCCACAGCAGTCCGTGCGCCTTGGTCTCCGCGTTCTCGAGCATGGGCAGCTGCGCCTTCATCTGCAGCTCCTGCTGCTCTTTCACCTGCCCTGACGGGTAGTCGTCGAGGGTGATGGCAACGGCTTCCGTCGGGTTGGCGATGGCGTAGGCCCAGCCCTCCTGGGAAGCGCGCATGAAGCGGGCGAGAAGGTCTGGCTGCGTCGCGAGAGTGTGGTCTGTCGCGATGAGGCAGTCCCCGTAGCCCGGGAGCCCTATGTCGGAGAACGAATAGCACCGCGTCTTTATGCCCTGCATGGCGAGGGAGATCGGCTCGTTGAAGACGTAGGCCGTGTAGGCATCGATCTTCCCCTCCACCAGTGGCTCGGGCGAGTCGTCGACGATGGTCAAGGTGACCTTGTCCAGGGGCACGTGGTTAAAGGCGAGGATGCCCTTTATCTGCTGGAGCGCGTTGGGCTGGATCCCGATGGTCTTGCCCTCGAGGTCCTTGACGTTGTAGATGCCCGAGTTCGCCAGCACGAGCAGGCAGCCGGGGTTCTGCTGGAAGGGCGCCCCGAAGCACTTGTAGGGCACGCCCTCACCGATGCCGAGGATCATGTCGCTCGTCTCCGAGACGATCCCGAGCAGGGAAGCGCCGTTGGCCACCGACTGACGAGGGTCAGTCGAGGCCCCCGCCGCGATGATGTCGACGTCCATCCCGTACTTCTTGAAGAACCCCTTCTTCGCGGCGCAGTAGTAGCCCGCGAACTCGGCGTTGTTTATGTAGCTCTCCTGCAGCGACAGACTAGTCATACCCGGGACGGTCTTAGTGGTGGCCCTCCGCGACGAGCCGTCGAGGATGCCACTGTTCAACGACAACAGCCCCACGCCAAAAGCGAGGCTGCCGGACTTAACCAGAAATGCACGACGATCCATACCGCCCTCCTTGTTCGTTCCATATGCATCTTGCTTGTTTATGAGATGTGAGATGTGAGTGTTACTTCATGCCACCTCCTCGAGTGCAGCAGCCGTTTGTCAGTCACCCACCGTCACCGCTGTCGCGTTTCTTCAGGAACTCCTTGAGCGGCATCTGCTGGCGTTCAAGCTCCTGTTCCCGGTAAGCCGCCGTGGCGTTCATCACCGTCGAGATCGTGTAGTTCTCGTCGACGGCGCCGAGGAAGCCCATGCGCTCGTAGGTGCGGTTGAGCGCCAGCTTGGTGAACTTGAGGGCGGTCGCTGGGACGGACGCCAGTTCGGCCGCCACCTCCAGGGCACGCGAATCCAACTTATCGTCGTCGACGACCTCGGTGACGAGCCCCAGCTCGAGGGCGCGCTCGGCTCCGATGCGCAGACCGCTCAACATGAGCCACTTGGCGGCCTTCATGCCCACGACCCAGGGCAGCATCGTCGCGCCCGGTCCTCCGCCGTGGCGGATCTCGGGGAGGCCGAACTGGGCACTGCGAGCGGCCAGTGTGACATCGGCGAGCAGCGAGAGCTCGAGGGCGCCACCGAGGTCGTAGCCGCGGACGGCCGCCACGTAGGGTTTGGCGCTCTTCCAGATCCGGAGGAAGATGTTCCAGTCTTCCCGGAAGCGGTCGGCCCACTCCTCGACAGGAAGCGATCCCTCGGCCGCCTCGGCCTTCAGGTCGAAGCCGGCCGAGAAGGCGCGGCCGGCACCTGTGAGGATGACGGCCCTTACGTCCGCGTCGTGCTCGAGCGCCGTCGTCGCCTCCACGAAGTCGTCGAGCAACTCGCGGTTGATGGCGTTGAGCACCTGCGGACGGTTGAGCGTGATGCGCCCAACACCCGCGAGGGGATAGTCGATCTCTACGGTAGGCATGGGTGCCCACTCCGGTGGTCAGGGGTGCCCGATCTCACGTGCAGCTTGGCGTCGACCACCGTCGCACCCCAGGGGCCGATCACCACGGGGTTGATGTCCAAGGCGGCGAAGGACTCGGACATGTCGCGAGCGACCGTCACCGCCTTGAGGGCGATGTCAACGAGAAGCTCCGTGTCGACGAGGCGGCTCCCGAGCGACCCGAGCACCCAGCGGCCGCAGCCGGTCTCGGCCAGGCACGCCCTGACCCGGCGGCGGTCCGGGAACCCGATCGTCATGGCGACGTCGCGCTGTGCCTCGAGAGTCGGACCGCCGGCGCCGATCATGAAGACAGGTCCGCAGACTCTGTCGTAGTTGATGCCGACGTAGAACTCGAGGCCGGGCTTGGCGAGCGCCTGAGCCACTACGTCACCGCGCTTTGCGAGGCGGTCGAATTCCTCGTGGGCCTCCTGCCTAGAGGCGACGGTGACGACGTCCTCAGTGTGCCGGTGCTCCTCGTTAGCAAGTTTGAGCACTAGGGGCAGCTTGAACTGCGAGATCGCTTCGTCCAAGGCCTCCGCATGGAAGATCTCGACCAGGGGCAGAACCGGGATTCCCGCTGCGGAGAGCTTTTCCTGGGCGCAGACAGCCGGGACAAGCAGGCCGTCGAGCTCCCGG
>JBKQMT010000078.1:0-2787 GCA_052146595.1 Acidimicrobiales bacterium
TTCGGGCACGACCGAAAATCCGCTGGAGTTCGGAGTTGAGTCACTAGCCTATGACTGTCAAAACGGCGGGCGCTGCCCCGACGCCGCAGCCGTCGACTTGACGAACCCGACTGCCAACGCCTGGGTCGCCACGACCGCTGGCACGGTATTTTCTTCTAGTACAGCTACAAGTGGTCTCTTGAAGACGTGCCAGACCCTATGCATCATTACGTCGGAGGAGTCCGAGAATTCGTGGTTCGTGGAGCGTGACGGATTCGGCCACCCGCTCCCCGATGACGATGACGTGACGTTGAACTGTCTGATAGATGAGGGATTTCCGGAACTGCATGTCACAACCGACTTCCAAGCCGACGAGGTTCCCGTCGCCAGTACCCCTGCAACGTGTTCTGGAACCTCAGGATCAAGCGCACTCTATACATGGGGTTACAACAGTTATGGTCAACTTGGACTTGGCACGTTCACCGGACCACAGTCATGTGGAGGAAGCGACCCATGCAGCACAACGCCAGCCGCGATTAGCGCACTGTCTGGAGTTAAGGCCTTCTCTGCTGGAGGTGACTTCAGCCTTGCCCTCTTGACGAACGGTACCGTTTGGGCATGGGGAGAAGACAGTTACTACGATCTGGGTGACAGCTACCATCGCACGGGCGGCGACATTAATGGAGCCAACGAAGACCTACCCGTAGAGGTCACCTATCCCTCGGGAGGGCCGCTCACAGATGTTGAGGCGATTTCGGCTGGAGACAACTACGCATTGGCGCTGCTCGGCAGTGGCGAGGTAGTCGGCTGGGGATACAACGGTCAAGGCCAGTTGAGCCCCAAGCCCGATAATTTTCAGTTGACGAGTCCAGTTGAGCTAGTCGAGTATCCCAACGGCATGCCGCTGTCGGGAGTCACTGCGATTGCTGCCGGACAATTGACCAGCTATGCACTGATGTACAACGGGACAGTCATGGCATGGGGAGGAGCTGGCAGTGACGAGTTGGGGTACGCCTCTGGCGTGGTTGTCCTCGGTCCTGTGGCCGTTCCGGGGGTTTCTGATGTCACGGCCATTGCCGCAGGATATGGGTTCGGCCTCGCTCTCTTGAGAGACGGTAGCGTTGAGTCATGGGGGTTCAACGAGGACTCTGACCTCGGTAATGGCAATCAAGAAAATCAGAGCACTCCCGCTCTCGTCCAACAGAGAACTTCGCAAGGTGGAACTGTGCCGCTGACCGGAGTGAAAGCGATCTCTGCCAACTCCGTCAACGGTATGGCTCTCTTGAAGAACGGCACGGTAGTGGCCTGGGGTCACGGATTCTACGGCGAGATAGGCAATGGAAGCAGGTCCGATCAACACACTGCCGTTAGCATCACTACGGCTTCTGGCGTCGTCCTGTCCGGCGTTAGCGCCATTTCGGCGGGCAGCGAAGATGCTCTCGCCTTGATGAATAGCGGCTCTGTGATGTCGTGGGGCGACGACTATGACGGCCAGCTCGGCAACGGGCTTTCGGGTGGCGGTGAAGATACCGACAACCCTGTCTCGGTCATTGGCCTACCGCCGGTCACGGCGATCTCGTGTGGCGGTCGACAGAGCCTGGCGCAGTGATTCGACTCGTCGAAGGCCGCGAAGGACAGTCTTTACAGCCCAACCGCGCCAGCCGCGTTCTCACGGAACAGCGAGCCCTCCCGGATGTAGCGGCGAAGCATCGCCATGCCCTTGTGGCCGGTCTGGTTGGCGATGACGCGTTCGGGGACCCCGGCAGCTGCAGCCGAGGTCGCAAGACCGGCTCGCAGCGAGTGACCGGCCACCTTGACGGGGTCGAGCCCTGCCCGAGCGGCGTGACGCTTCAATACCAGCGCCACCGCCTGGCCGCTGAGTCGTGTCGCTCCGATGTGGCCGTGGCGGTCCACGGGACGGAAGGCCGCTTCCTCGGTGATACCTGAGACCTCGAGCCAGGCGCGCCAGGCTCGGACCGGGCAGGTAAACGGGTTCGACCCGTAGGGGATGCCGATCGTGCGCCCGGCGCCCTCTTGGTCCGTCTTCGAGCGCCTGAGGCGGACCGTGAGCCCGTCGGTCCCCTCGGTGACGTCGGCCACGTCGAGGCCGACCAGCTCGCTGCGGCGCAGCGCGCCCGCGAAGCCGAGCAGGAGGATTGCCCGGTCCCGACACCCCGCCGGGTCGGCGCCAAGTCCTTCGACCATCGTGCGCAGGTCGGGCACTGTGACCGGGCGCACCTGGCGCTGGGCGGTCCCGAGCGTCCTCCGCACGCCACGGCGCACGAGACGGACCGCCTCCTCCTTAGTCGGGCTGTCGTACCCAGCGGCTCGGTGAGCGGCACTGATCGCTGCTAGGCGGGAGTCGATCGTGGCGGGCTTGGCAGCCTTGGCGAGGTCGGCCACGTAACGAGACAGCCGTAGCTACCCGGAGCCAAGTTCCGCGGCCTGCCGACTGGGGCCGGGACGGCCGACCATGTGGTGCCGCCGTCGTCGGTGTATCTGATCACCACGCATGAGGGACAGCCTTCCTGGCCCTCCCCTAGCACCCAACCCAGCCGCGGAGATACCCAGGTGGAATCGAACCACCAGGTCGCGGCCAAGGCTGGTACCGCCGCGGCCCTGGTTCTCGTCATGACCCCTCCATCGCACCCGGAATCCTTGGACACCGAATAGAGAGGAGTCACGATGACTCTCATGACGGTGAAGGGCGATGGAGACGAGGACTTCCGCAACAAGCCGCGGTGGTCGGCCAACAAGAAGATGGACGCGGTCATGCGCCTTCTAAGCCTGAAACCACCGCCCAGATAT
>JBKQMT010000079.1:0-11266 GCA_052146595.1 Acidimicrobiales bacterium
CGGCTCGCACCGCCTTGCGGTTGTGCGACTCCGTGCAACTCCCCGAGCCGGAGAAGTTGTGATGTCAGCTCAGGGATTGCTCGATGGCGTATAGGAAGTAGAACGGATGCATCCGGATGTCGTTGGCGGCAGACTTCCGATCACGAAGTGCTTGGAGCAACGGGGCACCACCCGAGAGAACGCTGGGCTTCCTCCGTTTTGACGGACATCCACCATCAGGGGCAGTGCCCCGGAAAGGATGTCCAGAATGGAGACGATGGAGAAGAGGAAGCCCCGTCCCCGTCGGTCGTTCACCCCGGAGTTCAAGGCCGAGATCGTCGAGCTGTGCCAGCACGGCGACCGCACGATTGGCCAGGTCTCGCGGGACTTCGACCTGACAGAGACGGCGGTGCGCTCGTGGGTGCAACAAGCTGAGATCGACGCCGGACACCGCGAGGGCCTGACGACCGAGGAACGCAGGGAGCTCTCCGAGCTGCGCAGGGAGAACCGCCGGCTCAAAGAGGACGTCGAGATCCTAAAGCGGGCAACAGCTTTCTTCGCGAAGGAGACCCGGTGAAGGTACAGCCCTTCGTCGAGGCGGAGAAGGTTGCAGGTCACAGCGTGAAGCGCTGCTGTGAGCTGCTGGAGGTCTCCCGCGCCGCCTTCTATCAGCGACTCGACGAGAGACCGTCTCGCCGCCAGGTGTCCAACACCGAGCTGTTGCGCCAGATCATGGCCATCTTCGAGGAGTCCGACGGCACCTATGGCTCGCCGAGAGTGCACAGAGAGCTGCGGGACCGGGGCATCTGCTGCGGCAAGCGCCGCGTTGCCCGGCTCATGCGCCAAGCTGGTCTCGAGGGACGCTGCAAGCGCCGGTGGCGCAAAACGACGATCCAGGACCCAGAGGCCGAGTCGAAGGCCATCGACCTCATCCGGCGCGAGTTCGGCCCCGGCGTCGAGCTCGACACCCGTTACTGCGGCGACATCACCTACCTCTGGACCTTCGAAGGCTGGGCGTACCTGGCGACGGTGATCGACCTCGACTCGCGCCGCGTTGTCGGCTGGGCGTTCGGCGACCACATGCGCGCCGAGCTCGTCGGCGACGCCTTGAAGATGGCCTTTGCCACGCGTCGGCCGCGCCGCGGCGTGATCTTCCATTCGGACAGGGGCTGTCAGTACACGAGCAAGGACTTCCGCGAGCTCGCTGACAACAACGGCGTCCGGTTGTCACTTGGCCGCAAGGGAGAGTGCTGGGACAACGCCGTCGCGGAAAGCTTTTTTGCCACCCTAAAACGAGAGCTCGTCGACCGCCGCAGCTGGCCGACGCGAGCCTGTCTCCACCGTGCGATCTTCAGCTACATCGAGGGCTGGTACAACACCCGCCGCCTGCACAGCTCCCTCGGCTACCGCAGTCCCGCTCAATACGAAGCCACTATCCGCCAGAACGCCGACCGTCAGGCGGCATAATCAACTGAAGAAACCTGTCCGTCGAAGCGGATCAAGCCCATCTCGGCACTCATCAGCGTTCCTCCCTTCGTCGTCGTGCACCGATGAAGTAGGGGCCCTTCGCTCAAGGCGGGTTGTGTTGTCCCGCCCGTCATCACTAATACGACCCCCTCCGACTGCCTCTCGGCTGCCGGCCACTTCCCGGGGTCACCGGTTATAGGCAAGCTCGCTCCCGACCCCCACAGGGTCGGGGCCGAGTAGGGCCTCTCCAGTTCCCTCGACAACCTTCTGACCGTTCCACGTCCCCTACGCCGGGGGGTCCCTCGGCACCCGCTCCAGGCTCACTGGTGCCTTCCATGGCCTTCGCCAAATCCACACAGGCTCGGCTCCCCCACTTCCCCGCTCACGCGGGAATCCTTGACGACGCTGCAGACTTCGCTTCATGCTGCGGACCGGTCAGTTGCTCCACCCCGCTTCGACCCCGGCCTTTCAACCGAAGCCGGGGGCTTCGCTACCGAGGACCCTGGCGTCTCCCCGGACCGGACTTACACCGGCTGGCTATCGAGAGCTTCCGCTCGGTTACGTCATGACCGCTCCTTTGCGTTCAAGCGTCCGAGCTGCTGGACGCACGTGGTTCCAGGCTAAGAGTTCTCCCCTGGGTGGGCTGCGATCAAGGGTCCAGTGTCTTCTTGGCGAGTTCAAGCCACAGTGGTGTCGGATCCGGCTCCACACGATCAAGACCGCAACGGTCGCTAGCCTCGGGCGCTGATGTGCGGGCCGTCGCCGCGCTGGGCGGCAACGCCTCCTCGAGACTCCCGGCGCAGCGACTCAAGGGCACCACATCCTCAAGGTCGTCGAGGCACTTGCGCCGCTGTGTCGAGACCACGATGTCGTCATCACCCACGGCGACAGGCCCCTTGTGGGCTTGCTCTCCCTAGGTGGGGCGACCGCACTTTCCTGACTCACACCACACTCACGACGGTTTGCACAAGAACCACGAACGACAGGACTCCGATGACGACGACGCACAGCGTCGCGACGACTCTGAAGATCCGCCCATTCGCCGCCGCTCCGAGGACCGACTGACGATTTGCAAGAATCAAGATGTACGTCAACAACATTGGGCAGATGATCCCGTTGAGCACCTGCGCGTTGACCACCAGTGCGACAAGGTTCCCCGGCGCGAGCGCGACTCCGGCTCCGACCACAACCTGCAGCGTGAAGATGCCGTAGAACAGCGGTGCCTGCTTCAAACTGGACGTCACTGATCGTGGCGAGCCGAGCGCGTCGGCGATCGCATAGGAAGTCGAGAGAGGCACAACCGATGCAGCGAGCAGCGATGCGCCAAGGAGACCGATGGCGAATAGCTGAGGAGCAGCTGGGCCCACCACCGGCCTCAGAGCCGCGGCTGCCTGCTGTGCGGTCTGAAGGGGACCCCTTCCACCGATTGCTGCCGCAGTGGCTACGATGATAAAGACACTGATGATGTCGCTCCAGATGGCGCCCGTAACGGCATCGATCCGTTCGCTCTTGTAGTTGGCAGGCTTTATGCCCTTGTCAACTACTGCGGAGGCATCGTAAAACTGCATATACGGCGTTACCGTGGTCCCTACCAGAGCGACAGCCAGAAACAAGAAAGAGTGCGTGGCCAAAAAATGGGGCCACGCGAGGTCGCTGAAGACCTCCGCACTGTTCGGGTGGCCCAAGAAGGCCGCTATCGGATAGGCAAGAAAGGCCAAAGACAATATCAAGAAGAGCCTTTCGGCCTTCGAGTAGGTGCCGAGTACCGTCATGCCCCAGACCAGCAGGGCGGCGATTGGAACCGAGACATACTTGGCGACCCCGAGGATGTCGAATGCCGCGCCGACTCCGGCGAACTCGCTGACGGTGAGCCCGGCGTTTGCAACGAGCAGCAGGGCAAGAGCGGTTGACGATTTACGAATTGAGAACTGTTCGCGGAGGAGTCCGCCCAAGCCCTCTCCCGTGTAGACACCGAGGCGAGAGCACATCTCTTGGACCACGATGAGCGCTACGGTGATCAGAACCATCAAGTACAAAGTCCTGTATCCGAACTGCGCCCCTGCGCTGGCGTAGGTCAAGATGCCGCCGGCGTCGTTCCCGGCGTTGGCCGAGATGAGGCCCGGCCCGAAGACTGCAAGCAGAGCGAGTACGCGCACAGCCCAACGCTTTTGGGGCCTAGGCCTCCAAAGGGAGCGCTGGCGGAGTGTCAAGGCTGTCGTCTCGCGTTTTGCTCCGATAGCAGTACCAATAGTCGAGCCCGGTCGGTCTCGTCGAGCTCGGCTAGAAGAGCGTCGAGCTTGGCTGGATCGAGCTCGCGGAGTACCTCGGCCACTGTGGACGAGTCCGTGAGCACCGCCAACTGGGCCTGCTCACGTCGCCCGAGACTGTCCAAGAGGGAGGCCACCTGTCGTGCGCGCAGTTTGTGCAACTCGCCGGCGGTGGACGCCAGCTGGACGCTACTTCCGATGGTGCCTGCTCCGGTTGCAGGGTCTCTGGTCCCAGGCGAGGTAGGGTCGAAAGAGCGCGAAACGAACGCGTGTAAGTCGGCCCAGTCGATCGCACGGTCGGGTGGAGGGCAGCTGTGTCGCCGTTGCGGGAGCAGACGGCGAGCGAGCGACCGCAGGCCGACGTCGATCCCTGCCAGTTCCCACCCGTCAGTGGTTTTCGCCAGGTAGACATCCGCTGCGCGAACGACTTGGACTCCAGCGATGTCGATCAGTTGATGATCGAGCAGGTCTCTGGCCAGAACAACATCGTCCTTGTGCCGCTCTGGTGTCGCGACAAGAAGTTGCTTTGATCGAAGTCGAACTCCCCATTGCTCCAACGTGGCGTCTCGTGCCGCCACAAGGGCCAAGGCACTGCCCACGCTCATTAGAACGCTAATGACTCGCGGGTGTTTGACGCCGGCTTCCCAACGAACGACTATGTCGCTCACGCGACCCACCCGAGCCCCTGTCGGGTCCACAACCGGGCGACGAAGCAGTTGGGCCAGGGAAATGAGCTCGCCAGCCATAGCTCGTTGGCCGGAGAGGCGACCGCGAAGGCCGGTCATAGCCCCACTGGGGCTGCTGGACACACTGCTAGGCCCGCCTGCCGGGGTGGCCGGGCCAGTTTGCGGTGGCGGTGCTGCGCTGACGGCGAAGTGAGCTTCATCATCCCCCTCGCTTAAAGCGGGGACGGCACAGTTCCCCCGCAGAATCAGAAGAGTACATTGCAGCGCCAAAACCCTCCACTGGTGGCCGCCGCAGGCTCAGAGCGGGCTCGGCTGTGAGCGGGCGCTGACAGTTGCCCCTGTGATGGAAGACACAGGCCTATCTGCTGCGGACCCGACCGAGTGCGTGCCGCTTTATGGGCGCAGCTCAGGCGGACACGCACAGAACTTCGCCGATCCTAAGGCGTGCCCGTCCTGGGGGTTACCCGCTATTCGGCGTTATGGCGCTCGTGGTTCATTCGTCGGGTCGTCGAGTGGGCCCGAGTACGTCGATCTACGGTGAGCCTCTCATCATCGCTGGGGCCCGGTCGGCCCAGCCCCGAGTCTCAGCTCGACCGGGAGGTGCGCCATGACTACCACGATGCTGTCAACTGCCATCGTCGTTTCAGACCCCATGTTCAGCGATGCCGAGCGGATCGCGCTCGGTGGCTATCTAGCTGGCTACAGCGGACTCACCAGAGAGGCGTACGCCCTCGACCTTCGCCAGTTTGCCGCTTGGTGCGAGGAGCACAAGATCCACCTCTTCGAGGCGAGGCGCGCTGACATCGAGTGCTTCGGTCGCGACCTCGAGGAGCGTGGCCGGGCTCGCGCGACGGTTGCCCGGAGGCTTTGCACAGTCGCCGGCTTCTACCGCTACGCAGTCGAGGAGGAGCTTCTCGAGCACTCACCAGCGGTCCATGTCCGCCGGCCTCGCCTCGACTACGAGTCGCACGTCACCGGCCTCGATCGCAACGAACTCGGTGCTCTACTTGTAGCCGCCGGGCTCGGAGCGGTCGTCGAGCACGCCCTCATCTCGTTGCTCGCCCTCAACGGGTTGCGGGTCTCAGAAGCGACCAGTGCCGACATCGAGGCGCTCGGCCTCGAACACGGACATCGAACCCTCACAATTGTGCGCAAGGGCGGAAAGATCGTCACTATCCCGCTCATGCCACGCACGGCCCGTGCCGTCGACCTTGCAGTCGGCGAGCGGAGCGAGGGGCCGATCTTCCTCAGCTTCGACGGCAACCGCCTCGACCGCCACGGCGCCGGCCGGATAGTCCGACGCGTGGCACGGCGTGCAGGCATCACCAAGCTCGTCAGCCCGCACACGCTTCGCCACGCCTTCATCACCGCCGCGCTCGACGCCGGAGTGCCGCTCCGCGACGTGCAGGAGGCGGCGTCGCACGCCCACCCGCGTACCACCATGCGATACGACCGGGCACGGGTGTCATTGGACAGACACGCGACCTATATCGTCGCGGCATTCGTGGCAGGGGCGGCTCGGTAGCACTGAGCGCCGGTCAGACCAGCGCATCACTGTCGATCAGGCGCGACCGACCGACGTCAACTGGTCGGTGTCCGGTACGGCGATCTGTGCGCGACAGCCACCGACGTGCGTCTCCGGGCCAGTTGTTTAAGGCCCTGGCGGAGCAGGACGACGCGGACTTGTCACCGCGCGGCGCGGTCTACCAGCGATGGTCAGCGCCCGCTCCCACACCGGTCACGCCGCCTGGTGGTGTTGCCCGCTGCCGATCCTTGGCGTGTTGAACGCCAGGCAATCAGAGCCAGTGGAGGTCCTTCGCCAGCTGCAACGCCTCGGCCATCTTGGCCCTGGCCACCTCGGGCTCCTCTTGGTCCCAGGCCGCGCAGGCCGACCCCAGCATTGACTCGAGCTCGTCTGTGAGCCGCTGCTGGGTGGGCTCGAGCATTTGACGGCCGGCTGCGACGGCCTCGGCGACCTCCCCGGCGCCCAGGTGCACGGCGATGAGGGGCCAAAGGCATACCCAGGAAACGGCGAAATGGGTGGTCTCCAGTAGCTCCAGGGCCTCGTTAGCCAGCGCGACCACGTCCTGGGGGCGCCCGTCCTGCCACGCCAACCAGGCGAGGTAGGCCTTGGCCGAGCCCACGTACCCGGGGGACGCGGCGGCCTCGCCCGCCGTCATGGCCTGCGGGGCGAGAGAGCGGACGACCTCCACGTCGTGGCGGCAGAGTGCCGTCGCGGTCAGCGCCCACAGACTCATCGCTCGCAAGAGGACCTCCCCGATGCGCTCCGCCATGGCCAGTGACCTCTCCAGGTACTCCTGGGCCTCCTCCGGGTCGGCGTGCATCAGCAAGAAATGGCCAACGGCATAGGTGGCATAGCCGATGTCTTTCTGGTCATCGCCCTGGTTTGCCGCCGCCAGGGCCCTGCGCGCGTTGGCGATGTCCTCCTCGTCGACGCGGTAGCGGTTCTGGCTGGCCCGCTGATAGGCAAGCGTCCGGAAGAAAAACATTCTGCGGGCTGGGGTCCCCCGGACTTCCACCACCGGGCGGGCGGCCGTGAGGGCCGCCAAAGCTAGCTCCGGATCGTTGCGGTTGAGGTGAAGTTCAGCCCGGCCGTCCACCATGACCTCGAGCCACTGGTCGGCCCATGCATCGCCTTTGTCCCAGGGCTGCTCGCCCAGCAGCTCCTCGGCTGCGTCGAGGGCGGCGAGGGCGGCGTCGTAGCGGCGTTCGTATATCTCCAGGCGCCCCAGGAGGGCCTGCAGATGGGCGCTTTGGAGGACGTCACCGGGGCCGGCCAGGCGGATGGCCGCCTGGAAAGCCTCCCGGGCTTCCTCGAGACGCCAGGTGCGCCAGAGCACCTCGGCGAGCTTGGCCCACACCCCTGCCGCGGCTTGGGTCATCACCTCAGTGCCGGAGCAGTCCTCGTCTGCTACCGCCAGAGCGGAGCGGAACGCGGAGATGGCCTCTTCATTGGCGAAGGCCCGGGTGGCATGCTCGCCCGCCACCTCGAAGTAGTGGACGGCGTGCTCAGCCTCCCCGGCTGCGGCAAAATGGCGGCCAAGTAGGGCGGCGACCTGTTCGAGCCGGCCCGCCGACATGGCTTCGAGGGCCCAGGCGGCCCGGCCATGGAGTCGGCGGCGCTCGGGGCGCAACATCCCCACGTAGGTGGCCTCCTGGATGAGGGCGTGGCGGAAGCGGTAAGTGGGCTCGGGGAGCCTGCCCACCTCTTGGACGAGCCCCGTGTTGCAGAGCTCGGCGATGGCCGGCCCCAGGGACTCTTCTGTCACGTTCCCTTCCGTCCCGCAGACGGCTGTGAGCAGGCCGAGGTTGAACTCGGAGCCAAGCACAGAGGCCGTGCGGGCGACCTCCTGGCCGGCTGGGCTGAGCCGATCCACCCGGGAGCGGACGAGGCGCTCCAGCACCTCGGGGACCTCTGCCCCCACCGTCGCGGCCATGCGCCATGTTCCCTGCTCGCGCACCAGGGCCCCGTTCTCGACCAACCAGGAGAGCCGCTCCTCCAAGAAGAGGGGGTTGCCCTCCACGCCTGCTCGCACGGCGTCCAGGACCTCCTCGGAGGCGCCCATGCCCACCAGGGAGCTAGCAAGCTCCTGCTCGGCCTCTTCCGGCAGGGGGCCGAGCTCGACTCGGCGCAGGGGCACGGGCCCCGTGACCAAGGAGCGCTCGAAGCTGGAGGCTTCTGCGCCAGGGTCGGGCCGGCGGGTGGCCAGTACCAGGAGAGGCCCGTCTTGGGCCAGGGCGGCCAGCTCGGTGCTGAGGCGCAGCGAGGTGGGGTCGGCCCAGTGCAGATCCTCCAGAACGAGCACGGTGGGGCCTATTGCGACCAGGTGCGATACCACAGATCCCAACGCGTCGAAGGTTGCCCGCTGCAGCTCCTCGGGGCTGAGGCGCACCAGTCCTGCCCCACCCGGCAAGCCCATCATGCGGGCCAAGAGGGGCCACAGGTCCTTGTTGCCCATCACCACGCCGAGCGCCCTCTCTAAGGCAGGGCGCACCACCGCTTCGTCCTGATCGGGGGCCACGCCCACCCAGGCGGCCAGGAGCTGCTGATAGAGGCCGTAGGGAGTGGAGGAGGCGTAGGAGGCACAGCGCCCCTCCAGCCACAATGGAAGCCTGCCGGTTCCAGCCCCCACCCAGGCCATGAAGCGCTTGCGGCACTCCTGGATTAGGCGTGTCTTGCCGAGCCCCGCCTCTGCCACCAAGACCACGATCGAGCCCCGGCCCCCAACCGTCTCGCGCAGGGCGCTGTCGAGCACCGCCAGCTCGGCCGCTCGCCCCACGAGGGGAGCCTGGCCGCCCAAGTGGCCATGACCGCCCACCCCACGGGCCTTCGGCCTCTCCAGGTAAGAGGCCACCAGTGGCTTGGCGTCGGCTCCAAGGGCCACATCTTCTGTTGCCCCCCAATCGAAGAGACCCTCCGTAGCGGCGCGCGTCGCCGGACCCACCAGGACCGAGCCCTCCCTGGCCACCGACTGCAACAAGGCGGCCATGCCCACCACCTCTCCCACCGCCCCGTACTCGACCTTGGCCCCTCCCCCGATGGGGCCGACCACAGCCAGGCCTGTCTCGATGCCGATGCGCACCGCCGGCGAGCCGTCGCCCGAAGCAGAGGCCTGCGCCGACAGTGCCCGGAAAGCTGCCCGGACGGCCCGTTCGGGGTCGTCCTCGTGCGCCTCGGGAGCACCGAAGAGCGCCGCCAGGCCACCGCCGGAGACCGAGGTCACCGTCCCGCCGAGGCCTTCCACCTCGGCGATCACACCTGCCAGGGCTCCGCTGACGACCTCGCAGAGGTCCTCCGGGTCGAGCTTGTTGGTAAGTGCCGCCGGGCCCGCCACTTCGGCGAAGAGCACGCTCACGACCTTGCGCTCCTGCCTTAGGCGCGCCGGGCCCGGGGCAGGTACGTGGAAGGGCGCGCCGGACGCCCGAGGCGCAGCGGGCTCGAAGGTCGCTGCGACGTGGACCTCGTCCAGCGCCGGGGAGATCCTGAGGCCCAGCTCTTCCAAGGCGGCGCGGCAGCGCTCGTAGGTGCGCACCACTAGGTGGCGCAGTCCCTGGGCGGAATAGGCCCGCATCAGTGCAGCGGCCGCCTCCTCGCAAGCCGGGTCGTTTTTCAAGCAGGACTCCCATGCCTCCACCACCGCCTCGGGGCGGGCGCGGCCTGCTCCCCTGGAGCGGTCGCGTGCCAAGGCGAGGCGCGCCTCTTGGCGAAGGGCCTCCAGGCGTTCGCGCGACCGCAGCGCCCACTCGGCGTAGGGCTCGTCAGCAAGCAGGTCCTCCTCGTCGGCCAAAGCGGTCACGAGAAGCTCGTCGCGGCCCTGTCCCGGGCCCATGGCCAGCGCGGCCCTGAGCTTCTCCTCGTGGGCTTCGAGGTCGACCTCGACCGCAGCCTCAGGTGAGGCCCAGACATGGCCCAGGTCGGCTTGGAGCAGGCCGGCCGCCGGCTCGCCGAGCTCGGAGAGGACGCTCCGGGCCCGCGATAGCGCGCCGGAGAGCGCCCTCAAGGCGGCGTGGGCGCCGAGGCCGGGGAACAGCTCCTCGCACGCGAAGTCGCGGCTGACCCGCCGCCCACGGCTCAGGAAGACGAGCTCGCAAAGGCGCTTGGCTGTGGGCCGTGACCAGGGACCGGCGACGCGGCCGGAGACGGTGATCGTGAACGGGCCGAGCAGCCTGACGGTTACGACCTGCGACTCTGGCGGGTTCTTGCCCCGCTCAGCGGTGGCAACCACGGTTCCCATTCTCGCATGGCCCTGGCGACAACACCGCGAAAACAGACCTTCTTTACCTTGTCCCTGGAAGCCACGCCACGACCCAAAGGAACAGAAATGACCCCCACCTATTTGATCCACCAGGTCGAGCGCAGCAGGACCCCCGCCGAACAGCGGACGGCCAGTATGCGCTTGAGCGAGCTTGCGGCAGCGTCCACAGCACTGTGCCGCTCGCTCACCGAATCCCTGGGCTTCCTGTGCCGAGCCGTCCAGCACAGCTCCGCCGAGAGCGTCCAGCTTGCGCGAGGGTGACAGCTGGCCGGCTGCCAGGTACAGCCGATCGCCACTGCCGGGCAGTCAACGATCCGATGGGCCCGTGCCCAAGTGAGCTCATCGCCGGCGCTGGACCGATGCCCAGTTCCGAATCCCTGCCCCAGCTCCTCACCATCGACCAGCTCGCCGAGCGGCTCGGGGTGAGCATCCGCCACATTCGCCGGCTCGTTGCCGAGCGACGCGTACCCTACCTGAAGGTCGGGTGGCTGGTCCGCTTTGACCCGGCCGAGATCACTGCCTGGCTCGATAGTGCTCGGCATCCGGAACGCTCAACCGCGGGCGACCGGACTCGTCTAGCGGTCAGTTTCTCGCGATCGGCGTCCCGCATCCGGGAGATTGGACGCCTCGACTCGGGTCGTCAGACCGATTGTGCTCGGTTAGGAGACTTTCCGCTGGTCGCTGAGGATCTGAGAGATGCGCTGGAATGACACGTCAAGCAAGCTGCCGATGTCGCGGAAGCTAAGTCCACCAATCTCTTTGATCTGCTCGGCGGCGAGGCGCAGCTTTTCCTGGGCCACTCGCTGGTAGCTATCAAGTTCCTGGCGGGCCGCCTTCGCCTCGTCGAGCGCGTGCTCGATCCGAGGATCAAGTCTTACGGACAGCGAAATGTCGAATGAGTCGGGCTCGGCGTCGAGCATCATCGAGATGACGTCTCGCGCTTCGTCTCTGACCTGTTCGAGCCGCCTGGCTTGTCCGTGGGCACCGGGGATCTCCGGAACCGAGAATGCCCACCAACTGCCCGATCGTTCAGTAGTCACCGTGTATGTCTTCACTTCCACCACCCCTCACCCAACTCTGACTCGGTGGA
>JBKQMT010000080.1:0-36170 GCA_052146595.1 Acidimicrobiales bacterium
GGAGACAGCCGAGGCAGCAGTCCAACTGCTCCACGACCTGATCTCGGGCCGTTCGTCCGAACCGAGCCACATCGTGCTCCCATCGCAGCTGGTACAGCGAGGCTCCGCGTAAGGTTGCGGCCAGCCCCGCTCAGTGATCGACGGGGCTCGCCCTCCAAATCGCGTACAGCAAGGCCAGCGAGCTCACCCGGACGGAACGTGAGTATCACGAGGTCACTACGTTGGTGTAGGCGCCAAAACGTCGATCGGGCCTTGAGCTGGCCTTCTTCACCGCCGTCAACCATCATCAGTTATGGCCCTCCGCCTGTGCTACTTCTCACGTGCCGGATCCTTGGCCTGCTGGGATCTTGAGCCGACGGACAGCTTTGGACAAGGACATCGAGCTGACGGTGCTTCGCCACGAGGTCCGCGTGCGCAAGCGGCAGCTCCATGGTCGCGTTCGTTACCGACCCACTCGCTGTGCTCAGCCGAGTAGTTCCAGGGTGGCGCTGGGGTTGTTTTCTCGTCACGCCCGGGGCTCTGCCTAGCTGATATCGGGAGTTCTCGCGTCGCAAGTGGAAACGTTGGCGAGCCTGGCAAGGTCCTGGACGTCCCCCGCTCAACGAGGAGCTCATCGAGCTCATTATCCGCCTCGGCCGGGAGAACCGCCGCTGGATTTGTTCGTATTCACGGCGAGCTTCGCGAGCTAGGGTCCGCATCTCGGCGAGCTCGATCCGCTGGGTCCTTAGAAGCCACGGTCTCGGAACAGCTCCGCGCAGTGGACCGACCTGGAAGGAGTTCCTCGCCGTCCAAGCTCGCGAAACCGATCCGCTTCCTCGCTCACGACCGCGACAAGCGCTTCGGAGCGTGCTTCGACGAGGTCTTAAATGCCGAGGGGATCGAGATCGTCCGCACTCGACCGGCTGTTACCGGCGCACGTTCGTGGGGGCGTAGGGGCCGGAGCCGGCGGGGGTAATTGAGACTGGACTTGGCGATTGGCACTGATGCATCGGTGGTTGGGGTGCGGTGCAATGGTGTGGCTTGCGCGTGTGGCTTGCGCGTGTTGGATGAATCTCGTTTGTGGCGCGGTAGAGGGTGCCGACTTCGGATCGCTGGTGCGTTAGCCCGGCAGCGAACCACTCGAACCTCCTCCTGACGGCCTCGTGGCGACGGTACACACACAACCTCTGGCTTAGTTCCCGGGCTCTGCTCACGAGCCGTCGCGCAGATCGCCCAGACGCTCGCGCGTGAAGCGGATGTCGTCGAAGGTGACGACGCACCCGTCGCCGGTCGGCGACTGCGCCTCGAAGCCGATCGCGTCGGACCTGGACGTGCCGTCGATGGTGAAGAAGCGGATCATCCGCCAGGTCTTCCCGTCGAGGGAGGCGTGGTAGGCGAAGGCGTGGTCGATCCGGGAGACTCGCAGGTATACGGTCCGGCCGTCGACGACGAAGGCGTTGGCGTCATCGGAGACGCCGCGGGTGACCACCGAGACGATCATCGGCTCGCCGTCGGGGGAGAACTCGAAGCAGAGCTTGCCCCAGTGGCGATCGTCGATCCACAAGAGCAGCACCCCTGCGTCATAGGTCGAGACGAACTCCACGCTGACGCGGACGCTGAACTGGAAGTCACCGTCTGGGGGGACGCCGAGAAGGGTCGCCCCGTTGAGCATCGACTCGGCGTTGAGCTGGGTGTCTGCTCCCGGGTCGATGAAGATGTCGCTGTGAGGGGCCGCCGAGGCCGTCACCGTGGCGGGCGCCTCGGCGATCGTCCACGCCGACTCGGGGGACGGCGAGAGCGTGAAGGGCAGGCCTGGCACGTTCCAAGCCATGGTCATATCGTTTCCATCTGTCGTCGGATCATTGCGCTGTGTCGTCGTGCGGGGTCCGATGTGCCGTCCGGTTTGTCGTCGGAAATAAGGTGGTGGAGCGTGCGGCAGACGACGTCCTCGATGAACTCCTCCGACAGGAAGTACCGCTGCAGGCCGATACCCCCTGGACCGCGTCGAGGACGTGCCCGCTGACGCCGTGGACGTGGCGGGCGGCGGCGTCCTTGGCGCGGCACATCCACTGCCGCACCAGCTCGGCGTAGCTCTCGTCGCGAATCGCCAGGACCTGACAGCTCGGCTCGCTGGTTATTGATCGCGGCCCCGGCACCTACCTCACCTCCTCCGGCGTCATTGTTAGCCTATGTGTGAGGCACGTCTGAGGCACGAGGGAGGTGAGCGGCAGGATCGACCTCGGGGCACGTCTAGGACATGCGCTAACGGCTTGCATCGGCGTCACAACAGGGGGCGTCCGGGCATCACACGTGATGCACAGGGTGCCAGGCCGGCGGCGGCGGTTGGCGCGGACGTTCGAGCCTTCCGGCACTTACGATCGCGCCGTGTTCGCGGAGCATAGTCACTCACGAGGACTTTCCGTCGCTCGACACCGACCGTAGAGCCGGATTCTGGCGGTCGGCTTGTCGACCAGTCACCATTCCGCGCCAAGGGCCTCGGCGAGGTGAAGAAGCGTCTTCTCGTTCGGGAAGATCGAGCCACGCTCGATCCTGTCGATGTCGCCCTCGTCGATGCCGCCTACAATTAGAACTCCTCGCCCTGGTGGCGCCCCCGGGAGGACTCGAACCTCCGACCGTCTGCTTAGAAGGCAGCTGCTCTATTCCGCTGAGCTACGGGGGCCTTGTGTGGGACCGGTGACTCCTGCAAGCGTATGTGATCTCTGAACCTGTGCCGGTGGAAGGCCGGCAGCCCTGCCTCGACGGAACGCGGCGCCTTGGCAACCCGCTCGCCGAAGAAAGGAGGCCGGTCGTGGCTGTCCGAATCGAGATCGGGATCGACAGTGTGACACCGGAGCTGCTCGCGCCGTTCTGGGCAGAGGCGCTCGGGTACACCATCGGCGACATGGACCAGGCCGGAACCTATCTCGACCTCGTGCCACCGGAGCCGGGCATGCCCGTCGTCTACCTGCAGCGAGTCCCGGAAACCAAGACCGTGAAGAACAGGATGCATCTCGACCTCATGACCGGCGAGCCCGAGAGAACGATCGAACGGCTCGTGTCGCTAGGCGCCAAGCGAGTGGGGAACCCCATGACCGGGAGCGAAGGGGGCTGGTGGCAGGTCATGGCCGATCCCGAGGGCAACGAGTTCTGCGTCTGCGAGGTCGACTAGCGGTGAGCGTGGCCGGCGACGACTTCGGCTGACCGCACCCGCTGTGCCATGCTTGAGGGGCACCGAGAGGCGGAGTGCCTCACGGGCGTGGTGGCCGTAGCTCAGTTGGTTAGAGCGCCAGGTTGTGGCCCTGGAGGTCGGGGGTTCAAGTCCCCTCGGTCACCCTCTTTCAAGCGGCGTCTGGCCTGAAGACCGGCTAGGCTGACCGGCCGAACGCGCCTCTAGCTCAATTTGGCAGAGCAACGGACTCTTAATCCGCAGGTTCCGGGTTCGAGTCCCGGGGGGCGCACCACCACCGACGGCAACGTGATCACCTACGACGGCAGCTCGTGATCGTCACCCGACCCGGTTGACCCGTGCCCGGGGGGTCTGGATACAGTCTCCTGCCCGACGGCCGCGAGCTTGTCGCGTACGCTCACGACGTGGCTAACCGCGACGAAACCGATGTATCAGGAGGACTTGGGATTCCCTCCGACGAGCTGAGGAGGTTCGCGCAAGCATTCTCCACGCTCGCCGACGAGGTGCACACCCTCGCAGAACGGGGAGTCTCCGAGCTCGCTCAACGTCTCGCCGCGCACCTCGGTGCGTCGCCTGGTGACCTCTCGGTCCTAGCGCAGGAGGTCCCCGCCTACCAGCTCGTGGACGTGCAGGTTGCGCTTGACCGCTGGGCGACCGAGATCGCCGACAGATCGATCGAGGTGATCGGTGTTTCCGGGGCGCATCGCCACTTTGAGTCGCTGAGCGATCTTGTCGCTGAGGGGACAGGCGCCAGGGTCGGCTCGGTGGACTACGTTGACATGCCGGACTCACCTGACTCGACGCGAAGCTGCGTCCGCTTCGGCATCTTTCTCATGGGGGAGGGTCCACAGCGAGCGGCCGCGCTGCTAAGGGGAGCGAGTCCGCACGGTCCCATGCAAGAGGCGATGATCGAGGTGATCGCGCCGGAGCCCGACTTCGGGCGAGCCATCCTCGCCGAGCTGCGAGGTCTGGCGGTCGAGTTCAGCGTGCTTCGGGGTCAGGTTCTCACCATTGGCCCGGGCGAGGGACATCAGTACGGCGATCTGCGATTCATGCATCGGCCACACCTCGAGCGCGAGCAGCTCGTGCTCCCCGAGGTGACCCTGGAGCGAATCGAGCGTCACGTCATCGGCATCGCGGCCGAGAGCATCCGATTGAAGGCTGCCGGCCAACACCTAAAGCGCGGAGTCCTCCTTTACGGGCCACCCGGAACAGGAAAGACGCACACCGTTCGTTACCTTCTCTCCCGACAGCGCGACGTCACGGCATTCGTCCTCTCTGGTCAGGCGCTCGCGCTCGTTGCTCAGGTGTGCGGCCTGGCGCGGTTACTGCAACCGTCGATCGTGATCCTGGAGGACATAGATCTCATCGCCCCGGATCGCTCGTTCGGGCCACTCGGAACGAGCCCACTTCTCTTCGAGGTCCTGAATCAGATCGACGGGCTCGATGACGATGTCGACGTGACCTTCTTGCTGACCACCAACCGGGTCGACATCTTGGAGCGCGCGCTGGCCGAACGTCCCGGACGCGTCGACGCCGCGGTCGAGATAGGGCCCCCAGACTCCGTCGGGCGAGCCCGCCTCTTTCGCCTCTACGGAGGCGAGGTGGCTCTTGGGGACATGTCGGACGAGGAGCTGGCCGGCGCGGTGGAAGCGACAGAGGGACGGACCGCGACCTACATCCGAGAGGTCGTCCGGCGCGCCGTTATGGCCACAGCCGCGATCCAGGAAGCTGGACCCCTCCGCGTCGACGGCGCTGCGCTCATCGAGGCAGCCACCGGGCTGGCCGAAGACCACGTGGTCCTATCGCGCTCGCTCTTTGGGGGAGACGAGGAACCCGATGCGGGCGCAATGCTAGCTGGCCGACCGCCGTGGGGCCCGGTAAACGTGGCCCGGATAATGCGCGGGGGAGGATGGGTGGGCTACGCGCCCAGAGGTGGTTCCCCGCGCCCGTTCGGCCCTGACCAGTAGCGACATTGCCGCGCTCGGCGCTCGCCGGATTCTCAATGAGCCTGGAGCGTCCCGCCCTGAGCACCAGCTCCCCGCGGCGCCCTTCGCACGACGAGTGTGCCGAGGGATGGCTCTGCTACCCTTCGTCTCGGCGGCTCCGGCCGTCTCGCTGCCAGGTAGGGGAAGTCCGGTGAAGTCCGGCGCTGGCCCGCAACCGTAGGCGAGGTACGTCCTCGCAAGCCGGGAAACCTGCTGGTGGTGATCCTATTAACCGTCGAGGAACACGGGGACTGGGAACCGGTACGGCAGCGGTGTCTCAGCCCTCTCCGGGATCCAGTAGCCGGGAGAGGACCTTCATGCCAACCTCCGTTCGCCAGGCGGCTCGAGCCTGCCTCGTGGCATCTTTGCTCGGGCTCGGAGCCATCGTGCCGGTCGCCTCGGCGGCTACCGCCGGGCCTGGGTCCCCGGCAAGAAGCACGGCCACTGTGACCGCCGCTGCCGCCGGGGCAGGCTGGATCGCTCGCGACATGAGCGCGAGCGGAGCGCTCGTCGACGCCGAGTCGCACCTGGCCAGTGTCGGTGACACGGCGAATGCCATCTTGGCCCTGGTCGCGGCGCGCAAAGGTGCCAACCAGGTGAAGGCAGCCACCAACTGGCTCGAGCACAACTTCGCCTCCTACGTTTCTTTGGGCGGCGTGGACAACCCAGGAAGGCTCGGGCTTGTCATTCTCGCAGCCGTCGCGGCGGGCGCCAACCCGGTCCACTTCGGTGGCCAGGCCAAGTCGGACGACCTCGTCGCCAGGCTCGAGAAGACCGAGCAACTGAGCGGGCCATCGGCTGGAGCCTTCGGCACCGGGACCTCGCTCAACGCCTTCTATGAGTCTCTCGCCCTGCTGGCATTGGCGGCGGCGAAGGACCTCGGAAGACAGACGCGCCTCGGCGAGGCCTACCTGGCCAGCTTGCAGTGTGACGACGGGGGTTGGGAGTACGGCCGGGTCACGACGACCAGCGCCTGCGTCCCGCCGAACCCGAAGGACTTCGCCAGTCCCGACACGAACACGACTGCGCTGGCCGTCATGGCGGTCGCTGCCGTGGGCGGGCGGTTCCCCCACAGCGCGGTGGGTTTCCTCAAGAACTCGCAGGAGACCAACGGGTCCTTCGGCGTCTACGGCGTCTCCGGTGACGGCCAGCAGGGCGATCCTGACTCGACGGCCTATGTCATCCAGGCCCTGATCGCACTGCGCGCCATTGACGAAAAGCAGTTCCTGCGCAAGGGCGCCACGCCCCAACAGGCCCTCGAGCGGTTCCAGTACGGCTGCAAGGCGCCGCTGAGCGAGCGCGGCGAGTTCTCCTACTTCGGAAGCCCCAGCCAGTTGGCCACTCTGCAGGCAGTCCCGGCAGCTGCTGGCGTGGCATTGCCCGTTTCTCCCCGCAAGCTGTCTGTCGCTGAGCCCCGGCTCAGCTGTGGTGCCGCCTGACCCGAGATCAGCCGCGGCCGCCGCAGCACTCGCAAGTGCGCTCCTCGCCGCGACGATCAGCCTGGCTGTGACAGCAGCACCGCTGTCAGCGGCCGCCGCGGCGCCGCGGCCTGCGGCTCGTGCGGCACCTGCGGCACCTGCGGCGCCGAGCGCACGGTTAGTGGACGAGAGCTCCCCGCAGAGATGCGCGGCCCCGGCCCATGTCGCCAAGGGTCATATCGTTGTCGCGATTGTCGTCGACTTCGGCGGGCGCGATGGCAGGGTGCTCGTCACCTGCGTCGTGACCAGACCCGGCGACACGGGCGCCGATGTCCTGCAAGCCCAGGCATCGCTGCTCGGGTACGCAGTCCCCCGATACGACGCGTCCGGCTCCGGCCTGCTCTGTGCCATCGACGGTTACCCGCCGAGCGGGTGCGGGACCGAGTCGGGGAACCACTACGCCTACTGGGCCTACTGGCACGGCGGCGGCAAGCGCTGGCAGTACGCGAGCGGCGGACCCGGGGAATGGACCCTCTCCAAGGGAGACGTCGAAGGGTGGCGTTTCGAGCCGGACGGGAGCGCCACTCCCGCCGATCCACCGCCGCGAGCTCCCTCGAGGGCGGCGGAGCTGGAAACGCCTGCAACAACGACGGGAACAGCGGCGACCACGACGCGCCCACCGGCGACGACCGGCAAGTCTTCCTCCTCGTCTCGGTCGAATCCCAGCGCCGGCGGCGAGGGGAGCAACACTCTTGCCGCCGACGCGGCCGGTCCGGTCCGCCAGTCCTCCAACAGCAAGAGCGCAACGAGAAAGGGCCTGTCCATCCTCTGTGTCGCCCTCATCCTCCTGATCGGCGCCGGGGCCTACGGCCGCTCTCGTCGCAAGAGTAGTCACGCCAACTAAAATGCTCCGCAGCCGCCTGCAGCCGTTGCACCCGATCGCCTGGTGGTGCTGGGCGGGGACGCTGGCGGTCGCCGCCAGCCGCACGACGAACCTGCTCCTGCTCGGCCTCATCTTGGCGGTCGTCGCCTGGGTCGTGTCCACGAGGCGAGGAAACAGTCCTTGGGCCAGGTCTTTCGGTGCCCTGTTGCGGCTCGGCCTTTTCGTGATCGCCATCCGGGTCGCCGTCCAAGTCCTCTTCGGTGACCGGGTCCCCGGGGACACGTGGTTCACCCTTCCCTCCGTCCCGCTCCCCCACTGGGCCGCCGGTGTGACCATCGGCGGCCCGGTAACCGCCCAGGCCGCCATCGGGGCGTTCTGCCAGGGACTGCAGATCGCCGTGATCCTGGCGTGCTTCGGTGCAGCCAACTCCCTGGCGAGCTCTTTCCGGCTCTTGCGATGCGTGCCGGCCGGTCTTTACGAGGTGGCGGTGGCTGTGACCGTGGCGATCTCGTTCACACCACAGGTCGTGCTCTCGATCGCCCGGGTCCGAGACGCCCGCCGCCTGAGGGGCAGAGCGACGACAGGCTTGAGAGGATGGCGCGGCCTGGCTGTCCCGGTCCTCGATGGTGCCCTCGAGCGCTCGGTCGCGTTGGCGGCGTCCATGGACGCCCGCGGCTTCGGTCGTCGCTCCAGCTCTCCGAAGCGGCGCCGTCTCACCGCGGCAGCGACCCTCGCGGGCCTCGTCGGGCTCGGCGTCGGCCTGTTCGAGGTGCTCGACTCCGGCTCGGCGTCGGGAATCGGCCTGGCCGTCATCCTCCTCGGTGGCGCCCTGGTCATCGGTGGGATGGCAGGCGCGTCCCGCGGCCCGCGCAGCCGCTACCGGCCCGACCGCTGGCGCGCGGCCGAGTGGCTCGTCGTCGCTAGCGGGCTGGTCGCGGCTGGCGCTGTCGTGGCAGCCGGCGGCAGCGACCCGAGCTCGCTCACCCAGCCGCTCTACCCCCTCGGGCTGCCCGCCGTCCCCCTCGCCGCGCTGGCCGGCATCCTCATCGCCACCTTGCCGTCGGCCGTCGCACCGGCACCCGCACCGGTGCGCGCCCAGCTGCAGGAGGCCGCGGCGTGATCAGCTTCGACCGAGTCACGGTCACTTATCCCGATGCCCCGGCACCCGTGCTCGACAACGTCAGCCTGACGATCGAAGAAGGTCATTTCGCCCTCGTCATGGGCGCCACCGGCGCTGGGAAGTCGACGCTGCTGCGCTGTGTGAACGGCCTCGTCCCGCACTTTTCCGGCGGCCGCCTCAACGGCACGGTCAGCGTCGACGGGCGCAGCACCGAGAGGTACCGCCCTCGTGAACTCGCCGACGCCGTCGGTTATGTGGGCCAGGATGCCGACGCCACCTTCGTCGCGGACACGGTCGAGGACGAGCTCGCCTATGCCATGGAGAACCTGGGCGTCGACGCGGCGACGATGCGCCGGCGTGTCGAAGACGTGCTGGACACCTTGAACCTGCACCCGCTGCGCCAGCGGGCCATCACGACCCTTTCCGGCGGCCAGCGTCAGCGTGTCGCCATCGGTGCCGCTTTCACCGCCTCGCCCCGAGCGCTCGTGCTCGACGAGCCGACGTCATCGCTCGATCCCGTCTCGGCTGAGGAGGTGCTGGCCTCCCTGGCGCGCCTGGTCCACGACCAGGGCACCACCATCCTCGTCGCCGAGCACCGCCTCGAGCGCATCGTGCAGTTCGCCGACGTCGTGGTCGCCCTCGGTGCCGCCCCGGGCGAGGTGCGAAGTGGCGTGCCGGCAGAGATCTTCGCCACCTCAGACCTGGCGCCACCGGTCGTCCGTCTCGCCCGTGTCGCCGGATGGTCACCTGTCCCGCTCTCGGTCCGGGACGCCCGCCGCCTGGCACCGGAGCTGCGCCGGCGCCTGGAGGCTGTCCGGCGCCCTGTCGTCGCCGCGCCTCGAGGTGACCGCGTGGCCAAGGTGAAAGCTCTGAGCGCCTCCTACGGCCCGATCCCTGCCCTCGCGGAGGTCAGCCTCGATCTCCACCAAGGCGAGGTCGTGGCCCTCATGGGACGAAACGGCTCCGGCAAGTCAACGCTCCTCAACCACCTCGTCGGGCTCCGCCAGGCCCAGCGGGGCTCGGTGGAGGTCCTCGGCCGCGCCCCCGCCACGCTCAGCGCACCGGAGGCGATCCGGCTCGTCGGTCTCGTCCCCCAGGACCCCGGCGCCCTCCTTTGCGCCGAGACCGTGGCGGCAGAGTGCCGCGACGGCGACCGGGACGGCGGACTCGCCGAGGGGACGACACGTGCGGTCCTCGAGTCGCTCGTGAGGGGCCTCCCGGACAGCGCCCATCCGAAGGACCTCTCCGAGGGTCAGCGGCTCGCGCTGGCACTGGCGCTCGTGCTGGCACCCGAGCCGCCGCTGTTGTTGCTGGACGAGCCGACGCGCGGTCTCGACTACGGCGCCAAGGAGCGCTTGTCCCTCCAGCTCCGCCAGCTGGCGGCGCGTGGCCACTGCGTCGTCGTCGCCACCCACGACGTGGAGCTGGTGGCCGAGGTCGCAGATCGAGTCGTCGTACTCGCGGACGGCGAGGTGATCACCGACGGTCCGTCCCGCTCCGTTGTTTGCCATTCGGCCGGCCTTGCCTCCCAGGTCGCCCGCATCCTCGCCCCGGCCGAGTGGCTCACCGTCGAGGAGGTGGCGTCGGCTCTCGCCGCGCCGGCGTCGGAGCCGGCACCGAGAAACGAGACGGCACGGTGAGCACCGCGCGCACCGGGCTCCCCGTCGGTCTCGACCGGTTCGGGGGTCTCGCCATCGCGCTGGCGTCGGTGCTCGGGGCCGCCTCGTTCCTGTGGCCGCTTTTCATCCCGGCGCACGCCGGCATGAACCAGGCCCACGCCGGCGACGCCCCCTGGATCGTGGCGGTCCTTCTCCCCCTCTTGCTCGTCGCGGTGCTCGGCGAGTTCAGCTCCGGGGGCATGGACGCCAAGGGCGTTGCCATGCTCGGCGTGCTGGGCGCTTGCGGGGCGGCGCTCCGGCTTCCCTCTGGTGGTGCGGCCGGGTTCGAACCGGTCTTCTTCTTGTTGTTCCCGGCGGGCTACGTCCTCGGTCGCCACTTCGGCTTCCTTCTCGGAGCACTGACTCTTTTCGCCTCGGCGCTCGTCACCGGTGGCGTCGGCCCGTGGTTGCCGTTCCAGATGATGGCGGCCGCCTGGATGGGCTATGGAGCCGGCTGCCTGCCCCATTTGCGAGGGCGTCGCGAGCTCGCCGTCCTGGCGGCCTACGCGGCCCTTGCCTGTCTCGTCTACGGCCTGCTGATGGACCTGTGGTTCTGGCCCTTCGGCACGGGCAGCTCGTCGCGCCTGTCGTTCCAACCCGGGGCCTCGCTGGCGCACAACCTGGTCCGTTTCCTCCTGTTCCACGTCGCGACGTCGCTCGGCTTCGACCTGCCCCGTGCCGCGCTGAACGCCGGCCTCATCCTCGTCGCCGGTCGCCCGGTACTGGCCGCCCTGCGCCGGGCGAGCCACCGAGCCGCCTTCGGAGCGCCGGTCGAGATCACCGCTCGCCCACTCGAGAGCCCGGGAGTCAGGTAGCCGGCGCCATCTCCGGCGGTCCGTCCTCCATCCGGTGACGCAGGCTCACCGTGAAGCCGGGGCCCTCGGTCGTCTGGACCGAGATGCAGGTGATCTCCTTGCCGTCCATTTCCTCGAGGTCAAAGCCGAAGGTGTCGATCAGCTCCGCGAGCTCCGCGTAGGCTTCCGCGTAGTCCTCGGGTCGCCGCCCGGCTCGCGTCACCTGGGCTGACCATTCCTTTCCGACCGGCACCGCCCCCGGCCTGGCCCGCTGCCGTTGAAGCTGAGCAAGGCTCCCCCTCGCCTCGCCGTGAGAGCTCGGATAGTCCGCAAGCAGCTCCATGACAGTCACGCGGACCCGGAGCAGGTCGGCACCGAGGCCGACGAGGACCTGGGCGGCGACGCCCTCTCCCTCCCGGACGAGCCCGAGGAGAATGTGCTCGGTGCCGATGTGGTTGTGGCCGAGCTGGAGCGCCTCGCGGAGAGACAGCTCGAGCACCTTCTTGGCGCGGGGCGTGAACGGCGGCGACCCGGTCAAATCCGAACCAGACGGCCCTATCTTCTCCTCGACCCTGTCCCGCACCGCCTCGAGGGAGATCCCGAGCGACTCGAGCGCTTGAGCCGCGATCCCGTCGCCCTCGTGGATCAGCCCGAGCAGGAGGTGCTCGGTCCCGATGAAGCCGTGGTTCAAGAGGCGGGCCTCCTCCTGGGCTAGGACCAGTACCCTCCGCGCCCGATCGGTGAACCGCTCGAACACTTACGTCTCGGCAGGGTTCTGATCGCCTGTCACCACCGGCAAGGCGCCGTTGCCGGCAGGCGGCTCGAACAGTTTCGTCGACGTCTGGGGGACACCCCCCTTGACCGCCTCGTAGATCGAGTATCCCTGAGTGACGAGATTGGTGATCAGGTCCGTCACGCCCTCGGTGCCGTTGACGAGGACTATGTTCGCCCCGGCAAGCCCCTTGGCCGCGGCCTCGACCAGGGCCGGAAGCTGCTCGACGATCCTGTTGGCGGCGATGAGGCTCTGGTTGCCGCCGGCGAGCGCCTCGGCTCTCGCCTTGATGGCGTCCCTGTCGGCCTCGGCGAGGCGGATCGTGCGGTAGGCATCGGCGTCGGCAGGCTTCTCGACCTCGGCGATGAGGTCTTTCTCGCGCTTTTCCGCCTGCAGGGCAGCGAGGCGCGTCTGCTCCTGTGTCACCTGTTGGCTCGCCTTGGCCTGTGCCAGCGGGCCGGCCTGGTTCGCAGCGGCCTGGGCCTGCTCGATCTCGGCCCGATAGCCCGCCTGCTTGATCTCGGCCTCACGCACGAAGCCGGCTTTCAGGGCGTTCGCCTCCTGCTCCTTCTCCGTGGCCGCTTGGTCGGCTTGCGCGGCAGCGATGCGCGCGTCTCGGGCGACTGCCGCCGCGTGCGGAGCCGCGAGATTGTTGATGTAACCGGTGGAGTCCTTGATCTCTTGGATCTGGAAGGCGTCGATGACGAGCCCCAGCTTCTCCATCTCGTCGGTCGAGGCAGCCTTGACCTCTTGGGCCACCCGGTTGCGGTCACCGATGATCTCCTCGACCGTCAGGCCGCCCACGATCGAGCGGAGGTGCCCCGCGAGCACCTGGGAGGTGAGCTTCTCCATCCCCTGTTGCTGGTCGAGGAAACGACGCGCCGCGTTGGCGATCGAAGCGTTGTCGTCTCCGACCTTGAAGACCGCCACTGCCTCGACAGTGAGCGGGATGCGCAGCTTGGTCACACAGCTCTCGGAGATGAGCGCTTCCCTGAGGTCGAGCGAGAGCCAACGGGCCTTGTTCTTCCAAGGCAGAACGAAGGCTCCCCTGCCCGTCACGATGCGGAACTGGCTACCGTCGCTGCCGCGCTTGGACCCGCTGACCACCATGGCCTCGTTCGGCGCTGGGATCTTGTAGAAGAACATCCGCCCTCTTTCTCTCGACGGATCAGCAGCTAGTCACAAGCAGCGTCCGCGACGACAGCTGCTCCACGACGACGACACGCGTGTTCACCGTGAGCGGCTCCTCGCTCTCAGTGTACGCCGTGTAGGCCTCCGATCCCCCGCGGATTTGGATGATCACCTCACCGGCGACGCCCTGAGAAATAGGAACGGAAACGCGTCCGATCTTGCCCACGGCGTCCTCGCCGATCCCACCGGAGTCCCAATTCATCTGCCCGAGCGCTCCTCCTCGTGATGCGGTGCTCGACCTTCCCCGGCACTGCCGGCAGACCGGTGCCCTGACCTCTCGATCGCAGCCGCCTGGGCAAGCGTACCTGTCGGTTCGCACTCACCGGCAAGGTGGCTGGACAGGTCGCACTAAGACCTTACCGCCTCCAGTGCAAGTTCTGTCAGTGAGAGTGCCAGTGCCGGTCTCCTCGGTCGAGCTCGGCCTCGGCGGTCGAGCTCAGCCTCGGCGCTCGAGGGCCCGGACGGCCTCCACATCGCTCGCTATCTGCGCGGTCAACTCGGCCTCGCTCGCATAGACGCGCTGGCCGCGCAGGAGTGGGCCGATCTCGACGCGGATCTTCTGGCCGTAAAGGTCGCGGTCGAAATCGAGTAGGTAAGCCTCGACGAGCCGCTCGCCAGCCTCGTAGTACTGCGGGCGGCGACCCACCGAGACCGCGGCTGTGTGCCTGGTCCCGTCCTCGAGCTCGACGGCTCCTGCGTAGACCCCGTCGGGAAGATCGACGTCGGCACCGATCCTCACATTCGCCGTGGGGAAACCGAGCTTGCGGCCGCGCCGGTCACCCATCACGACGGTCCCCTCGACGGGAGAATCCATACCCCAAACCTAAAGCCTGTCGAGCAACCTCTCGGGTCAATCCAACGCGAGCCAGCTCACGCGGTACATACTCTCCCCGTGACTTTTGTGACTGCTTCGAAGTTCCATGCAAGAGCCGTCGACCATCTCGCCCTGGCAGTCGGCACCACCAAGGGACTTTTCTTCGTCAGCGACAGCGCGCTCGACGGGCCCTTCCTGGCCGGCGACGCCGTCGGTGCCTTTGCGCAGCTACCCGGCCGTCTCCTTGCAGCATCAACCGGCACCAGGTCGGAGCCGACAGTGCGAGGGAGCGACGACGGGGGGCTCAGCTGGAACGAGCTCGGCGCAATTCCGGCGACCCTGCCCGCAGACGGGGGAGCCGAACCGGTCGCGGTGTGGCAGCTTCACGTCGACCGTAGGCCAGGTGCCGAGGGCACGATCTGGGCAGGCCTGGACCCGGCCGTACTGATGCGCTCCGACGACCGCGGTGACACCTTCGAGCTCGTTCGAGGGCTCTTCGGGCATCCCGACCGGCCAACTTGGGAGCCCGGCCGTTGTGGGCTCGCTCTGCACAGCGTCATCACCCATCCGCAGCGCCCGGCGCGTGTCGTCGTAGCGATCTCCTCGGCGGGGGTCTATCGCTCCGACGACGGGGGGGACAACTGGGCGGCGTGCAACGAGGGAATCGAGGCCCGAGCTCTGCCCGACCCGTCGCCCGGAGTCGCCTGGTGCGTGCACAAGCTCGCCGTGGACGCCCTCAATCCCGACGTCTTGTGGGCCCAGACCCATTCCGGTGTCTACAGGACAGGCGATGCCGGTGAGCACTGGGAGCCCGTCGGCCACGTCGGCCATGCCAACGGCTTGCCGTCTGACTTCGGCTTCCCGATCGTCTCGCACCCCGCCCAGCCCGAGACCGCCTACGTGGTGCCTCTCGAATCAGACATCTACCGCTGCACGTCGCAAGGCCGCTGCCGCGTGTACCGCACCACAGACGGCGGGTTCAGCTGGGAGGCGCTGGCCGATGGCCTGCCGGGCACCAACGCTTATCTGACCGTTCTCCGCGACGCCTTCTCCGTCGGGTCGGAACCGCCCTACCCGCTCGTGTTCGGCTCCAAGTCCGGGCACGTCTTCGCCTCGATGGACAGCGGTGACTCGTGGCGACTCGTCGCCTCCTACCTGCCGCCCATCTTGTGCGTGCGCGTCCTCGACTGAGGTTGTTGTGATGGGATTCCGACATCGTCATCGTCACGGGCAACGGAGGCACTAGATGGACGACAAAGACCTGCACACCCGCATCGCGAGGCTCGTCGCCGAAGAGCGCGAGCTCGAGGAGGGCCACATCGGGTCACGCGCCACGGCCGAGCAGGAGCAGCGCTTGAGAGAGGTCCAGGTCGCTCTCGACCAGGCTTGGGACCTGCTGCGCCAAAGGCGGGCACGCCGGGAGTTCAATCAGGACGCTTCGAGCACGAGCACGCGGCCTCCGGAGATCGTCGAGGGCTACGAGCAGTAGGCCTCCGAGCCTGGGCCGGCGCCGATCCAGGCGAGGCTCACCGCACGGTCAGCTTGCGGACCACATCGAGCAGCGACTCGGGCACGGGGCGGCGCGCCTCGGACACGAGCTCGAGCGGCACGAGGTTGATGGCGTCGTCGACCACAGAGACCAACGAGCCGAACTGGCTGGCATGGACCGCGTTGATCGCGCCCACTCCGCAGGTCGTGGCGAGCAGCCGGTCGGCGGCCGACGGCGGGCCACCACGCTGGATGTGCCCGAGCACGGTGAGACGGGTCTCGTAGCCGGTGCGCTCGGCCAGCCCCGTCGAGACCCGCGATCCGGCCGTGCCCTCGGAGTTGCCCCTCGAGCCGACGAGCTGCGCGCCTTCCGCCACGACGACAACCGACGAGGACGATCCCGCGTCGTGACGTCTCCGGATCGCCGCAGCGAGCTCGTCGAGATCGGTCTTCTCCTCGGGCAGGCAGAGGGCGTCCGCGCCAGCGGAGATCCCGGCGCATACCGCCAACCACCCCGTCGATCGTCCCATCACCTCGACGACCATCAACCGGTCGTGGCTCTCTCCTGTCGTCTGCACGCGGTCGATGGCGTCAGCCGCGGTGGCGACGGCGGTGTCGAAGCCGATGCAGCGTTTCGTTCCGAACACGTCGTTGTCGATCGTCTTCGGGATGCCGACGATCGGCACACCGAGCTCGGAGATGCGGCTCGCCGAGCCGAGGGTCCCGTCGCCCCCGATCACGATGAGCGCGTCCAGCCGCTCACGCTCGAGTGTCGCGAGCACTGCCGGGACGCCTCCCTCGTGTTCGTCAGGGTGATAGCGCGCCGTACGAAGGATCGTGCCCCCACTTTGGAGAAGCCCCTTCGTGTCCGCCGGCGTCAGCGGTGAAGCCTCTCCTTGCGCGAGGCCTAGCCAACCATGATGGAAGCCGAGGATCTCGTCCCCGGCAGCGCTCGCGGTCCGCACGACCGCCCGGATGGCGGCGTTCAGCCCCGGGCAATCACCGCCGCCTGTCATCACGCCGATCCGCATCGTCCCTCTATCCGAACGGGGCCTCCCACCAGCGTGGCCCGCGCCGTCACAACGCACCAGGGGCAAAGGTCCTGATCGGCATTCTTGAGCCTGCCTTCTCGGGTCGTTCGGCCCTGGCGGCAGACTCTTGTCGCCGCCATGATTGCGCTCGAAGAGGAGGCGGCCGTGCCAACCTCAAGTCATCCCGCACAAACGACCTCGCAGCCACCCGGGTACCCGTCGTCCTGGGAGTTCGACGGGTTGCTCACAACCGGCGAGGCGGTCCACGTCCGCCCGATCGAGCCGGCCGACGCGGGTCTGCTCAGCGCCCTCCAGGCGAACCTGACGCCCGACACGATCCATGGACACTGCTTGGGCATCCATGCGGGCATGAGCCCGGGAGAGGCCTCGCAGGCCGCTGCGGCGGTTGACTACCGCCGTCGGATGGCTTTCGTAGCCGTCGTCTCAGAAGAGCTCGTCGCCCTCGCCACCTACGACCGCCTCGGTCCTCGGCAACGGGCCGCAGAGGTCGCCTTCGTCGTCGCGGGCACCTACCAGCACCATGGCCTCGGGACACTGCTCTTCGAGAGCCTTGCCGAGTACGCCCGCAGCATGGGGATCGATCGCTTCCTCGCGGACGTCCCGGCCGAGAACACCGACATGCTCGAGGTCTTCGGGGCAACGGGCCTTCACTCCACCCAGGTCGACAGCGCGGGCACCGTCCGAGTCGAGATCGACATCCGGCCGACACCGCAGTACCGAGCTTCCTGCGACGAACGAGAGGCGACCGCCGAGGTGGCGAGTATCACCTCGATCCTGCGGCCACGCTCGATCGCGGTCGTCGGGGCAGGACGCCACCGAGGAGGCCTCGGGCACGAGCTCGTGCGCTCGCTCCTCGCCGGTGACTTCTCCGGCACCGTTTATCCGGTCAACCCATCGGCACGGGCAATCTGCGGCGTGCCGGCGTTCCCGTCGCTCTCCTCGCTCCCCGAGCGAATCGACCTCGCGTTCGTGGCGATTCCGGCAACCGGCGTCCCCGAGGTCCTCAAGGAAGCGGCTTCGAGCAAGGTACGTGCGGTGACCGTCATCACCGCAGGCTTCGCCGAGACAGGCCGCACAGGCGCCGAGGTCGAAGCGGAGCTGCTCGGCATCGCCCGCAGCCACGGGATGCGCATCGTCGGTCCGAACTGCTTGGGCGTCGTCAATACCGATCCGGAGGTTCGCATGAACGGGACCTTCACCGGTCTCGATCCGCTTTCCGGTCGACTGGCCCTCGTCTCGCAGTCCGGCGCGGTTGGAATCGTCCTCGCCGAGCAGGCGAGCGCGGCAGGTCTCGGACTCTCGAACTTCGTCTCGGTCGGGAACAAGCTCGACGTGAGCTCGAACGATCTGCTCTGCTTCTTCGAGCGCGACGCGCGGACATCGGTGGTGGCGCTGTACCTCGAATCACTCGGCAACCCGCGCAAGTTCGCTCGCATCGCCCGACGCGTCGGCGAGCACAAGCCGATTGTGGCCTTGAAAGCCGGGAGAACCGCGGCAGGAGCGAGAGGGGCGCGTTCGCACACCGCGGCGGCGGCAACCCCCGAGGTCACCGTGTCGGCGCTCCTTCGCGGAGCCGGTGTCATCAAGGTCGATCGTCTCGAGGAACTGCTCGACGTCTCGGCCATCCTCCTCGCTTCGCCGCTTCCCGCCGGGCGGCGGGTCGCGCTCGTGGGCAACTCCGGCGGTCCTCTCATTCTCGCCGCCGACGCCTGCGAAGAGGGCGGGCTCGTCGTCCCAGAGCTCGCTGGGGCGACGAAGGCTGCCCTCAAGGATGTGCTCGTCCCCGCCGCGGCAATGGGAAACCCGGTCGACATGACTGCCGACGGGACGGCGGCAACTCTCGAGAAGGTGCTCGAGACCGTCCTTGACGACGAGGCAGTGGACGCCGTGATCATCGTCACCACCGAGCTCGTCGCCCTTTCTGCCGCTGACGCTCGGGCGACGGCCGCCCGGGTGGCGCAGCACGCGGCCAAGCCAGTCGTCGCCTGCATCCTCGGGGGTGGTCCCCCGTCCGCGACGAACAACGCCGGCGCCGCTGCCGAAGTGCCCACTCCGGAGCGCGCGGCGGCGGCCCTCGATCACGTCTGCCGGTATGCCGAGTGGCGCCGGCGCCCCTTGCCTTCGGGCAAGGAGCCCGCGGAACGCTTCGACAGCTCTGCCGTCCGGGAGATCGTCACGGCGAAGCTTCGAACGAGCGAGGCGGGCGGCTGGCTCGAGCTCGACGAGGCGGCACGCCTGCTCGAGGCATGTGGCCTACCCGTCTTGGCGACCAAGGCCGCGACGAGCGCCGAGGAGGCAGCCTCGCTGGCGGCGTCGATCGGCTTTCCCGTCGTGCTCAAGGCGCGTTCGGGCGAAGTCGTCCACAAGTCCGAGGTCGGCGGAGTCGTGGTCGGGCTGGACAGCTCCAAGGCGGTGCGCGCCGCGTTCGAGACGATGTCGACTCGCCTCGGAGCCCAGATGGGTGGGGCGGTGATCCAGCCGATGGCGCCACCAGGCGTCGAGGCGATCGTCGGGCTCGCCTCGGACCCTGACTTCGGTCCCGTAGTCATGGTCGGCCTCGGCGGGGTGCTGACCGACCTGCTCGGCGACCGCGTCTTCGCCGTGCCGCCACTTGACCCCGGAGCCGCGGACGCCATGATCGCCTCCCTTCGTGCCGCTCCCCTGCTGAGTGGTTACCGAGGCACGCAGCCGGTCGACCGTGGGGCGCTGGTCGAGATCCTCGACCGCGTCGCACGGATCGCCGAACAGGTTCCCGAACTGATCGAACTCGATCTCAATCCCATCGTCGTCTCTGCGACCGGCGCCTTCGCCGTTGACTGCAAGGCGCGCCTTTCGCCGCGCCCTGCCGGTCCCGGACCGCTGTTTCGCGCATTGCGCTCACACGGGTAACGCCCGATGATCGACCTCGTCGCTCACCGGGGGTTCTCAGTGCTTTATGAGCAACCGCTCGTCGCTCCGCAGCTCGGGCAGGCGTAGCACGAGCCGGCGCGCTGCATGACGTTGCCGCAGGCGTAACAGAAGGGAGCGTCCCTCGTCTCCATCTGCCCCGACGGGCGCAGCGCCTCGCCATCACCCAGGTGGCGAGCGGAGGCGGCGTCACCCCCGGCGCCAAAGCGCTCCCGGTCGGTCTTGGCCGCCTGACCGTCGTCGACGTCCTCCAGACCTGGCAACGTCGGTTGGGTCCGCTCCCCCGTCGAGAGCACTCCCAGCTCGAGCCTCTCGTCGAAGCTCAGGTAGTCGAGGGCAAGGCGCCGGAATATGTAGTCGACCAGGCTCGAAGCCAACCGCAGCTCCGGGTCGTCGGTGATCCCCGCCGGCTCGAAACGAATGTTCGTGTACTTGCGGACAAAGGTCGACAAAGGCACGCCGTGCTGGAGTCCGAGGCTGACGGCAATGGAAAAGGCGTCCATGACACCCGACAAGGTCGAGCCCTGCTTGGACACCTTCATGAAGACTTCACCGGGCCGTCCGTCCTCGTACTCGCCGACGGTGACGTAGCCCTCGCAGTCGGCGACCCGGAAGGCGAAGGTGTTGGAGCGACGCTTGCGGGGCAACCTCGTGCGCGTCGTCGTGGCGGGGGCCGTCACGTGCCTCGCCTGCAGTGCACCCTCGAGCTCGGCGATGCGCTCGAGCAGCGCAGCCTCACGAACGTGCATCTCCGCCGTCCCGCCACTGCCGGCCATGTCGTCCTCCTCGTCAGCCCCGAGCGGTGCCTCGGCAACCGCCCGTTTCGTCGTTGCAATCGGTTGCGCGACCTTGCAGTTGTCGCGGTAGATGGCGACCGCCTTCAGACCCATCTCCCAGGCGTCGACGTGCAACTGCTCGATATCTTCGACCGTTACCTCCTCGGGGAGGTTCACCGTCTTGGAGATCGCGCCCGAGATGAACGGCTGTGCCGCCGCCATCATCTTCACGTGGCCCAGATAGTGGATCGTGTTGTCGCCCATCGAACAGGCAAATACCGGCAGATGCTCCGCGCGGAGGTTCGGCGCGCCAACGATCGTCTTGCGATCGTCGATGTAGGCGACGACCTCCGCGACCTCGTCAGGGCTGTAGCCCAGCCGCCTCAGAGCCCGGGGAACAGTCTGGTTGACGATCGACATCGTCCCCCCGCCGACGAGCTTCTTCGTCTTCACGAGCCCGAGGTCAGGTTCGATACCCGTCGTGTCGCAGTCCATCAGGAACGAGATCGTGCCCGTGGGCGCAAGCACCGTCGCCTGGGAATTGCGAACGCCGTGCACCTCGGCCAACTCGACTGCGGTGTCCCAGGCCTCTTGCGCAGCGCACAGAAGCTCCGTGGGCACCTGTTCCTCGTCGATCTTGGCCACTTCCCGCCGGTGCATCCTCAACACGTCCAGCATCGGGCCTGAGTTCTCGTGGAAGCCGGCGAATGGGCCCATCCGCGCTGCCGTGCGAGCGGAGGTCACATATGCCGCGCCCGTCATGAGCGCCGTGATCGACGCCGTCATGGCGCGACCTTCGTCGGAGTCGTAGGGCACGCCGAGGGCCATGAGCAGCGCCCCGAGATTGGCGTAGCCGAGCCCGAGCTCTCGGAATCGTCGTGTCGTCTCGGCGATCTTCTCCGTCGGGTAGTCGGCGTTGCCGACGAGGATCTCCTGAGCCGTGAACACCACCGCGACCGCGGCCTGGAACCCCTCGACGTCGAAGCTGTCGTCGTCGTTCAGGAACCTCAGGAGATTCAAGCTGGCGAGGTTGCAGCTGCTGTTGTCGAGGTGCACGTATTCCGAGCACGGGTTGCTCGCCGAGATACGGCCCGTGTTGGGTGCCGTGTGCCACTTGTTGATCGTCGTGTCGAACTGCAGCCCCGGATCGGCGCACTCCCACGCGGCCTCAGCGATCTGGCGAAACAGGTCCCGTGCCCTCACCGTCTCGACGATCTGACCAGCGGTGCGCCCCACTAGGTCCCAGTCCCTGTCGTCGAGGACCGCCCGCATGAAATCGTCGGTCACCCGGACCGAGTTGTTGGCGTTCTGGTACTGAACCGACTGGCTGTCGCGCCCGTCGAGATCCATGTCGAAGCCCGCCTGGGCCAACACGCGCGCCTTGCGCTCCTCGCGCGCCTTGCACCAGATGAACTCTTTGACATCGGGATGATCGACATTCAGGATCACCATCTTCGCGGCACGACGGGTCTTCCCCCCGGACTTGATCGTCCCGGCCGAGGCGTCTGCTCCACGCATGAAGCTCACCGGCCCCGACGCCGTCCCACCGCCGTTGAGTAGCTCCCGGGAGGAGCGGATGTTCGAGAGATTGACGCCCGCGCCTGATCCCCCTTTGAAGATGGTGCCCTCCTCTACGTACCAGTTGAGGATCGACGCCATCGAGTCCTCGACGCCGAGGATGAAACAGGCCGCGGCCTGCTGGGGTACGCCGTCCACGCCGATGTTGAACCAGACAGGAGAGTTGAACGCCGCCTTCTGCTGCACGATGAGGTGCTTGAGCTCGTCGCTGAACGTGGCCGCTTCGGCAGCGTCCACGAAATAGCCGTCCTTCAGGCCCCAGGCCGTGATCGTGTCGACGACGCGGTCCACCACCTGGCGGAGCGAGAACTCCCGTTCGACGCTTCCGACCGTGCCCCGGAAGTACTTCTGAGCGAGGATGTTGGTCGCATTCAGGCTCCACGTCGAGGGCACTTCCACCCCCGGTTGCTCGAAGGCGACCGCACCGGTGCGGTAGTCGGTGATCCGCGAGTCACGCCGCTCCCAGACGACCTCCTCGTAAGGATGCTGCCTCTCCGCGGTGAAGTGTCGGGTGATGCCGATTCCGAGGCGCTCTCCTGCAACGGCCATTTGAATGGTTCCCTCCTTGGCGGAACTTGCCTGCCACCTGCAATCGCTTGCCGGCACGCGCCGGATCCGTTCATACCACAATATCTTGTGGTGCCGACCAACCCGGCCACCAGATAGGTGATAATTACAACACCGTAGTTACCGCCGTGTCAACGGACGACCGCCCTCGTCGTCCCTGCTCAGGGGCCGCTCGCGAAGGTTCTCAGTTGCTTGCAAGCGCAACCAGAAGTCACCCCTAAACGCGGGCCTGGCGGCTACCGTGCCCCTGTGGCTGTGGTCATCGCGATCGATGCCGGTACCTCCGGAGTGCGAGCGCTTGCGGTCGACGAGAACTGCGACGTGCAGGCCACCTCCTATCGCGAGCTACCTCAGTACTTCCCCGCCCCCGGACTTGTCGAGCACGACGCCGGCGAGATCTGGCGCCTCGTCGAGACGACGCTGGCGGAACTGTGTTCAGAGCTGGCCGATCGTTCTCTCACCCCGGCCGCGATCGGGATTGCCAACCAGCGTGAGACGGCGGTCGCCTGGGAGCGCTCCACGGGGCGGCCGTCTCATCGGGCCATCGTCTGGCAAGACCGCCGGACGGCGCGGCGATGTGCCGAGCTCGTCGAAGCGGGCCACCTCCCGCTCGTACGGGAACGCACCGGGCTCGTGCTCGACCCTTACTTCTCGGGCACGAAGTGGGCCTGGATGCTCGAGCAGGGTGGGGTCGAGCTGAGTGCTTCCCTTGCCCTCGGGACGGTCGACGACTGGATCTGCTGGAACCTGACGGGAGGAGCCGGGGCGGGCGGCGTGCACGTCACCGACCCTTCCAATGCCAGTCGCACACTTTGTTACGACATCGAGCGGCGATCGTGGTCAACGGAGTTGTGCGAGATGCTCCGCGTGCCGCTCCAGGCGCTTGGGGAAGTCCGCGCTTCCGCCTGCAGGTACGGCACCGTGGCGGCCGGCATCGCCGGCGGCACCCTGCGCGGCGTGCCGGTGAGCGGAATGGCGGGCGACCAGCAGGCGGCCCTGTTCGGGCACGGCTGCTACTTGCCCGGGGACACCAAGGTCACCTATGGGACCGGAAGCTTCGTCCTCATGAACATCGGCTCGCGCAAACCTCCACCGGCCGAAGGCCTTCTCACCACGGTCGCCTGGGACCTCGGAGATCACGCGCCTGCAGCCGGCTGCGAAGGCTTCACCTATGCGCTCGAAGGTGCCATCTTCTCTTCCGGGGCCACGATCCAGTGGCTGCGCGACGGCCTCGGCTTGATAGGCGAGGTTGCAGAGGCGGGAAACCTCGCCCGCGAGATCCCCGACAACGGTGGCGTGTACCTCGTCCCCGCGTTCACAGGCCTAGGCAGCCCCTGGTGGGACGCGCAGGCGCGAGGCACGATCGTGGGCATATCGACTGGGGCCGGGCGAGCTCATCTTGCCCGGGCCGCAGTCGAGGCTGCCGCCTACCAGTGCCGTGACGTTCTCGTGGCAATGGATCTCGCCGCGGGTCGATCCTCGCCCCAGCTGCGTGCCGACGGCGGAGCCTCGGCGATGGACATACTGTTGGAGATCCAGGCAGATCAGTGCGGGGTGCCTGTCGCCAGGTCTCGCACCACCGAGGTCACCGCCCTGGGCGCCGCCATGCTCGCCGGGCTCGCCGAGGGCGTCTGGAGCTCCCTCGAGGAGCTGCGCGGCCTGACAGTCGGCGGCGAGGTATTCGAACCGAGCCTGAGGCGCGGCCGGGCGGACGCAGACTACGCGGCCTGGCGGGCGGCGCTCGAGCGTTCGAGAAGGTGGGAACGGACCTCTGAGGACACCGGGAAGCTCTAGACCCTCTCCCTGGCTCCGGAGCTGAGCGCGCCGCATCCCACCGGCGTCGCAGACCGCACAGCGCACCGTTCCTAAATGTCGTTCCCACCGGTGCCGATGGTTACGGAACAGCTTTTTCCACCTGAGGACCATGCGGGAGCGAGGGAACGATGGCCGCAGGCGTGCCCACACAAGCGACGAGAACTTGGGCCCGATGGGTCCCAGCTCTCCTCGCCATGTCCGTGGCGCTGCTCATCGCCCTTGCGTGTCTCGGCCCGTTTGGCCCGATCAATGTCGGCGCCTCCGGCAGACAGCCCCTCCCACTCGAAAAGCTCAAGCCTGCTCATCTCACCGCCAGGAGAGTCGTCGGAACACCCGGTTGGTGGCAGGGTGGGACCTGCGACCCGACCAACTACCCAGGTTCGCATCCTCTCGGCGCCTCCTGGCACGGTCTCGTGGCCTGCGGCCCCGGGCCGACCCAAGGCGGCAGCGACCATCCGGTGTCCTTCTTCCCCGGAGCCTGGGGCGAGTTCGAATGGGAGTGCGTCGAGCTGTCCATGCGCTGGATGTACCTCGCATGGGGCGTGAACCCGTACCCGGCCAATGGTTGGGACGTCGTGCGCAACTACGACCTCGCCAACGACAGGGCCGAGTACAACCCGAACGGACCTCAGCTCGTAGTCGTCGAGAACGGCACGCTCGGAGCCGTCCCCCAGCCAGGCGACGTCATATCCGTCGCCCGCACCCCGCAGAACATCTACGGGCACACGGCTGTTGTGACGGCGAACGCCGTGGACGCTCAGGGCAACGGGACGATCACGATCATCCAGCAGAACGGCGGGTCCGGCAACGACGGATGGGCAACCTATCCCGTCAACGACTGGGTGGTCGGCGACGACGTGAGCGCCTGGCTCCACAACCCCGCCTGGACCTTCCAGCGGCCCCTGGTCGGCTTCACCGGTCCAGCCGGCTTCGAGGCGCGGATCGCCGCGCCCGGCAACGCCTACGAGCTCGTCGCAACCGGTGCAGGACCGATCGCCACGGCCGGCGGCGCGGGGGCGATCGGAACCAACGGCGATGCGATCTACGGCTACATCGACAAGGACGGCAACTTTTTCGTGAAGCCGGCTTCGTCCACCAGCTGGACCCTCGCCGCCAAGCACGCGCAGTCGATGGCCGTGGCGACGACGGGGACGGGAGCCCCGGTCCTGGCCTATCTGAGCACGGCCGGCAACTTCTACGCCGAGCAGGGCTCGCTTGACGGCACCTTCACCCTCGAGGCAGGCGGTGTCACCTCGATCGCGCTCGCCGGCGGCGCCGGCACTGCTCCCCCGCTGCTGGGCTGCCTTCAGCGCCGGAGCGGTGCCTTCCTCGTGAAGTCAGGTGTGGCGGGCCACGATTGGTTTGTCGCCCAGAGCTCAGGCGTGCACTCCATCGCTCTCGCCGAGGGGAGCAACCCATCGACTGAGCTCTTGGGATACTTGTCCGACAACGGCACCTTCTTCGCTGGGCACGGATCACCACAAGGCCGCTGGACCGAGGAGGCGACCGCGGTGAGCTCGATGTCGCTGGCGGTCGTCGGGCCCGGCGGCACCCCGCTTCTCGGCTACCTGTCGGGCAGCAGCTTCTTCGCCGCCGAGGGCCTGACGCCCACCAACTGGGTCCACGAGGCAACCGGGGTCGCCCAGATGGCGGTCGCCTCGGGCACGGCCGCGGGCGCATTGCCTGTCCTCGGCTACGTCACGACCAGCGGCGCACTCGAGATTCTCCAGGGCCCGCTGTCCGCGCCGTTCACCTCGCAGGGCCGCGACGTCTCCTCGCTCGCCCTGTCGAGCCTCACAGATTCCTGAGCCGGAGTCTCCGCGAGGCGAGCTCCCCGCCGGGATCATGAGCACGCACAAGGTCCGCAACTCGTCGGCTATCGCGGGGTTGGCGTCGCTACCACGATGCTACGGTCAGTTTGTCCGTCCGGACAAACAAATCAAGGGGACGACCAGCACTTCCAATGGCACCGAGGCCGTGCCGGACCGGAGGAACAACCCGGGCTCGCGTCTCCAGAATCTCTTCGTCACAGGAGGCAGACAGTGAGCAGGACGATCCCGAGCACGCCCCGTGCCGACGGATTCCGCATGCCTGGCGAGTTCGAGCCGCACGCCCAGACATGGATGCTCTGGCCGGAGCGCCCCGACAACTGGCGCCTGGGCGCCAAGCCGGCGCAGCGCGCCTGGGTCGAGGTCGCCTCCGCCATCGCTCAATTCGAGCCGGTGACGGTCGGAGTCAACGACGACCAGTTCGAGAACGCGCGCAATCTCCTGCCAGAGGCAGTGCGGGTCGTAGAGCTCTCCAGTAACGATGCCTGGGTGCGAGATTGCGGACCGACATTTGTCGTCGACGACAGGGGCGGCGTGCGTCTCGTCCACTGGCGGTTCAACGCCTGGGGCGGCCTCGTCGACGGCCTCTACTTCCCCTGGGACAAGGACGAGATGGTGCCACGAAAGATCGCGGAGCTCGAGCGGGTCGACCGCTACCGGGCACCGCTCGTGATGGAGGGCGGTTCGTTCCACGTCGACGGTGAGGGCACGGTCGTCACCACAGAGGAGTGCTTGCTCTCACCTGGACGCAACCCAGAGCTCTCGCGCGAGGAGATCGAGCGCCACCTGCGTGACTACCTGAACGTCGAAAAGGTCCTCTGGCTGGCCCGCGGCATCGATCCCGAGGAGACCAACGGCCACGTCGACGACGTCGCCTGCTTCGTGCGCCCGGGCGTGGTCCTCGCCGGCATCATCGACGACGCCGACGACTGGCGCTACGAGCTCCTGCGGGCGAACCTGCGCCTGCTGGAGGAGACCACCGACGCCAGGGGGCGCCATTTGCGCGTCGAGACCCTGCCCATGCCGGCGATCATGGAGCTCACCGAGGAGGAGGTTGCCGGCATCGACAGCGCCGAGGGTTCGATCCCCCGGCGGGCGGGCGACAAGACGGCCGCTTCGTACCTCAACTTCCTGATCGTGAACGGCGGCGTGATCATGCCAGCCTTCGACGACCCCAACGACGCCGTGGCCAAGGCGAAGCTGGAAGCCGTGTTCGAAGACCGCCGGGTAGTGGCCGTGCCTGGACGTGAGATCGTCCTCGGCGGTGGCAATGTGCACTGCATCACCCAGCAACAACCGGCGGCCCTCGGTGGCGCGTCTGGGCGATGATCATGGTGAAGCTCCAAAGCGGGGACCGTCGATCGAGCAACCCCAATGGAGTCAGTAACAGGGAAAGGGACGAATCGTGAGCCAGGACAGCAACAGCTTCAGGTTGGACGGGCGCAAGGTTGTGATCACGGGCGGAGCCCGCGGCATCGGCTTTGCCATCGGACGGGCGGCGGCCAGGGCTGGGGCGGCGGTGGCGCTGCTCGATCTCGAGCAGGTGGGCCTGGAGGAGGCGGCCTCGAGGCTGCGGAGCGAAGTCAAAGGCGCCGAGGTGCTGACACATGTCTGTGACGTCACCTCTTACGAGCAGGTGCAAGCCACGAGGCAGGCTCTCGAGGCACGCTGGGGCAGGACAGATACCCTCGTCAACAACGCTGGGATCGCCCACCACGTCGCCGCGGAGTCGATGAGCGTGGCGGAGTGGGACCGGATGTTGCAGGTGAACCTGTCGGGTGTCTTCTTCTGCAGCCAGGTCTTCGGCGTTCCGATGATCGAGGCGCGGGGGGGCGTCATCGTCAGCATCGCCTCGATGTCCGGGCTCATCGTCAACCGCCCGCAACCTCAGGTGGCCTACAACGTCTCCAAGGCGGGCGTGATCATGTTGACGAAGTCACTCGCTGCCGAGTGGGCGCCCTATGGGGTGCGCGTGAACGCCGTCGCACCCGGCTACACCCGCACCGACCTTGTCGAGCACCTCCTCGGGACCGATATGGTCCGCGACTACTGGATCGGCGGCACACCGCTCCGGAGAATGGGATCCCCCGACGAGATCGCCAACACTGTGATCTTCCTGGCCTCGGACGCCGCCAGCTTCGTGACCGGAGAGACCCTGGTGGCCGACGGCGGCTACACGCTCTGGTAGTCGGTGAGCGGGCAGCGGATCTGACACGCGCAGCCGCCTTCGCAGGGGCCCGAGGGACCCTCGGTAACCTCCGAGCCGGCCGATCGCCGGCGGGCGCGCCGGTCTCTTGCTCGCTTCGCTTGCGGGTGCACCCGCTGGCAAACACTCGAGGTTGACCCTGGTGGAAGGGTTCTTTCCGCGTTCCGGACCGGCATCGCGTCCAGGGGAAGTTCCTCAAGTGACCGGTGACTCGCGCCGAAACTAGAAGGAGCGGATATGAGGTCTGGGGGACCTGTGTCATGTCACTGCTCCGGGCAAACGCGAGTGCTGTCACCAGACCCCAGTCGTCTGGTGCTAAAGCCGCGCCCGTACGCGCTTGGCGGTGGTTCCTCGCCCTCGAGGCCCTTCTCGCTCTCGTCTACTTTCCGTTCGGGCTGCCGGCCGAGAAGCCTCTGATCTTCGGTTGGCTCCCGTGGATGGAGTGGCAGGGCCAGGTCCTGGCGTGGGCACTACTGGGACTGTCGGCAGTGGTGGCGATTGCCCTCGGCCTCAGGGACAACCGGCCGAACGCTGAAATAGCCTGGTGGTTCCTCGGGGGCGGTGTGTTCCTCTGCATCACCGGCGACACGACCTACAAGTTCTGGCACCAGATCCTCGGCCAGCAGCACATCCCCTTCCCGTCGATGATCGACGCGATCTACATCCCGATGTACCCGATGCTCGCAGTCGGCTTGCTGCTTCTTGCCCGAGCGCGCGTTCCCGGCGGCGATCGGACCAGCCTGCTCGATGCACTCACCATCACCCTCGCCGTCGGCCTGCTTTCATGGATCTTCCTCATCGGCCCGAACTTTCGTGCGCCCGGTGGGCTGCTGGTGCGACTGAACGCCGCCGGGCGCCCATTTGGGGATGTCCTGGTCCTGGCGATGCTGGCGCACCTTTGGACCGCCGGTGGCATTCGCCACACCGCCGGACGGTTGCTGGCGGCAGGAGCGCTGGGGGCTCTCGTCTCCGACTCGGTGTACGGGCTGGCCAACCTCCACCCGAGCTGGAATTGGCACGACGGCAACGTGGTCGATCTTGGCTGGATCCTGTTCTACGCGTGCTGGGGCGCGGCAGCACTGCACCCGTCGATGCGGGCGTTGTCTTTGCCGAGGTCAGTCGTGCCACCACGTATAAGCCGCACAAGGACAAGGCTGCTCGCCATTGTCTCGCTCATCGCGCCGGCAGTCCTGCTCGCCGAGACCTTACGCGGCGACACCGTCGACGCCCCAGTCATCGCCGTGGTCGCCGGGCTCATGTTCCTTCTCGTGATCGCCAGGATGAATGGTCTTGTCCGAGCGCACGGGCAAGCTGTGGCACGAGAGCAATCTCTACGCAGCTCGGTCGCGAACCTCGTGGCGGCGTCGGACCGTGATGCCATCTACCGGGCCACGATCACGGGCGTCAGGGAGCTCGTCTCGCACGACGGAGACCACTTCAGAATGACCCTCGCGGTGACGAATACGGAGGGTGAACCGGTGGTCGTCATGAGGTCGGACGATGGCCCGACAGACGGACCGCAGAGCTTGACCGCGCTATGGACCAAGGCCCGAGAAAGCCTGGCCGACGGCGGGGTGGAGAGCTATGTCATCCAGACGGACACCCTGCCGAGCGGCTCAGCAGCACACGAGTGGTCTGAACAGCTCGTTTGCCCCTTTGTCGCCAAGGACCAGCTGCAGGGGCTGATAGTTGTCACGAGTGCCACCAAGCTCCCGGTCGAGCTTCGGAGCTCGATCGAGATTCTCGCTGCTCAGGCGGCGATGGCGATCGGCCGCGAGACGATGACCGAGGCCTTCCACGCGCGCCGCGGTGAAGCTCGCTTCCAGACTCTCGTGCAGAACGCCTCGGACGTCATCCTGATCGTCCGCCCGGACACGACCATCACCTACTGCACCCCCTCCGCCAACAGGATCCTCGGCTACCCAGACGGCTCACTCGAGGGGAAGCAGTTCACGACTCTGCTTCACCCCGACGACGTCGAGCAAGCTTTGGCCGGGTACACAAGCGTGGCGTTTCGAGCGGGAGCATCGATCTCGGCGAAATGGCGGATCCGGCACTACGACGCATCGTGGCGTTACGTGGAGGTGACGACGACCAACCTGCTGAGCGAACCGACCCTCGAGGGCATCGTCCTCACGCTGCGGGACGTGAGCGAGCGCACGGATCTCGAGGAGGAGCTCAAGCATCAGGCCTTCCACGATGCGTTGAGCGGCCTCGCCAATCGCGCCCTGTTCAGGGACCGCCTCGAGCATGCCCTGGCGCGGGCAGCACGGTCGAAGACGTCCCTGGCCGTGCTGTTCCTCGACCTGGACGACTTCAAGCTGGTCAACGACACCTTGGGGCACACGGCCGGCGACGCTCTCTTGGTGGCCGTCGCCGGGCGCCTCCTACAGTCCCTCCGGAGCGGTGACACCGCCGCTCGCTTTGGCGGCGACGAGTTTGCGATCCTGCTCGAGGAGACCACTGGCCCGGAGGAGGCCTGTCTGGCCGCTGAACGCCTCATCTCCGTCCTGCGCGCGCCGATCGTCATCGACGATCACGAGATCCAAGTGCGCGCCAGCGTCGGGATCGCCCTCAGCGAGGGGGGGCGCAAAGACCCGACCGAGTTGATGCAGGCGGCGGACGTCGCCATGTACGCAGCAAAAGCTCACGGAAAGGGCTGTTACCAGGTGTACCAGCCCGACCTTCAGACAGCCATCGTGCGGCGTCTGGATAGGACCGCCGATCTCCAGCGTGCCATCGAGAGCCGGGAGTTCGTCGTGCACTACCAGCCGATCGTGAGCCTCGACGGCGGCCACGCAGTCGGGCTTGAAGCCTTGGTGCGCTGGCGTCATCCAGAACACGGACTGCTGCTTCCCGACGAGTTCATCGGCCTCGCCGAGGAGACCGGCCTTGTCGTGCCCCTCGATCGCTTGGTTCTCAAAGAGGCGTGCTTCCAGACGCGCGAGTGGCAGTTCTGCCACTCGGGGGCCCGTCAGATGTGGGTTAGCGTCAACATCTCCGCCAAGCACTTCCAACACGAGGGTCTGGTGGAAGACGTCTCGACGGCACTGCGCGAGTCGGGTCTCGATCCTCGGTTCCTGGTGCTGGAGATCACCGAGGGCGTATTCCTCCAGGAGGCCGAGTCTGTCATCGAGCGGATGCTGGAGCTCAAAGGGCTCGGCGTCAGCTTCGCCATCGACGATTTCGGCACCGGTTACTCGTCCCTGAGCTACTTGAGGCGTTTCCCCATCGACATCTTGAAGCTGGACAAGTCCTTCGTGGACAACGTCGCCGTCTCCCCCGAAGACGGCGCGCTCGCCGAGACGATCGTCCAGCTCGGGAAGAACCTGCATCTTCAGACACTCGCCGAGGGCATCGAGCACGCGCCGCAACTCGAGGCCCTGCGTGCCTTGGGATGCCAGCTCGGGCAAGGCTTCTACTTCACCAAAGGACTACAGGCCAGCGAAATAGACGAGTTTCTCTCCCGGAACTCGCCGGTCGAGACTCCGCTGGAGGCCGTTTGGCTCGCTAACCCCGCTCTCGTCAAAGAGACCGTCGCCTGATCGCCCCCCGATCTCGGAACCCTCGGGAAGCCCGGTAACCGTCCGGAGGGTCCCAGCATCTATACCGGTCAAACCGGTGTCAAGATCGTCGTACCCTTCGCCGACGAGGCCGGTCATCTGTGCCTCCTACGTAGTCCGGATATCGGCCGCGTCGGCGCGGCGCTTGTGAGCGTGCTCACAGCTAGCTTGAGTCCGCGGGATGCGCCTCAGAGTCGAAGAACCACCAGCCACTCGGCCGGGGGAAGGAGCAGCTCATGATCGCTATGAGACCCGTCCAGACGTCAGCCGGCTTGCTGCCCGGCCTCCCCTTCCCGCTCGGTGCCACTCCATGCGATGCGGGAACGAACTTCGCGGTCGCTTCCTTCGTTGCCGACGCGGTCACGCTCTGCCTGTTCGACGAATCTGGCAGCGAGACGCAGATCCCGCTGCTCGAGTACGACGCCGGTGTCTGGCACGGGTTCCTCTCCGGCGTCGGACCAGGCCAGGCATACGGCTACCGCGTCAAGGGACCCTACGACCCGGCACGAGGGATCCGTTGCAACCCTGCCAAGCTGCTCCTCGATCCCTACGCCCAGGCCACCTCGGGAGCGTTCCGATACGGCGCCGAGGTGCTCGGCTACTCGGTCGGTAACCCGGAGCTGGCGAGCGGGCTCGACTCGGCAGGGCACGTGCCCCGCAGCCTCGTCGTGAACCCGGAGTTCCCCTGGGGCGACCACCCCCGCCCCGCGCACAGCTATGAGGACACCGTGATCTACGAGGTTCACGTCCGGGGTTTCACGATGACCCATCCCGACATACCGCCTGAGCTACGGGGGACATATGCCGGATTGGGGCACGAGGCGGCGATCGCCCATCTCGTCGAGCTCGGGGTCACCGCGGTGGAGCTGCTGCCCGTCCACCAGTTCATGACGGAGTCGTTCCTCTTCGACCGGGGTCTCACCAACTATTGGGGATACAACACGATCGGCTTTTTCGCTCCGCACGACGGCTACTCGGCACTCGTCAGGGCTGGCCAGCCGGGTGGACAAGTGCAGGAGTTCAAGGCCATGGTGGACGCTCTGCACTCTGCCGGCCTCGAAGTCGTGCTCGACGTGGTGTTCAACCACACTGCCGAAGGCGATGAGCTCGGCCCCACGCTTTGCTACCGCGGACTCGACAACCCCGCCTACTACCGATTGGCGCCGGGCGATCCCGGCCATTACCTCGACACGACCGGGTGCGGCAACTCCCTCAGCGCGGCCGACCCGCTGACCCTCAAGCTGATTATGGATTCCCTGCGCTACTGGACAACGGACATGCAGGTTGACGGCTTCCGGTTCGACCTCGCCGCCACACTCGGGCGCCAGCAGGCGGACTTCGATCGCCAGGCGGCTTTCTTTGACCTCGTCGCACAGGACCCGGTTGTCTCGCGAGTGAAGCTCATCGCAGAACCCTGGGACGTAGGTCAGGCGGACAGCTACGACGTTGGCGGCTTCCCGCCATTGTGGCGAGAGTGGAACGGTCGGTACCGCGACGCCATGCGCGACTTCTGGCGGAGCCGGAGCGGCCTCCTCGGCGAGTTCGCCGATCGGCTGACCGGGTCCGCCGATCTCTACCGACGCGCCAGACGACGGCCCTCGGCATCTGTGAACCTCATCACGACGCACGACGGGTTCACCTTGGCCGATCTTGTGTCATACAACTGCAAGCACAACGAAGCCAACGGCGACGACAACAGGGATGGCTCGGACGACAACCGATCGTGGAACTGCGGCACCGAGGGCCCGACCGACGACCCAGCCGTCGTTGCCTTGCGGCTGCGCCAGCGTCGGGTGCTGCTCGCCACGCTCTTCTTGTCGTTCGGCGTGCCCTTCCTGCTCGGCGGCGACGAGCTCGGCCGGACGCAGCAGGGTAACAACAACGGATACTGCCAGGACAACCCGATCTCCTGGTACGACTGGGGACGCGTTGACGCGGAGCTTCTGTCTTTCGTCAGGCAGCTCGTGACGCTGCGGAGAGAGCATCCTGTGTTCAGGCGGAAGAGGTTTCTCGCCGGCGTCGAAGCCTCGGAGATCCAGTGGTTCACGCCCGCGGGTACGACCATGACCGTCGAAGACTGGACGGACCCCGACGGTCGCTGCGTAGGCGTCTACCTCGACGGGAGCGACGACCCCGATCGGAGCGCAGACGGCACCTACCTCTTCGACGACGACTTCCTGATCTTCGTGAATGGCTGGTGGGAGGCAGTCAGCTTCTCCATCCCGCAGCTGCGGCCCGGCCAGGTATGGACCGTCGAACTGGATACCTCGGACTCCCTACGGCCAGCGAAGGCGGGCCCGCTCACTGCCGGAGCCTCGCTGACCGTCGATCCCCGTTCGCTGGTCGTCTGCAGATCCGGCGCTCCGGGGAGCCGAACAGTCAGTCCTTGACCGCCGGCCAGCACCTCCTTGCCGGCGGTGCTGGCGGAGCGAACCCAGGATTGTCACTTGTGAGGACGTAGCTGGAACGCCAGCACGATCTCGGATATACCGCGGAACATGGCGTAGAACCCGACCCAGAGCAAGAGCAGCACCGCTCGTGCCGGAAACAACTGCTGTGACGCCCAGAACCCCAAGCCGAGCTCAAGGATTCCCGCCACGAGCCCGAGCCACCAAACAGAGTTGACCGGCTGAGTGGCAATTGACTCGATCATGTCGAGGGTCCCTTTGAACACGAGGAGGAATCCGAGGACCGCCGCCAGGGACAGGAAAGTGCCGAGCGGGTCTGCGAAGCAGAAGACCGATCCGGCCACGAACAGAATGCCCAGCAAGATTCGGGCCCACCGCCAGCTGGAGCGGACCGAGGCGATGAAGAACTCCTCGAGTCCGGACACCAGAAACACCACGCCCAAGAGCACACCGACCGTGGCGGCAGAGGCGAGGTTCATTCGTAGTACAACCAGCGAAGCGATGAACCACGCAGTACCAGTCAGCAAGAACAGCCACCAGTTGTGGGTCACCTCCTCGACGCCTTGGGCAGCCTCCTTGAGCAACATTGGATCTCCTTCCTACCTCTCTCGTGGTGGAGCCCGAGGTGAACCCCTAAATCGAACGGTACGGAAACCTTTGCCGCTTCGCATCCCCGAAACACCTAGTCGCGACAACGGGTGGTTCCGTTCGTCCGGCGACCGAGAACGGCCTCAGCCAAGGTGCCGACGGGTTGGTGAGCACCCCTCACGGTCTCGGACCTGATCACCCGGCACTGGCTCGTGCGGGAGGCTACCTGCACGAGGGAGAGCTCGCATCCCGTGATCGCGTAGCGTGCCTTCTTCGCCTGCCAGCCAAGCCGGAGCGGCCCGCCGAAGAGCCGCCACCTCCAAGACCCGCCGATTCGCGTAGGCGAAAGCAGTTTTCCGACCAAGTGTCCGGAATCTACTCCGCGTGACGATCAGTACGACTACGTACATCGTGGATTCGAAGCGCCGTCGCTCTTCGTATCGTGAAAGCCATGGAACATACACGACAGCTCACATGCCTTTCCTTCACGTCGTCGGGTGCCGCAACTGTGGCGCAGACGGAGACAACTGACTCCGAAAGCGCATCGTTGCCTAGGCGTATCTCCGGTGCGTCCAAGGTCGACCAGCTCGTGTTCGACGGCTTTCTCCGACTGAGAAGATGCTCACGAGGCGCAGTCGTAGCCCTCAGTGACCGCATCATGATCACCAATTCCATCGCCGGCGAGCTCCTCATGCCCTCGGACCGGCCCCGCCTGTGGGCCCTGGCGCAGACCGTCTTGTCGGAGGGCGGCAAGCCCACCGGGGAGATTGCTTTGAGCAGCGGTGTGTCCGTGTTCGCCCGTTGCCAGGCGATCCTCGCACATGGCATCCTGGTCGGTGCTCTGCTTCAGCTTTCCGATCCCGCGCGGGCCCGCGCGCGCTCAAGCTCTTCGAACTCGCTCGACTCCGTAGTAGCGAGATGGCGAAGCCTCACCGATGCGGAACGAGCCGTCGCCGAGGTCGTGGCACTGGGGCTCACCAATCGCGAGGCTGGACGCCGCGTCTACCTCTCCTCGCACACGGTTGACGCCCATCTGCGGCAAATCTTTCGCAAGCTCGGTATCAACTCACGGGTCGAGCTTGCCCGCATCGTCGGCGAGTATCACCATCAACTGGACAGCATCGACGGCCGTACGACCGTCTTGGGGTCATACCGCTCCCTCGAGGATGCGTGTCCACGGTCGGCTTGAACGCTGCTCGACGCGAACGATCGCGTGATATGTCCCTATCACGTTTGGCCGCGACATAACGCCGAAAAGGGAGGGTGCCAAGCTCACTCACGGGATGCAGTGGGAGGCAGCCCATTTCACGATGCCAGTGTGCGACGTTAATGGGGAGGGGCTCGAGATGAGCTATCAAGTCAAAGCACCGATGCAACCAGTTCCTGACAGGTGCCCGACAGCTCCACCGGAAGGATTGTCGGTCTACCCTTGATCATGGACCCTTGGCCCATGGTCGGGCGTGGCAAGGAGCTCTCCCAGCTGACCGCCGCCGTCTTGGACAAGCGGGGGGCGGTGATCACCGGCACCGCCGGGGTCGGCAAGACGACCCTCGCCGTGGCGTGCCTGAAGGTGGCCGAGTCCCGCGGGA
>JBKQMT010000081.1:0-9140 GCA_052146595.1 Acidimicrobiales bacterium
GACCCGTTCGCGATGCTGCCCTTCTGCGGGTACAACATGGCCGACTACTGGGCGCACTGGCTGTCGTTCCGGGACAGCATGGAGGAGGCGAATCTGCCCCGGATCTTCTCTGTCAACTGGTTCCGGAAGGGCACCGACGGGCGCTGGCTGTGGCCTGGTTTCGGCGAGAACTCCCGCGTGCTGGCCTGGGTGTTCGAGCGCTGCGCCGGGCGCGGCGAAGCCGTCGAGACCCCGATCGGCTACCTGCCCGCCCCCGGCGCGATCGACATCGAAGGGCTCGACATCTCCGAAGAGGACATGCGCGAGCTGCTGCGAGTCCACCGCGACGAGTGGCGCGCTGAGCTGCCCCCTATCGCCGATTACTTCGGCCAGTTCGGAGATCGGCTGCCCTTCGCAATGTCCGACCAGCTCGAGGGTCTCAAGAAACGCCTCGATTGACAGCCGTCCCGGCGAACGACAGACGGGCGAGCCGCGTCCCGGCGGGCGACGTCCGGGCGAGCCGCGTCCCGGCGAGCCGCGTCCCGGCGAGCGACGTCCCGGCGAGCGACGTCCGGGCGAGCGACGTACGCAAAGCGGAGTACGGGCGAACCGGACCGGCACGTTCCCATCAGGCCCAGGTCGCGCTCGTGACCTGATTGGCGGGAACCGGCACGATCGCCGTGATCGAGCCGTCCGGCCCGACCACCGCGTAGTCGCCCGCCGGGAGGCTCGGGAACACCGCGGCGTAGACGGTGGCGCTGCGGCCCACCCGGGGCAGCACCCACACGTGCGTGCGCTTCGACGGGTCCGAGACGGGGTGGATCTCGACCTCGAGGCCCTCGCGCTCGGCCGGCGAGCTCAAGATGAGCGCTCCCGTGTGTTCGCCGACGTCCACCAGCACCGCCCGGCTCGGTTCGCTCGGCCGTGCTGTGTGCCCGACCGCGGCCCGTTCGACCCCGTGCGAGCGAAGCCGGTCAGCCCGGTGAGGGTGGCAATGGCCCTGTTCTTGCACCTTGTCTGCCCTTGAGCTCGAGGTCACTTTGTCAACTCGCGACCGGGACGTTCTGCTTCGACGGGTTGTCGTAGCCGTCCCACGGGTCGGCCAAGTACGGGAACGAGTCCGGATAGCTGAGGCCGAAGGCCAGCAAACTGGCCACGGTTGACGGCTCAGACGTGGTGCCGCCGACGTCGTAGAGGAGCCCGGCGGCCCCGTCCGGCTTGAACGACTTCACGACATCTCCGAGGAGCGCGCCAGCCACGGCCTTCAGCTCGATGCTCACGACGTCGTCGAAGACCCGCCGTCCGTTGGGGAACCCGGCGACGTCGCCTCCGACGACCCCGAGGATGCTCGCCTTGGCGGGTGCCACCGGCGCGATCGCCACGTTGAGCCGCAGCATGTCTGCCTTCGTCGGGCCTGTGAAGTTCTGAAAGCCGGAGATGAGCCCCGCCGGAACCCCGGTCAGGAGGACGGCGTCGAGGTCGGGGCGGGTGTTGCCGGGGCTCGCCGCGTAGGCGGCGATGTTGGGGAAGGCGCCCGGGTACAAGACGTTCAGGAGGGCCGCGAGCGTCGGGTGGTCGTAGTAGCTCGCGAACTCCCTGTCGTCTGCAGGCGCCTGGGTGTTCCAGTAGTCCTTGACGCCCATGGGGATGATGACCTCGTTGACAAGCGGGTTGCCGAGGCGCGAGATCTGCGTCCACGGGCCTGCGTGGGTACCGGGGGAACCGTAGATGAGCGTCTTCTGCCGGCTGGCGGTCGTCCAGATCCCAATCGCGGCTTCCGCCGCGGTGTAGACCGTCGGCCGTGTCCCGTTCCTGGTCAGGTCCCTGATCGGGACCTGGATGGCGACCGAGTGAACGTTCAGCCCGGCAAGGGTGTTGATACCGGCAACAGCCGACCCTTTTATCAAAAAATCAGGCTGGAAGGGCCGGAGGTCGCCCAGATCGAAGATCGACCCGAGGTCGACGTAGAAGCCGTCCGCCCGCTGGCCGGCGAAGACGTAGGTGCTCGGGCCGAGGGCGTGGATCGCCTCTGCAGTGAGCGGCGCGTAGTCGGGGATCGAGTTCCTGCCCACGTTGCAGGGTGGACACGCCAAGTCCTCGGCCAACATTCGCGAGCCGTTCTTGTCGGTGCGGGTGACCGAATAGAACTGCTTGCGGTTCCATGTGGTGTCGCTCAGGTGCTTGATCTGACCCGTGTTGTACAAGAACAGGTCGTGCACGCCGGTGTCTGTGAGCACGGTGTTGAATCGGAATTGATAGGTGATGTCCGCTCGGGCGTCACCGTCGTTGTCGATGTGGATCTCGTAGAGCACGTCGTCGCCGAACTCGTAGAAATTCGGCCCTCCGGCGGGCTGTTGAAGGGGTACGTAGTTCGCGACGATCGTGACCGTGCTGGGGTTGTCGGGGCTCACGAAGGCATAAAGGTCCGCGCTGTCTGCGACGGGATCCTTCGAGATCTCGGGAGCTTCTCGGTGGGAAGACATGGCTGGTTACCTCACCTTTCGTCTGGATCGCAGTTCGATGTCAAGGTCGCCTGTCGGCGAACGGGACTGGCGTACCGGTCGCCTGTCGGCGAACGGGACTGGCGTCGCCGGGCGGCGGTGCCTGGCTAACCCGCCTCTCGCACAAGCCGTGCGACGAGCGACGAGTCTCGCCGGACCACTTCGCGGGTGCCGACCATGAGGTGAACCTCACCGGTGCGCGGGTCGGGGATGTGCACGACGAGCGGCCCGGTGGCAGCGCGCCCTTGGGGTGTGGCGACACCATTGGCGTGAACGCTCGCAGGCTTGCGTGCCCCCCACATCCGTCCCGGCAAGGACGGCATCGCGGTGAGGAAACCGGCTGCCGCGACCCCGGTCCCGCCCTGCTTGAGGAACATCCGTCGGGAAATGCTTGCCATCTACCTGGCCTCCTTGTCCGAAGGGTGCCAACAGCCGCACCGCAGGCGGGACACGTCGCCGCCTGATGTGAGAGCCGCCGGCCCCGGGCTCGTCCCGGGCACCTGTCGGAGAGGACTACGGCGCAGGACGCGCGGGCGGATGACGGCTTGCAATTGCCGGCGGTATTGCTCGGCGATGTGTCCTGTACGCCGCTCTAACCCGATCGGGGTTGCCCGGGGCGGCTCTGGAGCACGGCCCTCCGCATCGACACATAGAACCCTGCCGCGACGGCACAGGTCACAGCTATCAAGACATCCCCTGCCTGCAGGGAGAAGCCGACTATCACGGCCAGCAACGCGCACAGAACCCAGACCAGTTGCAACTGCGTCTCGAAGCGGGCAAAGGCGCGCCCGAGCAGAGCCGGAGCCACGTGCTTTTGCGCGATCGAGTCGAAACACGGCTTTGCCGCCGTGGTCGCGAACCCGATGGCGAAGGTGAGAAACGCCTGAGTCCACAACGAGCCCGCCACCGCGACGAGCACCCCCGCCAGCGCCGACAGCATCAGCGAGTAGAGGATCAGCTGCTGCTCGGAAAGATACCTGCGCAGAACCGGCACCAGGAGCGATCCGGCCAGCGAGCCGATCGCGCTCGTCAGGAGGACGAATCCGAACCACCAGGTGCGGGCGTGAAGAGAGCGCAACGCGAAGGCCAGGAAGAAAGTCATGAAACCGACTGCCCCCCTGATCACGGACATCGCCGCCAGGCCGAGCACCACCTCGGGGACATAGAGAGGGAGCCCCAGCCGCTGGCGCTCGCGAGCGACGTCGAAGCGTACCCGAGGCTCGCGGCCGCCACGGGCCGGATCGTCGGGGGGCGGGAGCCCAGCGCCTGGTTGTACTTGTCCGCCTGCAGGAACAGGTGGCCCCAAGGTGGACTCCTCGCCGGGCGCCCTCGCCGCCGGCTTGGCCACCGGCATGGAGACGGGCGTGTCGAGGCTCTTCGGAAGGCGCATCGCGGCCACGCCGCCGAGAAGGAACACGATGAACGCAAGCCTCAAGACCCAAGTTGCCCCGAGCTGCAGGAGTCCCACGGCAACCGGAGAGACGATGAAGCCGGCAAGCGAGGCGAGCACGGCAAGCTTTGCGTTCGCACTCGCGAGATCGTCATCGGTCTCGGTCATCGACGGCACGAGGGCGGCCTTGGCGACGAGGTAGAGCTTGGAGAGCACAAGGACGCCGAATGCCTCGGGGAACAGGAGCAGTCCCTTGATGTCGCCGGCCATCAAGAGGACGAGGACCGCGCTGCCGACCGACGCGACCGCCATGCTCGTGCGCCTGGCATAGCTGCCCCGGTCGAGCAGGGGGCTGAGGGCCGGGGCGACTACGGCAAATGGCGTGATCGTGAGCAACAGGTAGAGGACGACCTTGCCCTTGGCGGCCCCCGGCGAGATCGTGAAGAACAAGGTCCCGGCGAGCGAGATGGTCACGAGCGTCGTGCCCGCGGAGAAGATCGAGTGAATGAGCGCGAGCCGGCCGAAGGGCTCCGACTGGTCGAACAAATCGTGGATGGCACTTCGAACAAGCCGGGTGAGGCGAGCCCAACGCGCGGAGCTGTCCACGTTGTCATGGTACGTGGCGGCGCATCGCTTCCGGTCCCCCGCTACGATGCGGCGCGAGCCGAGGACGAGGAGGTCACCAGTGGGAGTTCGGGCCTACGTGCTAATCCAGACAGAAGTTGGCAAAGCTGCCACCGTCGCAAGGCAAGCGGCAGAGATTTCCGGGGTGCTGCGTGCCGAGGACGTGACCGGGCCTTACGACGTCATAGCCGAGGCCGAGGCCGAAACGGTAGACGACCTCGGCAGGATCATCGTCAGCCGGGTGCAGCTCATCGAGGGCATCACGCGGACCTTGACCTGCCCGGTGCTGAACCTCTAGTCAGACTGGCCGACCGCCAGTCAGACCGGCCGGGTGCGCTCTTCGAGCGCCGCGGGCGCCTCCCGATAGGCGACATAGCCGCTCCGCTCGAGCTCCTCGGCGAGCTCAGGCCCCCCGCTCGCGACGATGCGACCCTCCGACAGCACGTGGACGTGCTGCGCGGGCAGCTCTGCGAGCAGACGCCGATAGTGCGTGATCGCGATCACGCCAAGGGGAGGATCACCTTCGCGCGTCGCCCGCTCGATGCGTCTTGCAACTCGACCGAGCGCATCGACATCGAGCCCGGAGTCGAGCTCGTCCAAGATGGCGATCCGCGGACGCAAGATCGCGAGCTGGAGGGTCTCGTTCCTCTTCGCCTCGCCACCGGAGAGGTCGACGTTAATCGGGCGCGCCAGGATCTCAGACGGGATCCCGAGCTCAGCCGCCTCCTCCGAAAGACGGGCTCGCAGGGGTGCCGGCTCAGCTTCCAGGACGCGGCCGGCAGCGATGAGAGACTCGGCGAGCGCCGACGCGAGCGGGACCCCGGGCACCTCGATCGGGTACTGGAAGGTGAGAAACAGCCCAGACTGGGCGCGTTCAAAAGGCGCGAGGTCGAGAAGCTCGACGCCGTCGAGGGACACGCTCCCGCTCATCACCTCGTATCCGGGCCTGCCCATCAGCACGTGGGCGAGGGTGCTCTTGCCGGACCCGTTCGGGCCCATGACCGCATGGATCTCCCCGCTTCGCACCTCCAGATCGATTCCCCGCAAGATCTCGCGGGAGTCGACTCCGGCATGAAGATCGGAGATCTTGAGCACGCTCACGCTCACGAGATCACCGCGAATACCTCGTCCCCGACGACTTCGATCGGTACGACCTCGACGGGCTGGGTGGCAGGCAGGCTCTGCGGCGAACCGTCCAGCAAGGAGAAGGTGCTGCCGTGCCGGAGGCACTCGATCTCGCACTCCTCGGCGAGGACCTCGCCTTCCGAGAGCGGGTAGTCCTCGTGGCTGCAGACATCGGCGAGCGCCCGGAAACCCGACTCGCAGTGAACCAGTGCGATCGCGCCCGTCGCGATCTCGAAACGGCGAACATGTCCCACCTCGAGCTCGCCAGTCGCGCACAGTCGGACCCTCACCTGATCAACTCCCACTGGTGACACCGTCCAGCCGTGCAGCGACTGCGGCGACGAGATGGGCGCGGATGCCCGGTGCTGCGATACGCGCCCATAGGTCGTCGAAAAAGCCCAACAGGATCAGCCGCTCCGCGACAGCAGGGGGAACGCCGCGTGCCTCGAGGTAGAAGCGTTGCTCACGGTCGATCGGGCCGACAGCTGAGGCGTGCGAGCACCGCACGTCGTTCTCCTCGATGTCGAGATTCGGGACCGAGTCCGCGTGAGCCCCCTCGCTGAGGACGAGGTTCCGGTTCGTCTGGAAGGCGTCGGCGCCCCTGGCGCCGTGCCGCATCCTGATAAGCCCCGAGTAGACCGAACGGGCCGTGCCTGCGACAGCGCCCTTGAACACGAGGTCGCTCGTCGTGCGTGGCGCCCCGTGCTCCTGCAGCGTGCGGAAGTCGTGCACCTGTGAGCCATCGCCGAAGTAGGCAGCCAGGAGCTCGGCGCTGCCTCCCTGGCCCGCCAGGACCGATTCGGTGCGAAAGCGCGCGTACTCGGCGCCGAGCGACGCCGTGAAGGTGCGGACCGTGGCATCGTGGCCGGCACGGATCCGTTGATGGCCGATCTGCCAAGCGCGCGCACCGAGCTGCTGGATGGCGTTGTAGGACAGGACAGCTGCGTCCCCTACGAAAAGGTCGACTACCGGCACGACGAGGAGCGGGTCCTCACCGGAGACGAACAGCTCGATCACGGTCGCTTCGGCCGCCTCGCCGAGTTCGATCACGGTGCGCTCGAAGACGGCCAGGGCGCTCGCCTCGGAGGCCTGGCGCGAGCCGAGCAGGTGCAGGACGACGATCGGGTGCTCGATGCGCGCCCGAGGGGGAACCGACAGCACGAGGGCGTCGCGCAGGAAGGCGTCGGCAAGATGGTCGAAGACGTCCGGCTCGTGCTCCTCCTTGCCGGTCTCGGCGTTCAGCTTCGTCACCTGGTCCAACACGGCCGGGCCGCGCGCGTCGCCAAAGACGCTGCCGAGGACGGCGCCGGCGGCGGACGCGGCGGCGGACAGCTCGCAAGAGACGGGAACGCCGTCGACGACCACGGCGAGCCCGGAACGCTCGCCCACGTGCTCCAGCAGGGCAGCCGACTGCGGCCAGGCTTCGGCCTGGAGCGCCGGCCGCAGCTTGGCAACGGCAGCGGAGCCGCTCGGCACGTACTGATCCAGGTCGAGGTCGGCGATCCGGCTGTACCGCCAGAGATCCTCGTCCAGCGCCGGAGGCGGGCTCGCACTGAACCGCTCCAATGCGCCGAGTCGCCGCTCGCAGAGCCATTCCGGACCGCCAAGGCTCCGCGCGGCCTCAGCGGTGAAAGCAACGGACGACTGCATCGTGATCAGGCCAGGACGTTACAGGATGCCGGTTACCGGCTCGGCGGCGTAGGGCCCCGGCGCTTGAACCAGCGGCGCGCGGCGCTCGCGCCGGAGCGTCGCTCCTCCTTGCGCTCGCGCTCCGCGGCTTCGGCGAGGGCCTCGGGCGCCACCGCAGAGACGATCTCCTCGGCGTCCTCGAGCAGGTCGGCGGCGTCCGCAGCGGACACCTCGGCCGGCTCCTGCTCCAGGGCGGGCTCGGTGACCTTGGCCTGCGTCCACCCGGCGTCCGCAAGCCGCCGCTCGTAGACCGGGCAGTTCTCCGGGCAGCGCCAGGGCGCGTCCGGGGCCATGTCGAGCACGCAGAACCTGGCCACCTCGCCACTCGCGTAGGTGCGGCTCTGGTAGTGGCGACAGTCTTCCCGCATCGGCATGACGAAGGACGCTACCTCGGAAGAACCCGCGAAGCGCGCACAGGCCCGCCTGACCCCCACACTGGCTGCCGGTGTGGCGCTCAGCCGACCGAGCCGTCCATCTGGAGCTCGATCAGCCGGCTCCATTCGACCGCGTACTCCATCGGCAGCGTGCGAGTGATCGGCTCGATGAAGCCGTTCACGATCATGCCCATTGCCTGCGTCTCGCTGAGGCCACGGCTCATCAGTTAGAAGAGCTGGTCGTCGCCGATCTTGGACACGGTTGCCTCGTGACCGATCTCGGCGTCACGCTCTGAGACCTCCATGTACGGCTTCGTTTCCGAGATCGAGTGCTCGTCGAGGATCAGCGCGTCGCAGCGCACGAAGGACTTCGCCTTACGGGCACCCTCGTCGACATGCACCTTTCCGCGGTAGGCGGCAAGGCCGCCGTCCTTCGAGATCGACTTCGAGACGATGGTCGAGCTTGTCTCGGGAGCGCAATGGAACATCTTCGCCCCGGTGTCGAGGATCTGGCCCGCCCCCGCGTAGGCAACGGAGAGCACCTCACCAGAAGCCTTGGGCCCCATCAGGTACACCGAGGGGTACTTCATGGTGAGCCGCGAGCCGATGTTGCCGTCGATCCACTCGACGTGGGCCTCGGCCTCGGCCCGAGCCCGCTTGGTGACGAGGTTGTAGACGTTCGTGGACCAGTTCTGGATCGTGGTGTAGGTGATTCGGCTGCCCGGGAGCGCCACGAGCTCGACGACAGCCGAGTGCAGCGAGTCCGACGAGTAGACGGGCGCCGAGCAACCCTCGACGTAATGCACCTGCGCACCTTCGTCGGCGATGATCAACGTCCGCTCGAACTGACCCATGTTCTCGGCATTGATGCGGAAGTAGGCCTGAAGGGGCATGTCGACGGTCACGCCTGGCGGCACGTATATGAAAGAGCCCCCCGACCAGACGGCCGAGTTCAGGGCTGCGAACTTGTTGTCACCGGGAGGGATGATCTTGCCGAACCACTTGCGAACGATCTCAGGATGCTCGCGGACAGCGGTGTCCATGTCGGTGAAGAGCACGCCCATGTGCTCGAGGTCCTCGCGATTGCGGTGGTACACGACCTCGGACTCGTACTGAGCTGTGACGCCGGCCAGGTACTTGCGCTCCGCCTGCGGGATACCGAGCTTGTCCCAGGTGCTCTTTACCGACTCGGGCAGCTTGTCCCAGTCGTTGACCTGGGCATCGGTGGGCTTGATGTAGTAGTAGATGTCATCGAAGTCCAGGTCAGGCATCTTTTCCGCAAACCAGCGCATCATCGGCTTGCGCTCGAAGCGGCGCAGGGAAGCCAACCGGAACTCGAGCATCCAGCTCGGCTCGCCCTTCATGGCCGACATCTCCCGGACGATCTCTTCTGAGAGTCCCTTGCGCGGCTTGAAGACGTAGTCCTCGACGTCACTCCAGCCGAGCTGGTACTTGCCG
>JBKQMT010000082.1:0-18208 GCA_052146595.1 Acidimicrobiales bacterium
TATTCGATGTTCGGGTTCCAGCGGGTCGGAGACCTCATCTGGCAGGCGGCCGACGCGCGGGCACGTGGTTTCCTCATGGGCTGCACCGCGGGGCGCACGACGATGAACGGCGAGGGGCTCCAGCACGAGGACGGCCACTCACTGTTGCTGGCCTCGGTCGTGCCGACCGTCCACGCCTACGACGCGGCCTTCGCCTACGAGATGGCGACCATCGTCGAACGCGGCATCGAGCACATGTACGGCCCCGAGGCCGAAGACTGTATCTATTACCTGACCCTCTACAACGAGAACTACCCGATGCCCGCCTTCGCGGTGCCCGAGGGCGACGCGGCGGCGCAGGCGGAGGCGATAGCGGAGCTGAAGAAGAGGATCCTGCGCGGCATTTACCGCTACGCAGGGCCGGCCGAGGGTGAGCCCCGGGGTGAGAGCACAGGCGAGAACAAGGGCGAGGCGCGGGGTGAGAACGGGGGTGACGAGGGTGAAGCGGCCAGCGACTCCGGGCGCTCGGCCACGATCCTCTTCTCCGGTCCGGCCTGGCAGGCGGCCATGCGGGCACGTGAGCTTCTCGCCTCCGAATGGGGTGTATCTGCCGAGGCCTGGTCGGTCACGAGCTACAAGGCGCTGCGTGAGGACGGCCTGGAAGTCGAGCGCTGGAACCGGCTCCACCCCGCAAGCACCCCCCGCGTGCCCTATGTCACCCGCGTGCTGGCGGACGCTGCCGGCCCGATCGTGGCGGTGACCGACTTCCTGAAGGCCGTTCCCGATCAGATCGCCCGCTTTGTCGAGGCGCCCTTCACGGTGCTCGGAACCGACGGGTTCGGCCGCTCCGACACCCGTGGCGCGCTGCGCAGACACTTCGAGGTCGATGCCGCTCACATCGTCGTCGCCGTCCTGGCCGAGCTCGCCGCAACGGGCAAGGGCAAGCCGAGCGAGGTCGCCGCGGCCATCGAGCGCTATGGGATCGACCCCGAGGCGCTCGACCCCCGCCTGGCCTGAGTCGCCTGAGGTCTCGACGTCGGCGTTCGGCACAGCGGTAAGCGCCCCGAGCTTGCCGCCATACACTCCTTGGATGCCGCGAGCCGCCAAGACGACGAAGAGCCTCCCTTTCACGGGGGATCCGCAAGCTGACAAGTACCTAGTTGACGATCCCCTCGCCCTGCTGATCGGCATGGTCCTCGATCAGCAGGTGCCGCTCGAGAAGGCGTTCGCGGGACCGTGGGTCCTGCGCCAGAGACTCGGCAGAGAGCTCGACGCGGCGGAGATCGCCGCCATGGACCCGGACAAGCTCACGGCCTTGTTCGTCGAGCGCCCGGCGCTTCATCGCTTCCCGGCCGCCATGGCCGCCCGGGTACAAGAGCTTTGCCGGCTGATCGTCCACGAGTACGGCGGGGACGCGGCTTCGCTGTGGACGACTGCGAGGACAGGCGACGAGCTGTTGAAACGGGTGAAGGCGCTCACGGGCTTCGGCGAGCACAAGGCCCGGATCTTCGTCGCTCTCCTCGGCAAGCAGCTCGGGATCCGCCCGAAGGGCTGGGAGGCCGCTGCCGGCAGATTCGGCGAGCCGGGATCGCTCGCCTCGGTCGCCGACATCGACAGCCCTGCCGCCTTGCAGGCCGTCCGGGAGCACAAGCGTGCCCTGAAGGCCGCCAACACAGCGGCCCAGGCGAAGGCTCGCTCCAACGCCAGTTGACATGCCACTTGACAGTGTGCCGACCTCGCGACTTCGCTCTCGGCGCGGCGGGTGGATCAGTGCGCGGTCAGACGAGGAGCCACCGTCGTCGTGACCAGACCTGCCAGTACTCGAGCACGCTGAAGCCTGCGGACCGATAGAGGTGCTCTCCGGCAGGGCTCGGATTGAGCAGGGCCCGCTCCAGGCCAAGCGAGGCTCCTCGAGTGAGCACTGCGCTCAGCAGTCGGCGACCATAGCCGTGCCGCTGGAGGTGCTCGGGCGTCGCCATCGAGAAAACGCAAAGGTTCGTGCCCACGGCGACGGTCACCCCCCCGCTCACCATCTCATCGTCGACGAACAGCCCCCAAGCTTCGGCGCCGCCTGCTCTCCCGTCCGTTTCGTCACCGACCTCCCCGGGAATCGCCAGCTCGGAAGACTCAGGGCCGACACGGTAGGCCGATTGAAAGATCAAGCGAAAGGCAGGCAAGTCTCCTCTCTCCAGGCGGCGGAGTTCCAGATCCACGGACCCCTGTTGCAACTGTGTCGCCATGAAGGGAAGGACTCCGACGCAGATCCAACCGGCGTCAGCGAGCTGGCGAGCGTTCCCGAGCGACGCGCCGCAGAGCATTACCACCGTCGGAGCCCCCAGTTCTCTGACCTTTTCCAGACACTCCTCGAGGCTGGCCGCCGAGCCCCCATGGCTGACGACAAGGTTGAAGTTGGCGTCTGGCGCTCCACTCAGCGTCATCCAGTAGTCAGGCTCGACACGATGACATGGGTGCGCGCCACCCCAAACGCGGCTAGCCGTTCCGAACGCGCTTCGCCAAGCTGCAAGGTCCTGCTGGCACATCGCGAGCAGACTACCGGACGGCACCGTTGAACTAGCTGCTGCTCGGTGCCGCTCAGCTCGCCACAGGCTCCAGCACCGTCGTGGCGTGACCGTCGGCCCGCAGGTTGTCAAGGAGACAATCCCATTGCGTCAGCGGGTTCGCCGGTCGTTATCATTCTCGCCATGGGGGTGCATTGCGTGGACGCGCTGCTCCCCTCCGCCGAGGTCGACCAACTCGAGCGCGTCTGGCACCGCTTCCCGTTCTACGACGCAGTCAGGCAGCGGCCGGCACGCGAACCCCGCCCGGCCGGCGAGTCGCCGAACGAGTCCGTGCCGTCCTCGGATCTTCGCGCGCTCACGCCACACACCGATGCCTCGACGCCGGCGCTTCCTGGACGGTTTCCTGGGTTGATGGGCCGTGACGATGTGGAGATGCACTTCAGGCAGCACGGCTGTGCAGCCGGCCGGGCCGCCCTTGATGCCGGCCTGGCCAGGACCAACTACTTCGGAGCGAACTACGTCTACCACGACGAGATTGCCGTCCCCGGGATCGAGAACTTCCTCCACAGCGACGACTTCATCGAGGCCGCCCGCCTGATCTTCGACCTCCCCCTCGTCGTCCCCACACTGGTGTACGCGAACGTCATGGTGCCTGGCCAAGAGCTGCCGGTGCACACCGACATCCCCGAGTTTCTCGGGGCGGATCGCAGCCAGCTCCCGATGTGGCTGCTCGTGGTCATGCACCACTCCGGGCTGTTCGAAGACCGGCGTATCGCAACTGCGACCGCGGTCGCTTACCTGGAAAGCGGTGCCGGCGGCGAGTTCGCCTACTACGAGACCGGCGGCAGAGCCATGACGGTGGCACCAGCCCCGGGCAGGGCGGTCGTCCTCGACGCCGACAGCGTCTTTCACGCCGTCCTGCCAGTCGGTGCCGAGGCTGACCAGCCTCCGTTCGACAGAGCCTTCATGCGGCTGCATCGGCACGGCAGCCGGCGGTGGCAGCTGTCCAGCCGAGGCGCGGAGGGGCCGGAGATCATGGCCTCGTACTCGAGCGACGAGCTGCGGTATTCGGTGTCGCGCAAGGCCTACTGCTTCGCCGACCAACGCCAGTACCGGGCTTGGCGCGAGGGCGTGGATCCGCTGGACCACGAATTCGTCCTCGGTCGGCTGGTAGAGGCGTTAGTGGAGCGGGGCGTGCTCGAGCAGCCCGCTCACTCTCTGAGCGACCGCGAGCTCGCCACCGTGCTCATCACGGAGTTCATCAAGTTCCCCGATACCACAGACGGCGGCGGTGTGAGCTAAGAGGGCGCCGTTTCCCTCGCTCTCGATGGCTCCACGCTCCCGGCCTGGCGCCGCACCTTCGTCTGGCACCAGGTCTACGGAACCGACAGGCTTCAGGCAAGCGTTTCATCGCCTCCTGCCGCCGTGGCTGCCCGGAGCTATTTGACAGATTGTTTGACAACTAAGGCCTTTTTGCGGTAAAACTTCCCCCAGCGAGGGAAGCACCGAGACCCCGTCCTTATATGGTCGCTTGGGCTGGTAGGAGCCAATAGCGAACCCGTCCCCGCTCGGCAATCAGGGTGTTCCAACATCCGCGAGCAAAGTGAGTGGGAACGACAGCTCTTCTCGAGTTTCAACAAAAGGCCGCCTTTGGCGAGCGGTCATGGGCCGTCCACCGCAAGATGCTTGAGGTCGGCCACTGTCATGCAGTCGCCGACCTGAGTGGCTGTCACCGTCCGGACGCGTCGAACAAGTCGTCATCGGCGAGACGGCATGCCTCCACGATGAAGCGGCTCTTCATGGATTCTGGGGACTCGTATGACATCGGTGTAGTTACACGAGTCCTTTTAGCAGTAGGGACCTTCGCCTCTGGTGACGCAGTGGCTTCCGGTGCAGAGTCAAGAAGAACGCAGGGAAGCGCATGAGCGAGGACACCAAGGGGACTGGTTGCAGCGAGGACAACTTCCCAGCCTTCAGCATCCGTGGAGAAGGTCGCGCCATGTGTGCGTTCAACCACCAGCAGCACAGTTCTCCGATCCCGATTCTCTACCGACAAGGTGTTGCGGTTCTCTCAGACGGGATGTCGTGTCCTGGTGTGCCTGGACCGCACGAACAGGGTCTCTGTCATAGGAGTGCCCTGGCAGCAAACAGGGAGCTTCTGAGTCCCTGGTAGCAAGTCAGGAACCTATTTGGTTCCTGGACATAGGCGGCGTGATGATCCACAGGCCGTATTTGGCCGCCGGGCCTGCGGGGAGCGACTGTCGAACCCGACGCCTGCGTCTGTCTCCATAGCGAGGATAGGAGCAGGATGCCATGAAACTCCGCACGGTTGGACTTACCGGTCTAGTTGACGTCGCACTGTTGGCCTGATGGGCGTTGGCCTGACTTCGGCGGCGGTCCGAGAGCCAAAGGCCGACCCGCGACAGAACGTCTACCCCGGTGACATCTACGTCAGCTCGGCACAGGCAGACGTCTCCGGCGCTGCGCTCGCCTCTGACCTTGGGGCCTGTACGGGTGGTCCCACGGGGTTCTCAACACTTTCCAGGGCGTTCCTGTCTCGTGCGCAAGTGGTTATGGCAACCAGACAGAGCCGCCTTACATCACCGGCGGGCTCGGGGTTGGCACCATCCCCGCCGTCGAGTTCACGACGGTCAGTTAGGTCAGGTCACAAAGTGAGCAAGGTGTTGCGGTTCTGCCAGGCGGGGCATTGCATCCCGCCCCGTCTGGACCGCACCAACAGGGCACTCCCTCGGAGTTCCCTGGCAGCAAACAGGACCCCCATGGGGGTTCCTGGCAGCACACAGGGACCCCCATGGGTTCCTGGGCAAAGGCGACGTGATGATCCACAGGCCAAAGCTGGTCGCCCGGCCTGTGGGGAGCGACTGGCGAACCCGACGCCCGCGTCTAGTAGTCCATCTAGACGATAGGAGCAACAAATGAAGCGATTTAGAAGTATCAGCAGGACGAAGAAGATCGTCACTGTAGGCGTGGCCGCCGCTCTCGTGCTCGGTATTGGAGGGGCCGCGTTTGCGTACTTCACCACGACCGGGTCTGGCACCGGTTCGGCGCCCATTGGCGATGCTTCCCCCCTGACCGTTACGGTCGGGACCCCGACGGGTGGTGCCCTTTTCCCAACGTCTTTTACAGATGGGAATAGGGTGGTCGACACCGTGACGTACACGGTGACCAACCCCGGCGACGGCAACGTGAACCTCAGCACGGTCGTCATGGAAGTGACCCCGGGGTTCAGCTACACTGATGCTGCTGGAGATCCTGCTTGTACGGCCGTGGACTTTTCGATCAACGGTCAAGCCGTAGGGACGCCAGCCATAGCTGCCTTAGACGTGACGTTGAACGGTGTATCGGACTCTCCGAACAACGTCTACAACGGCAGCTTCACCATCCAAATGGTGGAGAACGGTGCCAACCAGGACAGCTGCCAGAGCGGGAGCGTTCCACTGACAGTCACCGCCAATCCCACCGCCAATCCGAACCTGCTCAGTAGCATTGACTATTACGTCATCAACCAGGGCGGGATCCCGTGGACTCGGTCCACCACACCGTTCTCGGTCGGAGTGGCTTCCCAGTCTGTCAGCAGTGGTTCGGTGTCTCTGTCCATAGCAAGCGGTACTGGCTACGCGGACAACGGCTTTTACTTGACACTGGGGACTCTCGGAAGCCTGAACGGCTACACCATCACCGGTACCGGCAGCTCCTTCGGGACCAATCTGTACTTCGGCTATGGCTCCGGGATCGGTACTGATTTCTTCACGTGGAGCGGTAACACGTATGCAGGTTACGGCTTGACTACCGATAGCCTTGGCCCAGCTAGCTCGGGTGGCATCGACATAGTGAACGGTTCCTCGAGCTTCTACATCGTGAATGGAACCTGCTCTGGCGACAGCGAGACCTTGACGCAGCTCAAGGGTGGGGCTTGCGGAATGACTTCGAGCACGCCCGTTGCCATGTGGGTCGGTATCACGAGCCCCAGCGGCGCGCCGCTGAGCACGACAATCACATCGGTCCAGGCGTACTAATCGCCACCAACTGGAGCAGTACGAGCTGGTGGTGAACCTCATTCGCCACCAGCTCAAGCAGGTCGGACAGCCGGGCCGCGGGGGCAACAATCCCGTGGCCCGGCCACCCGGCCATTGCAAGACGCCGTCCGGCCATTCGGCCTGGACAGCGACAAGGGTCAAGGCACTCCACCACCTTGGGACTTATCGAGCAGATGAGATGAAAAAGTTCGGGCAAGCGAGCACAGTGGTCCAGGCCAGCGTTGTCGCGCTGGTTGTTGCCGCGCTCGTCCTCGCCCTCGTCTCCGTCGTCACCGGCACCAAGCAGCAGTCGCCGAAGTTCGTCCTCACCTCGGGCACGGGCTTCCTCATCACGAGCACCATCTCCAGCTCCCCCACCAGCCAGACCGCCGCCCTCCTCTACCCAGGAACCCAGCGCTACCTCTGGTACACGGCGCACAACCCGCTGAAGGTCCCCATCGCGGTGACCTCCATGAGCATCGCGTCGGTCACGCCCCCGCCAGGGTGCGCGACCTCCAACCTCGACTACAGCCAAACGACGTTCTCCGGCTCTCTCGTAGTCCCGCCATCGGGCACGAACGCCGTGTCGGTGCCCATCTCTCTTGTCGACACCGGCACGAACCAGGACTCGTGCGAGAACACGACCTTCAACTTCGTCTACGCGGGCACGGCCACCTACACCGAGGTCTACGCCACCACAACGGCAGTCGCGTCCTCGCTCGATCCGTCGGATGTCAGCCAGGCCGTCACCTACACAGCCACGGTCACCGCCAGCGCCACTACCAGCCAGGACCCCGTGCCGAGCAGCCCGACCGGAACGGTGACCTTCAAGGACGGCGTCACCACCATCTGCACAGCCACGGTCACCAGCACCGGGACCACCACCTCGATGGCCAGCTGTGGACCGATCACCTACGGCTCTCCCGCTCTGCACCCGATAGCGGTCACCTACGCGAACTCCGATAGCAACTTCGACAACAGCTCGGGGTCGCTGACCGAGACGGTCCTACCATGAGGCGCTTTTTTGTTCACCGGTCTTGGCATCGGCCCTACTCCCACCTTGGGATTAGTGAGTCGATGAGATGAAGAAGCTCAGGCGAACGGGCTCAGTGGGACAGCTCCAGCGCCGTCGCGGCGCTCACTACCATGCCCCCGTTCACCTTCGCCGCCCGGATAACCGGCCCGAGAACACCAAAGCTCAGCTCGGGAGCCAGGTCCTCTTGGCCGGGCGCCTGCACTCGGCCAAAAGTGCCCGTAGGTCCGGTAGGACCTGGCGCTGGCGTCGCGCCACGGTCGTGTTCGGGGCGATCGTTGCCCTGGTGCTTGGCCTCGGTGCCGGTACCGCCTTCGCCTACTTCACAAGCCACGGCTCGGGCCGCGGTTCGGCCAGCAGCGCCACCATGCTCAGCCTGACGGTGGCCACCGCCGGGTCGCCGTCTTCGCCCCTCTTACCGGGCAAGCCGGGAGACGTCGTCCTCACGGCCACCAACCCGAACAAGTTCCCCGTCTCGCTCATAGGGATCGCCCTGGAAAGCGGCGCCACGATCACCCCGGACGCAGCTCACTCGGCTTGCACGACGACCGACAGCCTCCCCGTCATCACCTTGAACGTCCCCTCGGGCGACCTGCCCGTCTCGATCGCCCCGAAGGCGACTGTGACCATCGACCTGGCCAATGCCGCCACGATGGACCTGGCCGCAACTTCCAACTGCCAGGGGGCGACCTTCACGATCCCCCTCACGCTCACGGTGCGCTCGTCATGAGCCGGACCCACCCCGCCCACCTGTTCGGCTCCCGGAGAACATCCAGGCGCTCCCGAGCGCTCCTCGCCGTCTTGGGGGCCACGGTCAGCCTCGCGATTCTCGGGACGGGAGCGGCCTTCGGCTACTGGAACCTCACCCAGTCGAACCCGGCCAAGGCGGTCGCCAACTCGCTCGGCCAGGGTGCGACTCCCACTGCGTCGGTCAGCTTGATCAACCCCAGCTCGGTCACGATCACCTTCGCCCAGGTGAGCACCACCTCAGGCGGCGTGGAGATACCCGCCCCCGACTACATCTTGAAGCGCTACCCGGCCGGAGGAACCTCGCCGGTCGTCGTGACCGCCTCGTGCTCGGGCACCGGGACGATCACCTGCATTGAGACCCCGACGCTTGCGGGCGCCTGGCAGTACACAGACACACCCACCTACGCGACGAACTGGGTCGGCATCGAGAGCGCCAAGAGCCCAGTTGCCGCGGTGAGCACGGCCCCGAGCGTCACGATCACCTACCCCGTCAACGGCACCACCTACGGGCCCGACTGGGCGGGGAAGATCACCGGTACGGCCTCATCGAACGCAGGAGCCGGGACGAGCATCAGCGCGGTGTCGTTGGCCATAGAGAACACCACAACTAACAGGTGGTGGAACGGCATCTCGTTCATCGCCACCACCCAGACCTTCGAGGAGGCCACCAACACGACGAGCTGGACGCTTCCCCTTGGAGCGGCGAGTCTCACCTCGGGGGACAGCTACAGCGTCAGCGCCGAGGCGACCGACAGCCTCGGGAACATCGCCACCAGCTCCACGGTCGCCTTCGCCTACAACACGACGGCCCCGACGGTGGTCGTCACCTACCCGGTGAACGGTAAGCACTACGACGCCACCACCTGGGGCGGGCAGATTCAAGGCACGGCCTCGTCGAACTCGGGCGCAGGCACGACCATCACCGCGACGGCGCTGGCCATAGAGGACACCATCACCAAGCTCTGGTGGACTGGCTCCAAGTTCAGCTCCTCCAGCGAGATCTTCGTGCCGGTGAGCGGCACCACGACCTGGTCGCTCGTCTTCGCCTCAGGCAACCTCACCTCAGGCGACAGCTATAGCGTCGTCGCCCAGACGACCGACAGCGCCGGGAACGTGGGCACGAGCACCCCGGTTGCCTTCACCTATTGCAACCGCACCACCAAGGTTCCCCCGACGGTCATCATCACCTACCCACTCAACGGTGCCACCTACGGCTCCAACTGGCTCGGGGCCATCACGGGCACGGCCTCGTCGAACTCGGGGCCTTTGACGACCATCACGGGCGTGTCGGTGGCCGTGGAGAACACCACGACGAACAAGTGGTGGAACGGGTCCACGTTCAGCCTGGGCACCCCGAGCTTCGTTGCGGCCACCGGCAAGACGACCTGGATGCTTGCCCTGGCAGCAACGGACAACCTCACCTCTGGCGACTCCTACAGCGTCATCGCCGAGGCCACAGACAGCGCCGGGAACATCGGCACAAGTCAGATGGTCAGTTTCACTTACTGGCTCCGCACGGCTCCGCCGACGGTCACCATCACCTACCCGGTGAGCGGCGCCACCTACGGCAGCAACTGGCTCCCTGAGATCACGGGCACGGCCTCGTCGAACTCGGGGCCTTTGACGACGATCAAGAACGCGGCTGTGGCGGTCGAGAACACCAAGACGGGCAAGTGGTGGACCAGCACCGGGTTCAACGCAACGAGCCAGAGCTTCAACACAGCTAGCGGCACAACGACGTGGAATCTCCCGTTTGCAGCTGGCAACCTCACCTCGGGGGTGACCTACGGCGTCGTCGCCGAGGCGACCGACAGCCTCGGGAACATCGGCACGAGCGCGACGGTCGCCTTCACCTACTGCGTCCGCACGGCTTCCCCGAAGGTGTCGATCACCTACCCGGTCAGCGGCACCACCTACGGCACCGACTGGGGCGGGGCGATCTCAGGCTCGGCCTCGGCAGGAACCGGGGCGACCATCGCCAAGACGACGGTCGCAGTCGAGGACACGACGACAGGCAAATGGTGGAGCGGAAGCTCGTTCAGCGCCTCCAGCCAGAGCTTCGTCACGGCCACCGGCACCACGACCTGGTCGCTTCCCTTGCCGGTGGGCAAGCTCACCTCGGGGAACGCTTACAGCGCCGTCGCCCAAGCGACCGACAGCTACGGGAACATCGGAACGAGCACGACGGTCAGCTTCGCCTTCAACACCTCCCCGCCCACCGTGTCTGTCACCTACCCGGTGAACGGCACCACCTACGGCGGCAACTGGACCGGCAAGATCACCGGCACGGCTTCGACCAACGCAGGGCCCGGGACGAGCATCACCGGCGTCTCGGCGGCGGTGGAGAACACCAAGACGATCAAGTGGTGGAACGGCTCGGCGTTCAGCGCCAGCATCCAGAGCTACAACGCCGCCAGCGGCACGACGGCCTGGACTCTCGCCCTGGCGGCGGGCAACCTAACCTCTGGGGTGACCTACAAGGTCGTCGCCCAGGCCACCGACAGCGCCGGGAACGTGGGCACGAGCCCAGCAGTCAGCTTCACTTACAACAGCTCCCCCCCGACGGTCGCGATCTCCTACCCGGTGAACAAGACCAGCTACGGGTCCAACTGGGCCGGGAAGATCACCGGCACTGCCTCGTCGAACTCGGGAGTGGGCACGACCATCACGAGCGTCTCGGTTGCCATCGAGAACACCAAGACAAGCAGGTGGTGGAACGGAACCTCGTTTAGCGCCACGAGTCAGACCTTCGTCACGGCCAGCGGCACGACGAGCTGGTCGCTTCTCCTGGCGACGGAGTATCTCAGCTCGGGCACCAGCTACGACGTCATCGCCGAGGCAACCGACAGCCTCGGCAACATCGGCACGAGCGCGACGGTCGCCTTCACTTACCGTCTCCAGTGCACGGCTCACGCGCTCAAAACCTCACATGACGGCAACAGCACGAAGACCTCGGCGCCGTAGTTCGCTCCTTACAAGCCCGGGATCGACCTCAGTGCGTAAGACGCGCTGCCGCTCAGCCCAAAGGTTGGAAGGAATACTTCTCGTCTCTCGTGTCTGCACCTCAGTCGATGAGCGTCTCCTGGAGCATTTCGGCCAGGATGACAGGTGCACGGCCCCTTGGCTTCCCTCGCAAGGCGACCGGGGGTCGTGCACCTTCTATCAGTATCGACTCGGATCGGTCGGCCCTTGAACACAGGCGATGAGCCTGGAGCGCCTCTCGGCCTACGTGATGGGTCAAGATGGACCCGGTGAACGACTTCTTGGTCAGCTACCTCGACGCCATCGACGAGCGGCTCTTGGAGTACCTGGACGATGACGACGAGCTGAAGCTGGACACGGTCCAGCGGATGCGCTTCTACGCGAGCGCCCTGCTAAGCGGGTCCATCACCCCCAACAACGTCGTGGAGGACTGGCCTGACTGGTTCCAACTGGTCCCCGCCTTCGTGGCCGCCTACGGCAGCGAGGAGCTGCAGGAGCTGGAGGGAGGGGCGGTGTTCCTCCGAGCCGTCGAGGAAGACGACGACATCGCTCTCACCGAGGCCGACCTCGCCTACCTGAAGGCCCTGGAGGCTTGGCTCGACGTGTACCCCGAGATGCGGACCAGGGAATAGCCGACGGCGACCTTTTGACCTGCGGCTCAGAAGGGATGTGTCTCCGACCACCCGTATCGCCGACTCGGTGCGCGGTCCCCCGCCCGTCGAACCGCGAGGTGGACGTCGTTCTGGCGCGTCACCGCATCGACGGTCGGAGCGATCTCCGGTTGGTGCAGGCTTGAGGTCTTGGCTACCGATCGCCAGGGGTGCTCGTGGCCGGTGAGCTGCCGAACGGTTCGCGGTGCCCCTAGCTTTCGACAGACCGGAAGACTAAATTTTCGCCAGCCGAGGTCCCGACCAGCGACCGAGCGCCCCGGCGTGCGAGTTGAGAAATATGCGCCTCGGAAGAGGCACCGCGATCCTCCGAATCTTCGGTCGCTCCTGGCGTCTTGTCCGACCAGCAAGAAGAGAGAGGTTGATTCAATCCCCGGGGGTAAGGCCCCCCGGTCTTCCCCAGCCGGAGTTGGACGCTCGGGGTAGGAGGGGAATCTGAGGGGAGGCGGACGTGATCCGTCGACTAATCACAGCGCTTGTCACGCTTGTAGCTCTGACGGGTACGGCAGTAGGAGTTGCGTCAGCGACAAGTCGGTCGAGCACAACAGTTACGGGCGTGGAGCACTACTGGGCCGGGAACATAAGCCGCACGTCGGGCGACACCACCGTGTTCGTCGGCACGGGACTTTTCACCGATGCCGGAAGCATCTCCCCCAGCGGAGTGGTGACGCTCTCCAAGGGGGGCTTCTCCTTTATCAACACCAAGCCCGTTTTCAAGGTTACGGTCAACCCGACCACCTGTTTCTTGACTTATATCTACAGCGCAACAGCAAGCGTGGGCCGCGGTACTGGTGCTTACTCGGGCATCTCCGGACCGCTCTCGTGGCATGGTCAAGTCGTGGCCGTCCTGCCACGGCTCAAGAATGGCAAGTGCAACGAAACCAGCAACGTCGTTCCAATCAACGTAACGGGTGAGATTTCTGGCAGTAGCACGTTGACGCTACCGGCCCCGGTGACGTCTACGACGACCACAACTGGTTGAGAGCCGGACCTACAAAGGCTCTGGACCCCGCCCGACACCGACCCGTGTGGCGCAGGTACGACCGTGACCAGTGCGTCTCGGCCCCTCACGATGGGCCTTGCTGGACCCAGTGAACGGCTTTCCCTCGTCCACTGGTCCGACAGGCGGCTCCTGGAGCGTCTCAGCCAGGATGATGGGGTGCACGGCCCTCGGGCTTCCCTCGCTAGACGACTAGGGGCCGTGCACCCGCTATCTGTCAGCCGACCACATGAGGTGGTGCATTCCTGCCGCCCATATCGCTTCATCTGCGTGCATCGCGAGCGCACCCACCACCCGACTTGCGCGCCCTATCGACGGCTATTTCGCCCCGAGCGCCTCGACCGGTCAGTACGGACGAACCGTTGGGTCATGTCGACCTCGGCTCTACCCCGAGGTGCGGACCACCAAGAAGCAGACGGACTCAGCCTTCTGGGAACGCCCGGTCGACGGCGGCGAGGAGGTCGGCATCGGACAGGTGCAGGTAGCGCGACGTCGTCTTGATACTGGAGTGGCCCATCAGGCGCTGGACGACGTGGATGTCCACGCCCCGGCGGAGGAGGTCCGTAGCGTAGGTGTGACGCCAGCGATGAGGAAAGTGCCGACCGGCCACGCCCGCCGAGGTCCCGGCCTCCAGCACTAGGTCGTGCAACGCCCTGGGGCCGTAACGACCGCGGAGCCTCCGGTTGCCCTTGGGGTTGACGAAGAAGTACGCCGACGCCGGGAGCCTGGGGCGCATTTTGTCGACGTATTCGCGGAGCGGGGCCACCAAAGGGTGAGGGATGGGCACGACCCGGGGCTTGCGTCCCTTGCCCACGAGCGAGATTCGCCGGTTGTCGAGGTCGACCTCCTCGGTACTCAGGTTGACGAGTTCGTCGAGGCGGAGACCGGTGTAGCGCAACGTGAACAGGATCACCCGTCCCACTTGCCAACGGAGGCCGGGTTGTGCAGCGGCCCACTCGGTGACGGCGTCGGCCTCGGCGTCACTGTAGAACTCGACCCGCGGCTGGACAGGACTCGGGAGGGTCACCTGAGCGGCCGGATTCTCCTCGCTCAGGCCCTCGGCGATGAGGAACCGGTAGAAGCTGCGGAGAGCGAACAGCTCAGTCGAGCGGGTGCACGGCTTGAGCCCGCGGTTGGCCTCGTGAAGCAGGAAAGCTCGCACCTGAAGCTTGGTCACGTCGCGCAGCATCACCGAGGGGTGAGTTTCTGCCAGCCAGCTACAGAAGCCCTTCACGTGCGATGTGTAGGTCTCCACCGTCGCCTTCTGTCTGTCCTCCAGCAGTCGGAGGTGCGACTCATACGCAACGAGGAGGGCGGCCTCGTCGAGGACCTTGTAGCGAACGCGGCTCGTCGGCACGGGACCCGGAACGGGAGCAAGCCCCGTGGCGATCCGACTCTTGCGGCTTCTAGCGGCCATCGTTCTTGCCCTCCTCGGTTCTAATCGTGGCGGGCGTCATTCCCGCGTTGTCGGTCACTGTCATAGGCTCGCCGGTTGGCAGGACCGAGCGCACACTCTTCGCCTGCCTGTTGCCAGGCCCTTCTGCATCAGGGGTGGCGGCGCTTCTCGCGGACTCCCGGATGGCCGCCGCAAGCCTGGGCGCAACCACGACGAGGTCTTGGTCAAGTGGATCAGGGACGAGGCGCCCGTCCTCCACCTCGGCGAACCTGCGGGCCAGGTCAGCGAGGAGACGCCTTGTGAGGTGAGCCCGAAACCCGCGCAGCGATCGCCGAGGGGCATCTGCCTCCTCCGTCTCCTGCAGCAGCCGCTCGCGCTCATCCGTGAGGGAGCGAGCCCAGAGATAACGAGAAACGACGGCAACCTCTGCAGGCGTCACCCCGAGCCGACGAGCTGCCTTCTGCTCGGCCTCCCCGCGGGGAGTCGCCAGGGTCTCTTCGATCAGATCCTCGGAGAGGTTCGGAGCAAGGCGGGACAACCTTGCTTGCTCCCCTGGCGTCAAGGCGCGCAGGAGCTGCCGGGGAGCCATCTGATCCAAGGTCGTGTCTCGGGCCCAGAAGTCCTCTCCGCCACGGACCAGCGTCCTCAAGCCCGAGGACGATCCTCCGAAACCAGGAGTCACCTGGACCCACGCCACCTCACCCTCGAACAGTTCCGCGACCGGACATTCGAGGACATGGGCGAGGACGAGCGCCTCGGCGAGCTTGAGGTCCTTCTTCCCCGCCTCGACGTCGGCCAACGTCGAGCGAGACCAACTGAGCCCGGCCTGGCGACACCGTCCGGCCAACTGGTCCTGTGACAGCTCTCGCTCTTCCCGGTGGCGACGCACGGAGGCTCCGACGAGTTCGGCGAGTGTGGGCAGTGGCATGTGACCAGTATAGCAGAGCGTCCCTATATGTCGACGCTCCATGTCGGATATGCTGATGTCCAGTGTCCCCATTCGACGACGCTTCTACGACGGAGGAGGTCAACTGATGGCTAGAGCAATCATTTGGGACGGTGCGACGATCGGCGTCCTCATCGAGCACGAGGGCGGAGTCGACGACTACATCGTCCCTCCTGTCGTGTTCGGCGAGGACGGGCACCTGATCCAGGGCGAGAACCTCCTGCAGGCGATCATCGACAGCGGCGTCCCGGTGCAGGTTCCTGTGGTACAGAACTGCACCCCGGCTTTCCTCGCCGAGCTGGACAGGCGGCTCGCCCGTGCATCCGAGGCGCTTGGGGTCCCCATCCTTTCTTAAGGGGGGGGACATTCTCCGAAGGCTTCGTCAGGTGGTCGTCGGCGCGCCCGGGGCTGTGCCCTTCGGCCAGCACGCGACGGCGGTATTGCACCACCCCCCGTCAGGTAGTCCCTCGCGTTGTAGCCAAGCAACTTCGGGCGGTAGAGCAGACAGTCGAGATCCCGCGGCGTGCAGACGATCGTGCCGTTACGCCCACCCTCGCGGATGATCGTGCCCAGCGTCAGCCTTCGGGTCGATCCCGTCTGTTATCGGGGGCCCCTTCAGCCGACAGCTTGGTTGCGCCTATCTCAGCCGAGGTCAGGGACCGCTCTCGACGCTGACGTCGGGACCGGGAACGAACACGGTCTCGTGACCATCATCCCAGCGGACCTTGAACCTCGGGTGCTCTTCGTCGCCGAGGACCTCGACGATCTTCCCAAGGCGTTCGGGCTGGCCAACCTTCTCCGACGGTGCCCTAATCGTGTCGCCAGGCTTCGCTGCCATCTGGCTCTACCTCCTATGAAGAACTTGCGCCCTTCTTGGCAGATCGCCCGCAAAGCTTCCCACGGGTAGCAGAGCCAAGCCCGTCGGCGGGGCGTCAGGGCGCTCCGGGCGCCGTACCACGTGGCCAGCAGGCGACGGCGCAGTTTGTCCACCGGGTCAAAAAGTCGATCGGGTCGTAGCCGAGGAGCTGGGGACGACGTAGCAGACACTCCAGGCTCTTGGGCGTACGGGTGATCGTGCCGTGGCGGCCGCCGTGGCGGATGATCGTGCCGACCTTCGTCCAGGGCGTTCCATTGTTAACGGCCCAGACCTCCAGGCTCTCAGATCCCTGCGGGATCGGGCCCAGGGGCTGCTGGGCGCGGGCGGGTGCCGTGTCAGTCATTTCAGCACCGTTCCATCTCGGTGCGTCTGCCATGGTCCTCAGTCCCGTCCTTGTAGATGATCGTCGAGCCCTCAAGGCTGTCAGCGACGGCCGCGATCTTCGACAGCTGATCTGTGGCCACCATCTTGGCGAAGCTCTTCCTCGCCTGCTTTCTCTGTTCGTCGGTCATGGTCATGATGCGTTCCAGTCGACATCGCCGAAATACTTGTCGACCAACGCGGCTGCCTGCGCCTGCTGCGCGGCGGTGGCGGGAGGCTCGTTGCTCGGCGGCGCCGTGGGCCTCCTTGTCATTTAACCCGTTCGGACCTTTTCCTTTATTTTAACGGGTTTTCCACACCCGTGACCGCGGCCGACCTTCTCACCGCGGGCTGTTCGCCCCGAGATCGTAACCCTCGCCCCTGACGAACATCTGGGCACTCACGTCGGTTGCATCGCGCTAAACCGCTCTTGTGCTCCCAGCGTCCGTGGCCCGCAGACACACAGCGGGCTCGGCCATGGCGGCGGGTCGACGGCGAACCCACCGTGCTGGCCTGCGTAGACCTTTGCCTTGGCCGTCATCCTTCGCGTTACGAGGCATCGGGCGGTGGGAAGTGCAGCTCGCCGCGAGCGTCGCGTAGCGCCCAAATACCAGGTGGCCAGGACGGCTCGTAGACCACCTCGATCAGATCCTTACCAGCGACAATGAAGTTGTCAGGCACCTCATCCGAACGGTGGCTCGACATCGGTGACATCGTAACCGAGCCTCCTGAGCAACAGGCCCATTGCCAGACGGCCGATCGGGTTGCCGGTGTGAATCAGGATCTTGGCGGGGTACGGGTGCCCATCAAACGCCCGCTCGGCGAGCCACAGCGCTACCGGCATAGCCGTGTCGTACAGATCCCGCTCTCCGTAGACGCCGCCGAGGTCGAAGTCCAGCCAGATCTCAACGAACGTGTCCGAGGCGTGCTGCAGCTCTACCAGCGCTGTCTCAGATGTGCGGCAGGTCGTCACGAGATCATCCGGCCGAGGCGGGAACGTCCGCGTATCGTCCACAAACAGGATGTGCTTACTCACGGAACCTCGCGCTCAAACGACCCTCACGCTCACGGTGGAACGGCCGGATTCTCATGGCGCAGCGCTCACACACCCAGCCGCCAATCTGGCAGTTCTGATACAGGCAGGGACAGCGTAGCCGTGCAGGGCTCGCCCTGAGCGGCCAACGTAGCCACGTCTCTCGGCGGGTACAGCCAGTCCTCGTCGATGTCGTATATCATCCCGCGGCCGTCGCCGAGGTCGACAAGGTACTGGTCCCACCTCTTGCCAGTGACGACGCCAGCTATGACAGCAGCTCCACCGTGTCCGGGTCGACATCAGATCCAGCGATCGTGTGCTTGATGTAGTCGATACCGGCGTACGGGACCGAGACATGGCGGGTCTCCTCCGACGGCTTTTTATCGTGAGGCGAATCTTTTGGTCCCTTCAACTGCTTTCCTGTCCGCCAATACTGTCTTTCACTACCGTCAAGAGTTCCTGAACAGTCTCGGAGCTTTCGTTCACTCCATAGTAGACGCCACACCGTAAAGCCCATGCCACTATCTTCGCAGACCTCAACGGGACTGACCCCTCCCCCAAGATTTCGGCGTACTGGATTTGAGCACCAGCCCATGTCTGTAGGTCAACGAAATCCTTCTTTTGCCAG
>JBKQMT010000083.1:0-3005 GCA_052146595.1 Acidimicrobiales bacterium
CCGGCATGGCGCGCCCCCTCTTTGCTCGTTGAAGGTGCGCTACCGCACAGACGCCCCTCCATCCGCGACAGGGCTCACCCACGTTGCGTGCGAACCTACTCAAACCTCACGCCCAAGTCAAGACCAAGGCCAGCGATCGTGACCATAGGACGGCGATGGCAAGCGCGAGTATGCTCGACCAGGTCACGAGCCAGGGCATGAGCTAGTGTCGCTAGTGCTTTCTGCGGGAAGGAGGCATCTGCAGCGCCGGCGACGAGACGAGCGCTTCGGACGACCGATGAAAATCAAGGGCTGGGGCTCGGTATCGGTTGGATTTTGCGAGGATTTCGGACAGGGGATCGGTCGCGGTTCACCTCGCGAGGGCCGCAGAGGGCCTCCTGTGACGTCGTTTCCGTCGGCGCGCTGGCGGCCGGCGTGGATTCGACCGCTTTCTGGGCAGGCGGGGTCGCCGCCGGAGCCAGCCCGCTTGTTCTCAAGGGGCCCTTGGGGCGTTAGGCTTCTTGTGGGCGCGAGTAGAGGACGAGTCGAAGAGCAGACGTCAGGGGCTCGTGGTCTGCCGCGTGACTTTGCCCTTTGAGGGCTTTTGTGATGCGCGCCCCGGTGTCACGCTCGCGCCCGCCTTCTTCGGCGTGGCCGCCTGCCAGTCGCGGACCATCTGCTGATAGGAGGCCTCGGCCTGCTCGGCGAGCCTGCGCTCGCCCTCGCGCATGGCCTGCCTGGTGGCCCAGGTGCCGGTCGGTGTGCCCTTCAGCGTCCGGGCGCCGGCGCGGATCTCAAGTAGCCGCAGCTTCTTGGCGGTCAGCGAGGGCTGCTGGTGGGCGTAGTCCTCACCGCGGGTGAGCAGGAACCAGAACAGGCACGCGAGCTTGCGCGCGCTTGCAACGACGGCGATCCCATGTCCGCGGCGCACACGCACTCGCTGATAGAAGGCATGCAACGGGCCGGGCTGGCGACCGACCGACCACGCCGCCTCGACCAGCGCCCAACGCGTCGAGGCAGAGCCCTGCTTTGAGATATGCCCGCCCGTCGCCGGCGCTGAGCCCGACTGATAGACGCGCGGGTCAAGACCCAGGTAGCCGGTGAGCGCGCGCGGGTTCTGAAAGCGGCCGATCTCCCCAACCGCCGCCATGAAGCTCGCCGCGCAGATCACGTTGACCCCGGGCACGGTCATCAGCCGCCTGATCTCAGCCGATCGGAGAGCCTGTGTGGCGATCTGTCGCTCGACCGTCGCGATCTCTGAGTCCAGGAACTCGATGTGGCGCATGCACGCCTCGATCGTCTCTGACTCCTCGAGCGGCAGGTCGAGCTCGGCCAGCCACTCACGGCCCTTGACCCCGAACAGGTCAGAGGCAGGCGGGCGGCCAACGAGCAGGCGCACGAGCACCGCGTGGATCTCGTTCTTCGCGCGCGAGCGGGCGCGCACCAGCTGCTCACGCCGCGAAAGGCGACGGCGCATCATCCGGCAGCGCTCATCCGGTGACCACACCCCGTCAAGCTCCCCGGCCGCCAACAGCCTCGCTAGCGTGCGCGCGTCCAGGCGATCGGTCTTCGCGCGCGCCTGGCGGATCCCCGTATCGGCGGGGCTCACGACCACCACCCGCGCGACGTGGCGTTCAAGGATCCGCGCGACCTCCCACGCGCCGCCCGACACCTCCAGAGCCACCCGATCGCGCGGGTGAAGGCTTGCGCCGCACAGCTCCAGCCGCTCGGGCGTCGTGTCGACCCGACCCGAGGAGCGAACCTCGCCATCCTGTGCGATCGCGACCTCGCAGAAATCGCGGTGCACGTCCAACCCGACGGACCTACCGACAGATCTCACCTCGTCCTCCTTGCTTGTTGCACTGGCGGAGAAGCAGCGGGCTAACGACAACGACCGATACGAGCTCACGGCTCACCCGGGCAAGTCGCAGGGGCGGCCACTGAGCATGCTCGGGCTCGAAGCCCATCGTCCAAAACGGCCTGCCCAACTGCGTTCTCCCTGAAAGCCCCTGTCCCGGTCGGCCGAGCCTAATACCGTCGAACCAGAACAGCAGTCTTCAAGGCCGCATTTTCATGCCCCGAGCAGGGGCACGGACGCCCGTGGGCCCCGAGACGCCTGCAATGCGCCGAGGAAGCGAGCGTCTTCGGGGCCTCAGCCGAGACAGGCGGAGTTCGTCCAACCCGAAAGCGCGACCCGCCGTCACGGTCGCGTCCTCTTGCACCAAAGCACAAGTCCGGAGGCGTGCTACGCCCAGGGCTGGCAGGGCCTCCAAGCGCCCGGGTACGCGTCAACGCGAAGTCGCTGCTCCCGATACCAGAACGAAAAGAACCGCCGCCCTTGTCCAGAGCGGCGGTCAAGCAGGAGGAGAAGGTATCCTGTTCCCAGAGCACTCGTCATCCCAGTGGCCGAACTGAAGCGATCGGGTTTCGGCGTGGACGAATGACCGATCATGCGCTACCGGACCGCTAGAAGGCGCGGCCCGCGTAGACCTGATTGGAGAGCGTGTCGCGCACCCGGACGCCTCGCCACGGGTTGCCCTCCTTCGTGCGGTAGCCCTCGGCGTTGAGCCGCCTTGCGATCTCGTTGTAACGGTGGCTCTCGCTCGCGAGCTCGGCCATGCGCCGGACCACCACAGCGCGCGGCTGGCCGTGGTCGGTGCGGGAACTCACCGGCTGGTCGAGATGCCTCGGAACAGGTCGGGCCCAGCCGCCCCGGCGCGTCCTCACGTCATTGATGTGCGGCGTCGCGGCGATTGCCCACCAGGTACGCTGCGCACAGGGCCGCCGGGAAGCAGATGAGGCCGAAGATGAAGTAGCCGGTGAAGCTCTGCCCCTTCTCTTCGGCGACGCGAGCCGGCCAGGTGGCCAGCGCGATCCAGACGGCGAAGAAGAGTATGCCCAGCAGCACCCAGGAGACGACTTCTCCGGGTTTGGGGCTCTGGTGCGGACCGGACGACGCGAGCAGATTGACGACGGAACCGAGCATGACGACCACGAGCTTGATCCTCTCCGCTAGAGGTGGTGGG
>JBKQMT010000084.1:0-20090 GCA_052146595.1 Acidimicrobiales bacterium
TGCTGCCTAATCCGCCCCGTATTAACACGCGTTACTAGGGGTAGACAGGCGGGGCCACACGTGCAGCCCCGCCGGCAAGCAACGACACGTCAGCGACTGGGCATGAGTAATGCAGCCACTTGTCAGACTTACGAGGATGAGGATTGTGGAAACGCTGGTCCGCTTCGTCCGAAAGCTCTGCGGCAATTACGCGAAGTCGCACGACCCTGCCCGCCGGCGACCCGTCCGGAACGCCAGGTCACGCCATGAATCGGCACCGAAATGCCGGTGGGCCTCCAACAGAACCACGGCCACTCCCGCCGACCTGCTGTGCAACGAGGGATCGAGATCGGAGCGGGTCCCGCCCCACGCGACACCAGCTTTCGCAGGTCTCGCCGACTTCGCGAACCACTCCAACGCCCGCTCTACTACTCGGCTGGGTTCGACGGCTTCCTTGCGCATCCGTCCAGACTGCCAAAGTTGCACGTGTCGAACCATCGTGACACGGCGCCATGAAGACGGACAGCCCCGCCGCGAGACAGCTGGGTGCCACGGGCGTCCAGGGGAACCATTCGCTCTCGGCGTGACGGACACAGATTCACCGACGAAGGCCTCCAGGCGTCGCATTGGCTCGCGCCGTACCCGGTCACCTGGATCTCGGTGGTCAAGACCAGTCGAGAGGACTCAACATTGCACTGGCCGAGAATGGGCGCCGTTGCACTCGGCTCTCTAGCTCGGCAAGGTTTTGCCACACCTGACGGCGGACCTCTGCCGCGTCAACGCCCCAAGACCGACCGAGTTCAGCCTCTGTTAGGCTTATGTCACCTGGCCAAAGTGGGCGGTCATCGGTCTGGTCGTCTCCTGGGCTCAGGGCGCGGCCTGTCGCGCGGTCAATAGAAGGCGCGTCAGTCTCAATTAGGATTCGTGTTCGCGGCATCGCCGAAATGAGAGCTGGACCTTCCGGGTCTGAAAACATTGCATGATTGACTGAGAAGAAAATATCCAGGGCAATCGCCCGTCGAAGAGTCTCGTTGCTGGCCAGAAACCAGTGGTAGACGACTCCCACACAAGGGTGCTCTTCCAACACCTGGACTAGCTCAGCATGGACCTCATAACCATGTACGCTGACGATTCTCTGCTTGGTGTGCCGATTATCGAGGATCGCTATAAGCGTCTCGCGTTGGCTGTTCAAGTCTGAGCCAGCCCAGGGCGAACCGTCCAACCCGACCTCTCCCACAGCGTCACATTCGGAGACCAGGTTGAGGAACGAAGCAAGTTGGTCGCGGCTTTGTCGTTGCCATGGGTGCAGTCCCAAAGCCCAGACAGTCCTGCTAGAGCCTTCTGAAGTGGCGCGAGCGCGGACCTCCCACTCCTCTGGCGACATCGTCACTGCGAGCAATGACGGTTCCTCCATTGCCACTGAGAGCAATGAAGCTGTATCGACCATTGGATATTTCGTCACATACATGTCGGTTTGGACAGGATGACAATGCATATCGAGTGGGGGTAATGAAGTCATAGAGTCCCCTCCCCATTCCTCTCGGACGGCCGCGGACTGCTGAAAGCTCTTTGCGTTAGGTCACGGACTGCTGTTGACTCGGCAAAAACTGAATTATATCATTCCTGCGTCAGAGGAGGAGATCCTGGCTGACAGGAATCATGACGACTCAGCCGAGACTGAGGAAGGGTGGATGCGTGATCAGAAGTGTGCTCTTTGTGCGGCCCGTCGCCGGTGACCATAGCTCGATCCAACAGTTCTTCGAGCAGGAACAAGTTCTTGAGCGTGCCGCGCAGAAGCCGGGATTCCTGAGCGCCGAGCTCCAGCAGCCGACTGACGGCGGCGACCTGACGCTCGTCACGGCCCTCTGGGAGTCCGAGAACGGGTACCAGGGCTGGGTCGAAGACCCGTGGAGGGCGGCGATCTGCGAGCGCGGCGCACGGGTGTTTCAGCCGCTCGAGACAGATAACAGAGGCGCCCGCTATGAGGTGGCGATCGCGGTGGCGCCTACGGCGCCCGCGGGTCACGGAGGGCATGCATGAGCCGGTATCGAGTTTCCATGGACATCGGCGGGACGTTCACCGATTGCGTCGCGTACGACGAGCAGGAGCGCATCTATGCGGCCGGCAAGGCCTCGACGACCCCGGCGGACCTCACCGAAGGTGTTTTTGCCGCCCTTGCGCAGGTCGTTGACTCGCCCTCCGAGATCGCCTTCACTGTCCACGGGACGACCCAAGGAATAAACGCCTTCCTGCAGCGGCGCGGCGTGCGTGTCCTACTCTTGGTCACCGAGGGCACGGGCGACGTCTATCAGATAGCCCGCGGGAACAGAGCCCGACTCTACGACCTTCACTACTCCAAGCCCGAACCTCTCGTGCAACGGCGCGACACGATCGAGATCCCGGGTCGTCTCAACTACGCGGGCGAGGAGCGCTCCCCGCTCGATGAGGGAGCAGTGCGTGCGGCGGCACGTCGCTCCAGGGACGAGGGTTTTGAATCCATAGCGATTGCCTTCCTGTTCAGCTACCGCAACCCCGCACACGAGCTGCGTGCGAGGGAGATCCTGCGCGAGGAGCTCGGCGCCGACGTCTCAGTTACCCTCTCCCACGTCGTTGCCCGCGAGTGGCGCGAGTACGAGCGGACCTCTTCGGCCGTGCTCGACGCGTATACGGGACCTATCGTCCGCCGGTACCTCGAGCGTCTCGAGACCGAGATGCGCCGCCGCGGTCTCGCAGTCACCTTGCACGTCATGCAGTCGAGCGGTGGCATGGTGAGCGCGCAAGCGGCGCGCGAACTGACCCTGCAAACGCTGCTCTCCGGCCCAGTCGGCGGAACGATGGGTGGTGTCGCGCTCGCCCGGCTGCTCGGACGGCCGAATCTTATCTGCATCGACATGGGGGGCACGAGTTTCGACGTCAGTCTGATCGTCGACGGCAAGCCCGATGTCTCGACCGAGGCCGAGCTCGAGGGCTTTCCCGTACTCATGCCGGTTGTAAACATCCACACGATCGGAGCTGGCGGTGGATCGATCGCGTACGCGGAGGCGGGGGGACTTCGTGTCGGTCCGGAGAGCGCAGGTGCCGAGCCGGGGCCGGCCGCCTATGGGCGTGGCGGGGTGCGACCAACCGTCACCGATGCGAATGTGGTGCTCGGTAGGGTGGATCCCGCATGGTTCGCCGGCGGTCGAATGAAGCTCGACGTCGAGGCGGCGCGCATCGCTCTAGCAGGCCTAGGTGAAACCCTCGGTCTCGACGCGACCGTTCTTGCCGAGGGCATTTGCGACGTTGTGAACGCGAAGATGGCCCAGGCCATCCGTACTCTCACTGTCGAAAAAGGGATCGAGCCGCGCGGCTTCTCTCTGGTTGCCTTCGGCGGTGCGGGAGGGATGCACGCGACTTTTCTAGCGCGTGAGCTCGAGATCGCAGAGGTTATCGTCCCGCCGCTGCCGGGCGCGTTCTCGGCTTGGGGCATGCTTGAGACCGAGCTTAGGAACGACTTCGCCCAGTCCTTCTACGCTCTCTTCGACGGTTCGGACCGCTCCGCGATCGTCAAGCACCTGGAGGAGATGGAGTCTGAAGGGCGTGCGAGCCTGCGCGCACAAAACGTCACCGAGTCCGCGATCCGCGTCGAGCACTACATGGACCTCCGCTACCTCGGGCAGGAATATACCCTCGTGGTGCCCGTAAACGGTCCCGAGGAAGTGAATGCGGAAAGCTTTGTCGATACGGTCGGGGCGCGGTTCCACGCCACTCACCAGCGCCGGTTTGGCCATGCAAACCCAGGAGCGCCAATGGAGATAGTCGTGCTGCGAACGACCGTGCTAGGTGACCTGGGCCGTCCACAACCGCGAGCACATCCGGCAGATCCCGATGCCGCTTATCCTTTCGAGCGCAGGCCGGTCGTGTTCGGCAACGCGGTGCGCGAGACGACGATAGTGCGCCGCGCAGACCTTCCGATTGGCTGCAAGCTGGAGGGTCCCGCGATCGTCGCCGAGGAGACGGCGACCACAGTTCTTCCTCCCGGTGCGTCACTCACCGTGAACGAGCTCGGAGCACTGCTCATCGACGTAGGTCTGGAGGCTTGAGATGGCGACTATCGACGGTGTCATCACTGGAGTCGATCCGATCACCACGGAGATCATCCGTTCGGGTTTGAATGCCGCCGCGGACGAGATGAACGCAACACTGATTCGGTCGGCGTACACGCCGGTGATTTACGAGATGAAGGATTGCTCGGTAGGTCTGCTGGACGAGCACCACCAGATCCTCGGGCAGTCCGCGGGACTGCCGATCTTCCTCGGCAACCTCGAGGTCGTGACCGAACTCACCGAGGTCCAGTTCGGACGCGAAGGATGGCAACCCGACGACGTGTGGATCCTCAACGACTCCTACATGGCCGGCACCCACCTGCACGACATGACCGTCTACGGCCCGGTTTTCGTGGGCGATGATCTCGTTGGCTTCGCCACTTGCCGCGCGCACTGGCTGGACGTCGGTAGCAAGGACGCCGGTGGCTCGACCGATTCAACGAGCATCTTCCAGGAGGGTTTGCGGCTCGGGCCCACCAAGATCGTCGATCGAGGCGTTCTCATCGAAGATGTGGTCGACGTGCTTACCCGCAACGGCAGGTTCCCCTACCCTGCCCGAGGTGACCTTTTTGCACAGATCGCGTGCGTCAAAACCGGGCAGCAACGTCTCGCCCGGCTCATGGAGCGTCACGGCATCGACACAGTCCTCCTGGCTCGGGACCAAATTTTTGCCCAAACCGAGCACCTTGAGCGTGCAGAAGTCGCGGCGATCCCCGACGGCCATTACACCGCCGAGGGCTCGCTCGACGACGATGGCGTAATCGTTGGTAAGCAGCGATTTGTCCGGGTAGCTGTCGACATCGTCGGGGACCGTATGATCCTCGACCTCACGGGCACGGACGACATGACAGAGGGTCCGATCAACTGCGGCGCCGCCCAGGCGGTCTCTGCAGGTCGGGTCGCCTACAAGCTGTTGATCAACCCAGATCGTCCCGTCGACGGCGGCGCGTTCCGACCTCTCGAGGTCCGGGTCCGCCCGGGGTCGATGTTGGCGGCAGAGGAGCCTGCACCGTGCGAGTGGTACTTCACTCCCCTCGGCCTGCTCATCGATCTCGTCGCGCGTGCTCTTTCGCCGGTGCTGCCCGATCGTGTCGCTGGCGCGAGTTACGGCGACTCGATGGTCATCGGCATCGATGGTCGGGATCCCCGCAACGGTCGACCGTTCCTCCTTTATGAGCCGACGGTCGGTGGGTGGGGCGCCTGGAGCGGGAGCGACGGGCAGGACGCGCTGATCAACAACGTCAACGGCTCGCTGAAAGACGTGCCGATCGAGGTCGCCGAGACTAAGTACCCCGTGTTGGTTCGTCGCTATGCAATCCGGCGCGATTCCGGCGGAGCCGGGAAGTGGCGAGGGGGCAACGGGGTCGAGCGCGCGTACGTCCTCGAGGCCGATATGGCGACGATGAACCTCTGGTTCGAGCGTTCGGCGACGCCCGGGTGGGGCCTTGTCGGCGGCGCGGATGCGACGCCGCCTGAGGTCGTCGTCAACGAGGGACTGCCGAATCAGACATCAATGTTGAAGGTGAACGGCTTCCGGCTCGCACGCGGCGACACGATTACCTGCCGGACGGGCGGCGGGGGAGGCTACGGCGTTGCACGCGAGCGCGCTCCGGAGATGGTTGTCGCAGACATAGCTGATGGCTACGTTTCGCCCGAGGTCGCCGCCGCCACCTATGGCTACAAGGCGCATTCTGACGGGCAGCCCCTAACGAGTGAATGATTCTTTGCACCACGACGTCCAGTAGCCGTCAGACCAGTCTTGGTTACATGGCGACCGCTGTCGCGGTCGAGATCCCTGACGGAACGTCGACCCTCGAAAGTGAGAGGGCGATGTGACGCGCCGGAACCGGTCCGCTTTTTTCACGCTCATAGTGCAATGGTCAGGCATCAGGAGGCAGATCGTCGCCTCAGTCCCCACAACCCCCGTGACAACCTCCCCGTCCCCCTTCGCCGTAACAGCACATCCAACCCCACCGCCAGTAGGACCAGTGCTCCAAACACGACGTCTTCGTAGACAGGGTTCAGATTGAGCAGCACGAAGCCATTGTTGATGAGCTCAAGAATCAGTGCCCCGACAACCGCTCGCCAGATCGCTCCCTCGCCGCCCATAATGCTTGTTCCGCCGACTACCGTTGCCGCAATCGACGTCAGCGCCAGCGTTGACCCGATACTGGGATCTGCCGAGCCAGCCTGCGAGGCGGCGATCACGCCCGCCATTCCGGCACAGGCGCCGCTAAGTGAGAACACGGCAACCCTGTAGAACGAGATCTGGATCCCTGACAGCCTAGCAGCCTCGGGATTACCACCGATTGCGTACAGTCCACGTCCAAATCTGCTGAAGGCTAGTAAGCCCCCCGTCACCAGTGCAACAACAATGAAGAGCCAGGACGCAACCGTGAGACCGTAGGTATTATTCATCACCAGAAAGTGCGCAACCGATGTTGATGCAACGTTGCCGCCTGTTATCAGAGTTGCAAGTCCGATAAATACGTAACTCGTGGCAAGCGTGGCAATAAAGCTATTTATTCCGCCGAAGGCGATCACTGCTCCATTGAATGCCCCCAAGCCCATTCCGACGAGCGTCGCCAGTATAAATGCTCCGAATGCTCCGAAGGTGCTAGCAGTCATCACTGCGACGATGGCGCAGAAGGCGTAGACGGACCCTTGAGATAAGTCAAAGCCACCAGAGACAATCGTCATCGTCGCCCCGCACGCCGCAATACCTTGCCAGCTCATCTGGTTCACGATATTGCTGAAGTTGCCTCCCGTCCTGAACGAGGGCGACGTTGCAGACAATGCGGCGACAATGCCAATCAAAAACACGATGATGCCGTAGTCGCGAACCGAAAGTCGCTTTTTCTGAAGAGTTAGAGCTCTTTCCGCCGCGATAGCATCCGTCTCGCCGGGCGGCGTCTTCGTAGGGATGCTCACAGAGCTGCTCGATCTGGGGCGGTCCCGAACGCCGCCGCAATAATTCGCTCCCTGCTTGCAGTGGCTTCTTCGAACTCACCGACAATCGTTCCCTTCCGAAACACGAGGATTCGATGAGCCAAGCCAATCAGCTCTTCGATTTCGGAAGATATCAGCAGGACCCCAATACCGGTGGCGGCTGCCTCGATTATCATCTGGTGAATGGTCACCTTGGCTCCAACATCGACGCCACGGGTCGGTTCATCAGCTATCAAGACTTTTGGGTCGCACGCGAGCCACTTGGACAGAAGCACCTTCTGTTGGTTGCCCCCTGACAAGTCTTGCACAAGCACACTGGGGTTACGGGGTCTTATGTCGGACCGCGTGACCCATTCCTGGGCTTGTTTCTCTAACCAACGAGGCAGCGCAAAGCCCCAGTGCCCCACTCCTCTCAGCTTGCTCAGTGCCAAGTTCTCAGCTACCGAGCGCCCCAGAATTAAGCCCTGTCCTTTCCGGTCCTCAGGCACCATTAGGAGCCCGACGCCAATCGTTTCACGGGGATGTCGCGGACGCAGCGGTTTCCCGTCGGCAATGCGAACTGATCCCCGGTCGCACCGTTCCGCGCCGATCAGACAGCGAGCGAACTCCGAGCGGCCTGCACCGATGAGCCCTGCAAGACCTACAATTTCGCCCTCTTTGATCGTCAGACTTACGCCGCTCACCTCCTTGCCGCGCCAGATATCCGAGGCTTGTAGAACCACCTTGGCATCTGCCGCGGGGAGCCGCTTCGAGCCGTAAAGCACGCCCAGAGGGCGCCCTACCATCTTCTGTATCAAGCTCACTTCGCTCTCTTCAGCGGTAGGTTCGGTGCTCACTCGAACACCGTCGCGCAGCACCGTCACGGTGTCGGTCGTCGCGAGGACCTCCCTCAGAAGATGAGACACGAACATGACAGCGACGCCTTGCTCGCTTAGGCGGCGGAGCAGAGCAAGTAGCTGGTCCGCTCGACTCTCGTCTAGTGAAGATGTCGGTTCGTCCATGATCAAGACGCGGGGTCTCCGAGCCAAGCACCGCAAAACTTCAAGGATCTGCTGATCGGCCAACGACAGATCTCTCACTACAGCATCTGGCGGCAGCCAGAAGCCCGTCTCCTCGCAGATCTTGTCGTATTCGCGTGCTGCCGGCGACCGCCGGAGACTGCCGAATCCGGCGACAGGTACACCCAGGAATACGTTCTCCAGCACCGTCCGGGCCGGGACAGAAGTCAGCTCCTGGGTGACGATCCCGACTCCCGCGGATCTGGCGGCTCGAGGACTTGCGCTGCGGATTGGTTCGCCAGCGACCAGGACCCTTCCCCGGTCCTGGCGAACCAATCCAGCCGCGATTCTCGTTAGCGTCGACTTGCCCGCCCCGTTTTCTCCGACGACTGCATGGATCTGCCCAGCAGGCAGAGTGAGGCTTACGTTGTCAAGGACACGCGCCGGGCCGTAGGTCTTGATGATGCCCTCGAACTCCAGCACAGCGCTCCTCTAATGTAGGCAGCGATCACCGCTCGGCGAGTAAGCCGCTCTCAGCTAGTCTGAGTACTGACCATGAATGTTGTACTTGAGGACAACGTTCTTTGTCCACAGCCCGAGAGCAGGGCCAAGAGCTGCCGAATTGGTTGTCAACGGCGGCATCTTCCCATCCAGCTTCTCAATCCCGTACAAAGTCGCGGTGTACCCGTCTGTCACTTCGGGAATGCCAAAACACGCGTACCAGGTACCAGCTCGGATGTAATTCACAGCTTGAGTTGAGCCGCCGTCGCCTACGAGCTTGACCTTCCCGAGCAGGTGATGGTCCTTCAGGACAATGGTGGCACCCTCAATCGCCTGAGACGAGCCGACAATCACGTTCACGTTCGGATGAGCCGACAACACGTCTTCTGTCACTGTCTCGCCCGTAGACTGTAGGTAACCGCCCGTGGGGTCTTCCAGCATGTCGACGTTCGGATCCGTCTTGAGTTCGGTCAGCATTGCCTTCGTCCTCGCGACGTCCAGCGGAAGCGTCGGGTCACCTTGAAGGTAGACGACGTTGCAGGGCTTAAGTGACCCGCAGGCTCCGAGCGCCAGCTTCGCCAGATCCGTTCCACTCAGAGCCGAATCTTCGACAACGGAAATCTCACCGGGAACCTGAGGACTAATCTCTGAATAGTTGCTGCCGACTTGGGTGAATTCGGCGACAACAACTATGCCCTTTTTAATCGCTGTCTTGACCTCGGGGACTACCGCGGTTCCATCGTTTGACTGCACTATGAAGACATTGTACGTTCCAGAGGTTATTTCGTCTTCTAGTTGCGCAACCTGTGTTGTGGCGCTGAAGCCACCGTTCAGAAACGTATCAGTGCCATGGTATTTGTTGACTGCCTCCTGCACTCCCTTCCAGGTGGCCTGGGCGAATGAGTTATCAGTCGCAAACCCGAAGAATGCCACATGAGGGGTAATCGTCGTGGCCGGAGCAGTTGTTGTTCTCGCCGGCTTCGCCGCGGCCCCCGCCACATTCGATCCCCATAGAGCCAATAACACGGAGCACGCTACTACCGGCATCAGCCGACGCCGGCAGGACCCGCTTTTAAGCTTCATGTTCTCTCCCTCGTTATCGACGGCGCTCAGGCGCCGCCGCCGCTCAGCTTTTCGGCTCCCAGACCGAACCGCCTCCCCTTTCCTCTATTTCGGCCGAGCCGACCTGATTCCTGTCAGCCAGGATCTCCTCCTCTGACGCAGGAATGATATAATTGGTGTTTTACCGAGTCAACACCAGTTCTTGACCTAGCCGCAAAAGCTTCGAAGCAGGTAGCGCCGTGGACGAGGTGGTCAAAAATGTGGGTCGTCAGCTCCGCTTGCTCCGGAGATCGCGCCGCATGACCCTCGCGGAGCTTGCCCAGCGCACTGGTTGCACTGATGGCTACCTTTCGAGCGTCGAGCAAGGAACGACGTCCCCGACGCTGAGCTCCATCGCAACTCTGGCCGCCGTGCTCGGCGCCGACGTGAGCGCGTTCTTCCCTTCAGCAGAGGAGTCTTCGCTCCACGTCCACCGGGGCGATGAGGAGCACCGGCTACGCATCTCCGAGCATGCCAACCAGACGTACACGATCTTGTCAGCACGCCGACTCGAGCCATCATTCACCGGCCTTCTCGAAGAGATCAGCCCCTCACCGGACGACACTTCCTACAGATACTTCGGCGAGCGCTTCCTCGTTGTGCTCGGCGGCACGATCAGCCTCCGCATAGGCATCGACACTTACGCGCTCGGTCCGGGCGACACACTCCACTACTCCTCACATCCTGACCACCTCCTAAGAGTTACCTCTGCCGAGCCTGCCCACATCCTCTGGGTCGTGACCCCCGCACTTTTATGAACGCGTCCGACACCGACAACGAGTCCGAACAGGCCAGCGCGCTTGCCATGCGCCTTGGTAATCGTCTGCGTGCCCGGAGAGGCGAGCTCGCGCTGACCTTGGCCGAGGTCGCGGATCGGTCCGGGCTCTCGATCTCTTACGTCTCCGCTGTCGAGAAAGGCGTCAATCTGCCGTCCCTCGTGACGCTCGTGAAATTCGCTGACGCGCTCGACATCAGCATCCCGGCCGTGCTCGCCGCCGAGGGCGCCAGTTTCGTGCGGATGGGTCGTCTGCCGAGGGCGGCCGGGGCGGCCGACCTCTCTCACCCCAAGCTCCAGCTGAAAGCGCAGGCACGCCGTATCGCCCCTGGTTCACGCGGTTCTTTAGAACTGCCGACCAAGGACCACGACGTCTTCGTATTCGTACTCGAGGGCGCGATCACCGTGGACGTTGGGGATATGTCGAGCTTCATGCTGAAGGCTGGGGACGCGTTCGACCTCCGCTCGGCGCTGCGTCTCGACTGGGAGAGCCCGTCTGGCGCGGTCGTCGTTTGGACCGCTTGTCCGATCCGGCTTGGCTAACCCAGCACGTCCCCCAACTGGCCCGTCTTCCTTTGGTGGCACTGGCAACCTCAAAGTGGGCCTGACGAAGAAAACGTGACGCGACATTACGTTGCGCCACCGGGACAACCCGAAGGGCTCGTCTCCCTCCTCGATGGAGGATGATCGCCAAACACTGCTCCATTAATTCCAGTTGACCGTTTGCTTCCTCTAACCCCCTCTAGCCCGTTCTAACTCTAACGATTTGTCCTTCTCAAACGATCCTGCGCGATCTCAAACGACCCTGCGCGAGCGAACGTAGCTTTGAAGGGCCAGCACGCACCGGTTCGCCGTCCCAGGGTGCGAGTCGCCGATCGTCAGCGCCGGAAGGAGGACTTGAACCACAGCGAACGTATGTGGTTGGTCACCACGACCACATCGCCTCTTAGCGGGTGGTAGCCAAGTCTGCAGTCACACGAAAGCCTCGCTACTATCGGCCCGTGACAGACAATCTCTCGTCAGTCATGTGCCGCAGACGAAAGGAGCCGCCCTGTGACGATGGACGTGCTGGAGGCGATGCGCAAGCGGCGCATGCACAGGTATTTCGACCCTGCGTCGCTCGAGAAGGAAACGCTCGGTACCCTTGTCTGGGCCGCGACCCGTGCTCCGGCCGGAGGCAACCAGCCCTCCCGCTACGTACTCGTCGTCAAGGACCCGCGCCTTGTGAGAACTGTCGTAGAGGTGACACCCAGCTACATTGGCACGCTACCCGCGGCGATAATCCTCATCGTCACTGACGAGAACGGCGCCGAGGAGCAGATGGGAACCCAGGGACGCGAGCACCTCTCGCGACTTGACGCGGGTGCGGCCGCCGAGAACATCGCCCTCGCAGCTGTCGGCCTCGGGCTCGGTTGCTACCTGTTCCGCTGCTCGAACGAGGCGGCACTTCGCGCCGTGCTCGACTTGCCGCAGTCGGTGCGCGTCGACTGGCTCGCGGCTGTCGGGCACCCGGCCACGACGCCCTCCTACGCGCCCAAGGCGCCTCGCCAGGTCGTCTATATCGACAGCTGGGGTGGCGACCAGTGGGAGGTGCAACGGCCTTGACGAAAACGGATCCGGCGGCCTTTCGTCTTGCGACGTTCCTCGTCACTGCGGCGCGCGACGTGATCGACGAGCCCGCGATCTATGGTCCGTTCCGGATGATCGACGCTGTCGAGCGACTAATGGCAGGGTTTTTCGAAGACGACTTTTTGACCGACATCAAGCCTGAGCTCGAGCGTGGCAAGCAGAATGTGATGTCCGACCGGGAGGCATTCGTGGCCTGGCTGGACGTCCTTGCTGCTCGCTTCGCGACCGAGACGAAAAGGCGGAACCTGGCAGAGCAAGCCGACTCGTGAGCCCAGCTGTGCGGCCCGTAGCAATCCCCGATTGAATACCTGGCGCCCTGATCCGAGAACCTCGAGCAACGCGACCGGCGTCTTGATGTCCCGGAGCTAAGCGCAGGGCTTCGCCGAGTTCGATGCACACGAGCGAGAGCCTTCGGTGCTCGAGTGCCTCGCCTAGGCAATAGTCACCAATCGTGTTGCTGCCGCGAGATAGGACTTCACCGAAGCGATCGGACACCGGTACCTGGTCAGTTCTCCCCAGTAGATGGCTCTTTTTCAGGGCACGGTATGGCAGCGGGGAGCGGGTTTGAAAACAGTCTGTGAGGTGCAAGCGCAGGATTCGGCCCCTGATCAGGGACGCAGTAAATGTGCCACGATCGCCGGTATGGGCTGTCCGATCACGTTACTGCTCGTTAGAAAGCTGCTTCGACCCGTTGGCATCGGTCCGCCCCCAGATGACAAGGATGTCGAGATCGCGGTGCAGCGTCATCAGCTCTCGGTGCTCAAGCGCCAGGTGGCACGACCTCGGTTCTCCCCTAGCGATCGCGCGGTGCTCGCGACACTTGCACGGCTGCTTCCTCGTGAGTGTTGGGCTACCTTCCTCGTCACGCCAGCGACTTTGCTGCGCTGGCACCGTGAGCTCGTTCGCCGGCACGGGACCTTTCCGCGCCACGATGCTCCTTCGCACAACGCGCTCGATACCGACGTTGTGGCACTCGTCCTTCGCCTCGCTCGTGAGAAGCCCCGGTGGGGCTATCTCCGCATCGTCGCCGAGTGCACCAAGCTCGGTGTCACCGTCTCGGCGACGAGCGTTCGCAATGTTCTTCGACGTCACCGTCTCAAACCAGCACCACGGCGATCGGGACCGACGTGGTCTCAGTTCCTTCGAGCTCAAGCTGGCAGCACACTTGCATGCGACTTCTTCTCCGCCGACACCATCACGCTTCGCCGGCTCTATGTCCTGTGTCTTATCGATCTCGAACGACGCAAGGTCTTCCTCGCCGGTGTCACCGCGCATCCGATCGGGAGCTGGGTCACTCAACAGCCGCGCAATCTCACAATGACACTCGAGGACGAAGGCCGGGTCGTCAAGTTCTTGATCCGAGATAGAGATACCAAGTTCGTCGGGCCCTTCGATGAAGTGCTGACGTCGATTCGTGCCCGAGTGGTCAAGACCCTGGTCCGCGCGCCTCGTGCCAACGCGTTCACCGAACGGTTCGTCCGCGCCACGAGGACCGAGTGCCTCGACTGGTTGCTCATCACAAACGAGCGTCATCTCGAGCGCGTCCTCGAAGAGTTCGTCGAGCACTACAACGCAGCGAGACCGCATCGTGGGATCGATCTCGAGGTGCCCATCCCCTATGTCTCGGGAAGGGGACTCGACGACTCGACGAGGATCCAGCGAGTCGACCGACTCGGCGGACTTCTCCACGAGTACTCCATCGCCGCTTGACCGAAGGGTCTGTGAGCGGGACCGGATCCGGATCATCGGAGAACTTGCTGTGTCGTCACAATGCCACCATCGAGCGCACCATCCGGGATCACGCGCCCGCGACGCGTGATCGGCGACGCCGTTCACGGTGCGTTTCGGCGTCGACTGTGAACAACGCGTCATTGCGGCTGGCCAGTGGCTGACCATCGGGCGATCTTGGAACCGCGCAAACGCAGAATCCTGTGCTTGCACCCTTCAGCCGCTCTCGTGCACGAATTCGGCACGACGGCTATCCCGAACGCGATCTGGGACAAACCCGGTCCGCTCACGCGCGCGGAGTTCGACCGCGTCGAGCTTCACCCGATGCTCACCGAGCAGATGAGACTACCTTTGATCCTTTCAATCAAGGCCAGGCAGGGATGTAATTGAGGGCGTGACACTATCTGACGACGAGCTCATCGTGCGTTCATGCGAGCTGGCGGCCGAACTGGAAAACCGGGCGCGATCCCTCGCCGGCCTCGGCGCCAGGCGCCGTCAGCGGCGCTTTCGTCGGCTCCTGGCGAGCCCCTCGGGCGCAAAGCTCGTGTTTGCCATCGCCGACCGGGTGCTGCGCCCGGTGGACGCCCACACCGCGGCCGCGGAACTGGCCATGATCGCCGCGGGGCCGCTGGAAGGCTTTTCCGTCACGGACAGGGCCCTGCTCCGAGCCGCGGGGGTGGCAGGAAAACTTGCTCCTTTCCCCGTCGTGAAGCTGGTCGCCGCACGCCTGCGGAGAGAGACCCGAGGTCTCATCTACCCCGCGGAGCCCGGGTCGCTCAGGCGGCAGCTCTCCAAGTTACGGGGCCGCGGCAACCTGAACCTGCTGGGCGAGGCCGTGCTGGGCTGGGACGAGGCTACCCGACGGGCCCAGGCCGTAGAGGCGCTCCTGCGTCGCGATGACGTCGCGTGCGTGTCGGTGAAAGTGTCGTCGGTATCCTCCGGACTTTCACTCGTCGACTTCGACGGCTCGGTGGAGCGCGTCTGCGGCCCGCTCCGGCAGCTTTTCCACGCCGCCGCCGCGTGCCAGCCCCCCAAGCTCGTCAACCTCGACATGGAGGAGCACCGCGACCTCGACCTCACGCTGGAGGCGTTCTTCCGGACGCTGGGCGGGGGGGAGGGCGCTGGGCACACGGCCGGGATCGCCCTGCAGGCGTACCTGCCGGGTAGCCACGAGGCACTCGAGCGTGTCCTTCCCTTCGCCGCGGAGCGCCATCGGGCTGGCGCCCCACCGGTCCGCGTGCGGTTGGTGAAGGGGGCCAACTTGGCCATGGAACAGGCAGACGCCGAACTGCGCTGCTGGCCCCAGGCGCCCTACCTGACCAAGGCGGAGACCGATGCCTCGTACAAAGCCATGCTCGAGCGGCTCTTGGAGGCGGCGCGCAGCGGCACGGTGGAGGTCGGCGTGGCCTCGCACAACCTCTTCGACGTGGGTTTTGCCCTCGTACTAGCCGAAGACCTGGGCGTGAAGGTGGAGATCGAGATGCTGGCCGGGATGGCGGACGAGCAAGCCGCCGCGATCGCCGAACGGACCGGGGGGGTGCTCCTTTACGTGCCGGTGGCCGCCAAGAAGGACTTTCGCAACGCTCTGGCTTACCTTTCCCGGAGGCTGGACGAGAACACGAGCCCGGAGGGCTTCCTCCGCCACTCGCTCGACCTGGAGCCGGGCAGCGCGATCTGGGAGGAACAGGCCTCCCGTTTCGCGACCGCCGTCCGCGCTCGCCATGAAGTGAGGGCCCGGCCCTACCAGCAACAGGACAGGCAGGCGCAAATGCCGGCGGACGGGCGGGTGGAGACCGACCCGTCGGCTGGTGTTGGGGCAAGGGCGTCCCGGCCCGATCGTGCTCCGTTCGCCAACGAGCCCGACACCAACCTCACAGTGCCGTCCAACCGGGAATGGACGAGCGCCCTGCTCGGCCGGCCCCGCCCCGCGGCGCCGGCGACGGTGAGCATCAAGGACGTGGAGCAAGCGGTGAGCGCCGCCTGTGAGTCGGCGGAGGATTGGGAACAGGCGGGACCGAGCGAGCGCGCCAAGCTGCTCATGGCCGCCGCTGACGTGATGGCGGCCGGGTCTGCCCGGGCGGACGCCATTGCCGTGATGGCTTCGGAGGCGGGCAAGACCTTCGAGGAAGCGGACCCTGAGGTCTCCGAGGCGGTGGACTTCGCGCGGTGGTACGCCGAGGGTACCGGCTCGCTGTCGTCGCTGTTGGCTGAGCTCGACTACGAGGTCGCAAGCTCGCCCCTAGGCGTGGTGGTGGTGTCGCCACCGTGGAACTTTCCGTTCTCGATCCCCGCCGGCGGGACCCTGGCGGCACTGGCGGCTGGCAACACGGTCATCCTGAAGCCTGCTCGACCGGCCATGGCAACAGGGGCCGTACTGGTGCAGCAGTTGCACGCGGCCGGTTTCGGAGAGCACGTCGTCCAGCTCGTCGCCCCCACGGACAGGGCTCCCGGCCAGCGCCTGGTGACGCACCCGGACGTCAATGCCGTGATCTTGACCGGTTCCTGGGAGACAGCTAGCAATTTCGCCCGCTGGGCACAGAGCCGAAGGATCCTGGCCGAGACGAGCGGGAAGGGGTCGATCATCGTCGGTTCCACGGCCGACGTCGACCAGGCGGTCCGGGACGTGGTGCACTCGGCCTTCAGCCACGCCGGTCAGAAGTGCTCGGCCGGCAGCCTGGCCATCGTCCTAGCACCCCTTTATGACCGGAGCCCGTTCCTGCGCCAGCTGGCCGACGCTGTGCGCAGCTTGCGGGTAGGCCCCGCGACCGACCCGGCCACGCAGATAGGGCCCCTGGTGGGGCCCTTCACCCCGGACCTGGAACGGGCCCTCACCCAGCTCGAATACGGCGAGTCCTGGCTCGTGAAGCCGGTCTGCATCGACCCGGAGCGCAAGTTGTGGTCCCCCGGGGTGCGCACCGGTGTGCGGCCGGGGTCATGGGCGCACATGACGGAGTGGTTCGGCCCCGTGCTGGGGGTCATGCGAGCGGAGAGCTTCGAGGAGGCGTTGGCGTGGCAGAACGCGGTCGCCTACGGGCTCACCGCCGGCCTCTCCTCGCTCGACCCCGAAGAGCACCGGCGCTGGGCCGCAGACTGCCAGGCCGGCAACCTGTACATCAACCGCGCCATCACCGGGGCGATAGTGGGCCGGCAGCCTTTCGGCGGCTGGAAGCGTTCTATTTTAGGGCCAACCGCGAAAGCAGGAGGGCCCAACTACCTGATCGCGCTGCGCCGCTGGCACGACGCCGAAACGATAAGCGTGGCCCAGGCTTTGGCGAGCTACCGCCACTTCTGGGAAGCGCACTTCTCGCGGGTGACCGAAATGGCCGGTTTGGCGTGCGAGTCGAACGAACTGTCGTACGAGCCGTTCGCACCTGGCGTGATCTTGCGGGCCCGTGGGGACGTGGCCGACGACGAGCTGACCAAGGCCGTTCTCCTGGCGGAGCTGACCGGTACCCCACTGCGGATCTCGCTTCCTGAGCGACGTCCGGCTCTACCCGCGCTGGCCGGCGGCTTGGCCAAGGCGCCGGTGCCTGTCACCGTTGAGAGCGCCGACTCGCTGGCAGCGTCGTTGGCCGCCGTGGGAGCCGAGCGGGGCACGGGAGCGGCACGGCTCCGCGTTCTCGGAGAGGCCGAGCAACTGGTGGTGGCAGCGGCCGCAGAGGCGGGGATAAGCGTGTTCGACGAGCCCATTTGTTCCTGCGGCCGCATCGAGCTGGTCCGCTGGCTGCGGGAAAAGGTGGTGACGCGGAGCTTGCACCGGTATGGCAACGTCGTCTACTCGCGCTGGTAGGCGCGGGCCGGTCCCGGCGATGCTCTGAGCACATGGCGAACATGAGTGCGCACCGAGGGCAGCCGTCTTCCGCAGGGCTTCGGCGATTCGGCAGCTCTGGGCGACAGGCTCTTTGTCCCTCTTCAGCTCGGAGCAGCGGCGCGCTGGCGTCGCTCAAGAAGGCACAGGCTCAGCTACCGACTGACGTCCAGGACTTCTTGTGTCGGCCACCGGACGGAGGTTTCCGACGTGGTGCGGCGCAGCTCTGAGTACGCATTGCAGATCTTCTTTGTGCCGGTTACGGCTAACCGGGAGGAGGGGCCGACGCTGTGGTCACTTTCCTGCGACCTGGGGAAGTCACCCCGGGCATCGAGAAGGCCTTGCTAAAACTTGCCGTCGTACCGAAACCAAAGCAGGTAGCCGTGGCGCCCGTCGATCTGCTGAGACCGACCGAGGTCGTGAGCCTCGTCAAGGAGCGACTGCCGTTCCGTTTCACGGCTGACACCCACCAACGGGCGTGGAAGCACTACGGCGTAAGACCCGCGACCAACGCCGCGGAGCCGGAAGCGACGGATCCCAGGTACTGCAAATGGGACAGACTGCTTCGTGGGTACGGCTACACGCGGGCGTGGGTCGACCTCCTCGTCGATGATCTCAGTGACCCTGAGAAGTACGAGGGAGTCGTCGGGTTCGCCTGAACCTCGGTAGACGCGTGTCCCCTCAAGTTCGCCTCGTCCTCCCAAGCCGAATCCTCCCGGAATCGAGTAATCGGGCACGAACGCCATACTGGCAAGCACCGTCGACCGCCGCTAGGACGGTGTTGGACAAACCCCGTTTCAGCTGAACAACCTCGGGCCTAACGTGTGGGTGGGTCCTCGGGGATAAGCCCGCACCGAAGAGCCGGGGTAGAGGGTGAGAACCGGTCGCGCTGGTAGGTCTTTTGACCGCAGGTGTCGTTCCCTCCTTGGGACGTTCCCGAGGACCCGCTATGTCGCCAGCGCCCAGGTCCCGTTGTAGTTGAGCCCGAGGGCGAGCAAGCGCCGGAGGTTCAAAGCCGCGACGCGGACCTTTAGCCAGGCCTCGTTGCGCTCGAGACCTCGATAGCGAAGGCGCCTGTTGTTATTGGCGACGAGCCAGGAGATCGAGCGCTCTGCCATCGGCCTGTGCTGGCGATAGATCGCTTTGAGCTCCGGGTCGCGCCAGGCGGCTCTTGTCGCGACAAGCTCGGCATCGTAGGGCCCGACACTGAACGAGCGGGCCTTGGCCGTGGTGCAGCGCCATCGCAATGGGCAGGGCCCACAGTGCGGGGCGAACTTCGCGACCCCGCTCGGCGAGAGACGGGCGAGATGCCCGGCCGGGCAGGTGACCCTGCGGGCGGCGTGGTCGACGCCGAACTCATCACGACGAAAGCCGCCCGGGACAGCGGGATGTGACGGCATCGGCTTTATGACCAGGTGATGGCCCTTCTTCATCAACTCGCTCCGCGTCGCTCCAGATCCATAGGCGGAGTCAGCGAGGACCTCGAGACCTTCGGGCTCGTCCCCCATGAGATCGAGCCCGGCCGGTCCGTCGGGCGTGTTCGCCGGGGTGATCTTGGCCGCAGTGACGATGCCGGTGTCGGGCTCCAGGCAAAGGTGCGCCTTGAAGCCGTCCTTTCTCACCGCCATCGACTTGTGGCCATGTCGTGCCTCGGGGTCGACCGTCGAGATCACCCGGTCCTTGGCGACGCCACGCGCCAGGCGCCAGGTCCCGTCCTTCTCTCCCGGCTCGACGTCTTGGGCAGAAACGAGGGCGAGCATCCCGACGGCGTCTTGCTGTTCTGCGTTGAGCTTGATGCCTGCGACGGCGTCCAAGACAACGCTGGCATCGGCGACAAGCAGCGAGATGACACCGTCACGCTCAGAGCGCGACGACCAGTCGATGACGGGCTTGCCGATCACCGAGTAGTCGTGACCAAGATCGAGTCCCGAGGTTGCAGGGATGACGTTCCTGACCCGGCGGACGGCCGAGATGATCTGGGTGACGGTGTCCTGGGTGGCAACGGCGTCGTCGAGGATCGTCGAGTCGAGCGCCCGGCGGTGCTTTTTGGCCAGCACCCCGGTGGCTTCGACGACGGCCCGCACGGCCTCGAAGATCCGGTCGGGACGGCCTGAGTTGCGAAGGCGGCTGCGCCAGTAGGTGAGGTTCGTGAAATCGAAGCCCGGGTCGTCTAAGGCGAGCCCACAGGCGACCTTCCAGTCGATGCGGGTCCGCAACGACCTGATGGCGTCCCTGTCGGAGAGACCCTCCAGGGACTGGAGCACCATCACCGAGCAGATGACCTCGACGGGGATCGAGGGACGCCCCCTGCCCGAGGGGAACAGGTCCGCGAAGTCCGCGTCTCTGAACAGCTCGTGGCGGTGATCGGCGAGGAAGGCGTAGATGGAGCCCTCTTCGACAAGGCCGCGGCAGAACGCTGCTGCATCGAGCATCTGGCGGTCTGGGTTGGATTTTCCCTGCACAGACCAATTCTTGCTGGCGGGAGAGGAAATCGCGAGCACCCTCGAAAGAGCGCTTAAATCAACACTGTCCTAGCG